>NZ_CP102772.1:1505000-1806000 GCF_026020075.1 Bosea sp. NBC_00550
CGATGTTGCCGACACCATCCTGTCGCTGCAACGCGATACGCGCAGCAATGCCGGCGGCACAGCTGCCGGCTGAGGTCGCAGGCAGACAGATTTCAGCCATGCCGCAAAACTGAAACGCCCTAGGTGCCGCAGAAGGTCGCCAGCACACGCTCGTGAGCGGCGGGCGGCAGCGTGTAGGCCTCTCGCCCGGGCTGATCGTCATAGGGGTTCGCCAGAACAGCCAGCAGCTCCTCGAACGGCGCCAGATCGTCGCGCTCCACGGCGGCCTGGATCACCGCCTCGATTCGATGGTTCCTGGGAATGAACAGCGGATTGACGCCGTGCATCAGGCGCTGCCGCTCCTCCGCGGACAAGGTCTCCTGCTGCAGGCGCTCATGCCAGCGGCTCAGCCAGCCGTCGAATTCGCCTGTGTTGGCAAACAGCTCGCGACAGCGCCGCCCGCCCTCCAGGAGGTCGTCACCGAGCCTCCGGAACGTCAATGTGAAATCGGCCTGTCCTCGTTGCATCGTCTCGAGCAGCGCCTTGATGAGCAGCACATCGTCCGGCGCCTCGCTGACGAGGCCTAGCTTGTGGCGGAAACCGGCAACCAGTCGGCTCTGGAACAGATCGTTGAATCGGTTGAGCGCGTCCTGCGCGATCGTCACCGCCCTCTCCTGGTCATCCGACAGCAGCGGCAGCAGCGCCTCGGCGAGGCGAGTCAGGTTCCACAGCGCGATCGGCGGCTGGTTGCCATAGGCGTAGCGGCCGTGTTCGTCGATGGAGCTGAACACGGTCGCAGGATCGTAGCTGTCCATGAAAGCGCACGGCCCGTAGTCGATCGTCTCGCCCGCGATCGACATGTTGTCCGTGTTCATCACCCCATGGATGAAGCCGATCAGCATCCAGCGCGCGATGAGATCGGCCTGCGCGGCGATGACGGCTTCCAGCAAGGCGAGATACGGCGCTTCGCTGCCGGCCACACCCGGATAATGCCGGGTGATGACGTGGTCGGCCAGGAGGCGAAGGGCCTCGACATCGCGGCGGGCCGCAAAGAACTGGAAGGTCCCGATCCGGATATGGCTGGAAGCGACCCGGGTGAAGATGGCGCCCGGCAGGAGCGTCTCGCGCCTGACGACCTCGCCGGTCAGAACGGCGGCAAGTGCACGCGTCGTCGGCACGCCGAGCGCGGCCATCGCCTCGCTGACGATGTATTCGCGCAGGACCGGACCGACCGCAGCCCTGCCATCCCCCCGGCGCGAGAACGGCGTCGGGCCGGAGCCCTTGAGCTGGATGTCGCGGCGCCGGCCCTCGCGATCAACAACCTCACCGAGCAGGATCGCGCGACCATCCCCGAGCTGTGGGCTGAAGCCACCGAACTGATGGCCGGCATAAGCGGTCGCGATCGGGCTTGCCCCATCGGCGATGCTGTTGCCGGCTAGCATCGCAAGGCCATCCGGCCCCTTCAGCCAATCGGGATCGAGGCCAAGCTCAGAGGCCAGCGTCTCGTTCAGTTTGATAAGCCGTGGCGCGGCGACCGCGGTCGGATCGACCGCGGCATAGAACCGCTCGGGCAGGCGCGCATAGGAGTTGTCGAACGGAATCGCGGTCATGGCTTGTAGATAGGCATAAGCCGCGATGTCGCAACACGGGCGATCAGGCCGCCGCCGGCACGAGGTCCCGCTCGCGCGGCTCACGCACCGCGACGATCGCCACCGCGGCGATCAGGCAGAGCACGCCGGCAATGAAGAAGGCCGGCAGATAGCTCGCATAGACCGTGCGGCTGAAGCCCGCCCCCCAGGCCGCGGTGGCGGCGCCGAGCTGGTGCCCCGCGAAGATCCAGCCGAAGACGAGATTGGCGCGCTCGCCGAAGCGATCGGCCGCGAGCTTCACGGTCGGCGGCACGGTGGCGACCCAGTCGAGCCCGTAGAACACGGCGAAGATCGACAGCTCGTAGAAGCTGAAACTGGTGAAAGGCAGATAGATCAGCGAAAGCCCACGCAGGCCATAATACCAGAACAGCAGCTTGCGGCTGTCGAAACGGTCGGACAGCCAGCCCGAGCCGACCGTGCCGGCGAAGTCGAAGATGCCGATGACCGCGAGCATGCCGGCCGCAGCCACCGGCGCCATGCCGAAATCGCCGCAGAGCGAAACGAAATGGGTCTGCACCAGGCCGTTCGTGCTGGCGCCGCAGACGAAGAACGTGCCGAACAGCGCCCAGAAGATGCCGGAGCGCGAGGCATCCTTCAGCGCGATCAGTGGCGAGGCCAGCATCGCGCGGAACGTCGCGGGCGCCGCCGGCGGCGCGGCTGCCGGGGCCGTCGCGCCATAGGGGGCAAGCCCGATGTCGGAAGGCCGGTCCCGCATCAGCACCAGCACCGCGATGGCGGCGAGCAGCAGCATCACCAGCACGACCGTGAGCGCGCTGCGCCAACCAAGCGTCTCCGTCAGCGAGGCGAGCAGCGGGAGGAAAACGAGCTGGCCTGTCGCCGTGCTGGCCGTGAGCAGGCCGATCACGAGGCCGCGCCGTGCCGAGAACCAGCGTGTCGCCACCGTCGCGCCCAGCACCATGGCGGTCAGCCCCGTGCCAAAGCCGACGACGACGCCGAGGAACAGCATGAGCTGCCAGAGCGTCGTCATGACGAAGGAGCCGAGCACGCCGGCTGCGATCAGCGTCAAGGCCACGGCCGCGACGCGCCTGACGCCGAAGCGGTTCATGAACGCAGCGGCGAACGGCCCGATCAGCCCGAACAGCACCAACCGGATCGCGAAGGCGGAGGAGATCTCCGAGGTCGACCAGCCGAACTCCTGATGCAGCGGGCCGATCAGCACGCCCGGCGCTCCGACGGCGCCGGCCGTGACCAGCATGGTCAGGAAGGTGACCGCCGCGACCACCCAGCCATAGTGGATGCCGCGTCGAGCAAAGAAGCGTGGAAGCGCCGAATTGTCGGCGGAGGCGGCAATCTGCGACATGAGAGCATCCAATTTATGGGTATATACCCGCTTAAGATTAAACGATCAGAGAAGGTCGCTCAGTTCGTTGAGAGCCTTGAGACGCTCGGTGCCAAGGCGCCCGGTGATGTCCTGCTGGCACGTCTCCCAGAGCGGCGACGCCTCTTCCAGAACCGCCTCGCCTTGGCCGCTCAATGACACGACCAGCTCCCGCTGATCGTCTCCGCGCCCGAGCGATACGAGGCCCATCTTCTCGACCACCCGGATATTGCGCCCCATGGTCGATCGATCGAGTTCCAGAAGCCGGCCCAGTTCCGTCAGGCTGACCGGCTGGTACCTGCGGACGTTTCTGAGGATGGCGAACTGGGCGATGTTGATCCCCACCGGCGCCAAAGCGACGTCATAAAGCCCCGCGATCTTGCGGGTCACGGTCTTGAGGCGCGTGCAGTAGCAGGCAATGGACATAGTTGCGGGTATATGCCCGCTTCGATCGGAAATCAAGCGCGATCCGATCACCGCGCCGCGACCTAATCCACCACAGCGGGCCCGCATAATGCCGACTACGAAAAGGAGATCATTCATCTCCAAAACCGGAAAATAACGATAAGGACATTCCCCGTATCGCCCGACTAGATTGCCGACCGAAGAAGGAAATTCTTCGCCTGAGCCGTCGCAAGCGGCATTATCTCGGACCGGCTGAATGTCTCTCAATCATATTCTCGGCGTCGACCATGTCGTCGTCGCCGTTCGCGATCTCGCTCTCTCGGCCAAGACCTGGGAAGAGCTTGGCTTCACCGTCTCGCCGCGCGGCCTTCATTCGTCGCATATGGGCTCAGCCAATCACACGATCATGCTGCAGGACGACTATCTCGAGCTGCTCGGGATCGTCTCCGACACCGACCAGAACAAGCCGACGCGCGATTTCCTGACGAAGCATGAAGGCATCGAGCGCATCGCCTTCACTACGGACGACGCCGCGGCCGGCGCGGCCGAGATCACGGCGCGCGGCTTTCCGGCGATCGGCCCTGTGCATTTCGGCCGGCCGGTGCCGCTGCCCGGCGGCGGCGAGGCCGATGCCAAGTTCAACGTCTTCCGCTGGCCGCTCGACGAGCAGCCCGGCGGCATCCGCATCTTCGCCTGCCAGCACCTGACACGTGAGAACGTCTGGATTCCGGTTCTCCAGCAACACGCCAACAGCGCCGTCGCGCTGCGTCGCGTCGAGATCCTGTCCGCCGATCCGCAGGCCGCCGCGGCGCATCTCTCGCAGCTGATCGACGAGCCGGCGCATCAGGAAGGCGCGGTCTGGCGCGTCGCCTCCGGACGCTCGCGCGCCGACATCCTGTTCTACACCGCCGAGACCTTCGCCGAGCGCTATCCCGACGCCGTGCGCGAAGGCGCCGCAAGCCAAGGCGTCGCGGCGCTCGTGCTCGCCACGCGCGATCTCGACGCCGCCGCCACGGCCTCCGGGGCGATCCGCCACGGCGAAGTAGCCAGCGTTCCCGCCGCCCGGGCCTCCGGCTCGGTGCTCAGCTTCGTGCCGGCCTGACCGGCACGACTACTGCATTCCGTTTTTCAGCCTCCGAGCTCAGATCGTCGAGGATCCCCATGGACTTCACCCGTCGCTCAATCCTGATGACCTCCGCCGCCATCGCGGCCAATGTCGTCAACCCGTTCAAGGCCTTCGCGCAGGAGACCCCGCGCAAGGGCGGCGTCTTCGGCGTCCACTACGGTGCCGAGCAACGCCAGCTCAACCCGAGCCTGCAGGCCTCGACCGGCGTCTACATCATCGGCGGCAAGATCCAGGAGCCGCTGGTCGATCTCGATGCCAACGGCAACCCGATCGGCGTCCTCGCCGAGAGCTGGGAAAGCACGCCCGACGGCAAGACCATCACCTTCAAGCTGCGCAAGGGCGTGACCTGGCATGACGGCCAGCCCTTCACCTCGGCGGACGTCCAGTTCACCGCGATGGAGATGTGGAAGAAGATCCTGAACTACGGCACCACGCTGCAGCTCTTCCTCACCGCCGTCGACACGCCCGATCCGCTGACCGCGGTCTTCCGCTACGAGCGGCCGATGCCGCTCAACCTGCTGCTGCGCGCCCTGCCCGATCTCGGCTACGTCTCGCCGCGCCATCTCTACGAGGGCAAGGGCGACATCCGGAACAACCCGGTCAACCTCGCGCCGATCGGCACGGGCCCGTTCAAGTTCGTCTCCTATGAGCGCGGCCAGCATGTCATCGCCGATCGCAACCCAAACTATTGGCGCGAGAATGCGCCCTATCTCGACCGCATCATCTGGCGCGTGATCACCGACCGCTCGGCCGCCGCCGCCCAGCTCGAGGCCGGCCAGCTCCACTACAGCCCGTTCTCGGGCCTGACGATCTCGGACATGGCCCGCCTGTCCAAGGACAAGCGCTTCATCGTCTCGACCAAGGGCAATGAGGGCAACGCCCGCACCAACACGATCGAGTTCAACTTCCGCCGCAAGGAACTCGCCGATATCCGGGTGCGCCGCGCCATCGCGCATGCGCTCGACATCCCGTTCTTCATCGAGAACTTCCTCGGCGATTTCGCCAAGCGCGGCACCGGGCCGATCCCCTCGGTCTCGACCGATTTCTACCCGGCCGACAACGGCCCGCAATATCCTTTCGACAAGGCGCTCGCGGTCAAGCTGCTGGACGAGGCCGGCTACAAGCCCGGTGCCGGCGGCACGCGCTTCTCGCTCAGGCTCACCCCTGCCCCATGGGGCGAGGACATCTCGCTGTTCTCGACATTCATCCAGCAGTCGCTGGCCCAGGTCGGCATCAAGGTCGACATCGTGCGCGTCGATGGCGGCGGCTTCCTGAAAAGCGTCTACAACGATTGGGATTTCGACCTCGCCACCGGCTGGCACCAGTACCGCAACGACCCGGCCGTCTCGACCACGGTCTGGTACCGTTCCGGCCAGCCCAAGGGCGCGCCCTGGACCAACCAGTGGGACTGGAAGGACGAGGCCGTCGACAAGATCATCGACGACGCAGCGACCGAGGTCGATCCGGCCAAGCGCAAGGCGCTCTATGGCGATTTCGTCCGCAAGGTGAACACGGAACTGCCGATCTGGACCCCGATCGAGCAGATCTTCGTCACCACGATCAGCGCCAAGGCCCGTAACCACTCGAACACCCCGCGCTGGGGCTCGTCGAGCTGGCACGACCTTTGGTTGGCCGAATAAGAACAGGAGAGCGGGCCGGCCCTTCGCACGGCCCGCGACAACACGGCGCGTCGATCATGCGTATCTTGACCCTTGCGGGGCGGCGGCTCGCCGCCTCGATCCCGACCCTGTTGCTGATCCTGATCGGCATCTTCCTGCTGCTGCAGTTCGCACCCGGCGATACCGTCGACGCCATGATGGCGCAGATGGGCGGCGGCGACGCCAAGCTCGCGCAGGAACTGCGCCGCTTCTACGGGCTCGACCTCTCGACCGCCGAGCGGCTCGGACAGTATCTCTGGCGGCTGGTCCGCTTCGACCTCGGCCACTCCGCCATCTACGGCAAGCCGGTCGCCAGCGTCATCGCCGAGCGCCTGCCGGCGACGCTGCTGCTGATGGTTTCCGCCCTCTCCTTCGCCTTCTTCGCCGGCATCGTGCTCGGCGTGCTCGCGGCGCGCGACGTCAATCGCTGGCAGGACACGCTGATCTCGACGCTCGGCCTGATCTTCTACGCCACCCCCTCCTTCTGGTTCGGGCTGATGGCGATCGTAGTCTTCTCCGTGCATCTGCAATGGCTGCCGGCCGGCGATTTCGAGGATATCGGCGCCGGGCTGACGGGCTTCGCCCGCACGCTCGACATCGCGCGCCATCTCGTCCTGCCGACGCTGACGCTTGGGCTGATCTATCTCGCCATCTATCTGCGGCTGATGCGCGGCGCGATGCTTGAGGTGCTCAACCTCGACTTCGTCCGCACCGCCCGCTCCAAGGGCCTCGACGAGACCCGCGTCATCACCCGCCACGTCCTGCGCAACGCCTTGCTGCCGATGGTGACGCTGATCGGCTTGCAGGCCGGCACGATGCTCGGTGGCTCCGTCGTGGTCGAAAGCGTCTTCTCGCTGCCGGGGCTCGGCCGCCTCGCCTATGAATCGGTGATCCAGCGCGACCTCAACACGCTGCTCGGCATCGTCTTCGTCTCGGCGCTGCTGGTCATCGTCGTGAACTTCATCGTCGACCTGCTCTATGCGCGGCTCGACCCGCGCATCGCGCCGGAGGGCTGAGGCGATGGACATCCTCAAGCGCTATCTCCGTAGCCCGGCTGCCGTGATCGGCCTGATCCTCTTGCTGATCGTCATCGCGATGGCGGCGAGCGCCGGCTGGCTCTTCCCGCGCGATCCCCTCGCGCTCGCCGGCCGGCCGCTGCAATGGCCGCTCGCCAATCCGCGCTTCCTGCTCGGCACCGACAATTCCGGCCGGGACATCGCCGCCCAGATTTTTTACGGCGCGCGCATCTCGCTGCTGATCGGCATCGTCGCCACCGTCATCGCAGTCGCGATCGGCATCGTCATCGGCGCGCTCGCCGGCTTCTACGGCGGCAAGGTCGATACCGTGCTGATGCGCATCACCGAGGCCTTCCAGACCCTGCCGAACTTCCTGCTGCTGCTGGTGCTGGTCGTGGTCTTCGGCTCGACGCTGACGACCGTGATGGTGGCGATCGGCATCGTCTCCTGGCCGGCTCCAGCCCGGCTCACCCGCGCCGAGTTCCTGTCGCTGCGCAACCGCGAATTCGTGCAGGCCGGCCGCACCATCGGCCTGCCCGACATCAAGCTGATCTTCGGCGAGATCCTGCCCAACGCCCTGCCGCCGGTGATCGTCTACGCCAGCGTCGTCATGGCGGTCGCGATCCTGCTCGAAAGCTCGCTCGCCTTTCTCAAGCTCTCCGATCCCAACGTCGCCTCCTGGGGCAATCTGATCGGGCTCGGCCGCGATGTGCTGCGCGTGCAGTGGTACGTCTCGGCCATTCCCGGCGTCGCGATCCTGCTCACCGTGCTCGGCGTCTCGCTCGTCGGCCAGGGCTTGAACGACGCCCTCAACCCGAGGCTCAAGGGACGATGAGCGCGATCCTTACCCTCGACGGACTGACAGTCGGCCTGCCCAGGGGCGCTGACCGGCCGCATGCGATGCAGGATGTCTCGCTGGAGCTGAATGCGGGCGAGATCGTCTGCGTCGTCGGCGAATCCGGCTCCGGCAAGTCGATGACGGCCAATGCCATCATGCGCCTGCTCCCCACAGGCGTTGCGATAGAGCGCGGCCGCATCCTCTTCGAGGGCCGCGATATCGCGACCGCCGGCGAAGCGGAGATGCGCAGGATTCGCGGCGCCGGCATCGCCATGATCTTCCAGGAGCCGATGACGGCGCTGAACCCGCTGCGCAGCATCGGCGACCAGATCGGCGAGATGCTCGGCATCCACACCGATCTCGGCAAGCGCGCGATCGCCGCCCGCGTTCAGGAACTGCTCGTGGAAGTGCAAATCCCCGAGCCGGAGCGTGCGGCGAAGGCCTATCCGCATGAGCTCTCGGGCGGCCAGCGTCAGCGCGCCATGATCGCGATGGCGCTCGCGCTGGATCCGAAGGTGCTGATCGCCGACGAGCCGACGACGGCGCTCGACGTCACCACCCAGGCGCAAATCCTGAAGCTCATCCGCGAATTGCAGGCGCGGAAGGGCACCGCCGTGCTCTTCATCACGCATGATTTCGGCGTCGTCGCCGAGATCGCGGATCGCGTCATGGTGATGCAGCACGGCCTCGTCGTCGAGCAGGGCGAGCCCGAGACCGTCCTGAACCATCCCAGCCACCCCTATACGCGCCAGCTCATCGCCGCCGTGCCGGCGCTGAAGCCGCCGCCGCCGCGCCCGCTTTCGGACGAGGCGATCCTGACGATCGAGAACGTCTCGAAGACCTATCGCACCGGCGGCTTCCTCGGCCGTGGCCAGCGCATCACCCACGCGGTCAAGGACGTGACGCTCACCCTGCCGAAGGGCGCGACGCTTGGCATCGTCGGCGAATCCGGCTCCGGCAAGTCGACGCTGGCGCGCTGCATCATCCGGCTGATCGACCCCGACACCGGCGCGATCCGGCTGAACGGCGAGGATCTGACCAAGCTGTCCCGCGCCGAGATGCGCGCGCGCAGCCGGCATATCCAGATGGTGTTCCAGGACCCCTTCGCCTCGCTCAATCCCCGCCGCAAGGCCGGCGATCTCGTCGCGCAAGGGCTCGTCGTCAACGGCATGCCGCGCAGGCAGGCGCTCGAACGCGCCCGCGAACTCTTCGGCCTCGTCGGACTCGATCCCGCTGCGGTCGACCGCTATCCGCACGAGTTCTCCGGCGGCCAGCGCCAGCGCATCGGCTTGGCGCGTGCTCTGGCGCTCGAACCCGATGTCCTCGTCGCCGACGAGCCGGTCTCGGCACTCGATGTCTCCGTGCAGGCGCAGGTGCTGAAGCTGCTCGCAGACCTGCGCGAAAGGCTCGGCCTCTCCATCGTCTTCATCACCCACGACCTGCGCGTCGCCGCACAGGTCTGCGATCTGATCGCTGTGATGAAGAACGGCGAGGTCGTCGAGGCCGGGACGGTGGCCGAGGTCTTCGGCCAACGCCGGCACCCATATACGCAGGCCCTGCTCGCCTCGATCCCCGGGCAAGGCTTCGGCACGACCGAAGCCACCCGCGAGTCGGCGGAGGTTTCGTGATGAAGCGCATCGCAACGCCAGTGCCGATCGCCGACGGTCTTGCCCGCCACGAAGCGCAGGTGAAGCGTGACCTAGCCTTGCTCGGCATCCCGGCCAAGCCCTGGCTTCATCCCAAGGCGATGGCAGACGGCGAGCCGGTCCTCGACGTCGCCATCATCGGCGCCGGCATGAACGGCATCGCCGCCGCCTCGGCCCTGCTGGCCAAGGGCATCGTCAACATCAGCCTATTCGATGCCAACGAGCCCGGCCGCGAAGGCCCGTGGAACAGCTATGCGCGCATGGACACGCTGCGCTCTCCCAAGACGCTGACCGGGCCGGCGCTCGGCATGCCGTCGCTGACCTTCGCCGCCTGGTACAACGCCAGCTTCGGCGAAGCGGCCTGGGAGGCGCTCTACAAGATCCCGAACGCCGTCTGGGTCGATTACCTCAGCTGGCTCCAGCGGGTGCTCGCCCTGCCTGTGCAGCACCGCACGGCGCTGACGAAGCTGCGCCCGCATGACGGCCTACTTGCACTCGATCTGAAGACCGCCGAGGGAACGAAGACCGTATTCGCCCGCCATGTCGTCCTCGCAACCGGACGCGGCGGCGCGGGCGGTGATCTCTGGCCGGATATCGTCCCGCGCGACCTCAAACCCGCTCTCGCGGCCCACAGCAACGACCCGATCGACTTTGAAAGGCTGCGCGGCAAGTCGATCGGTGTGCTCGGCGGCAGCGCCTCGGCCTGGGACAATGCTGCGACCGCCTTGGAGCAAGGCGCGGCGAGCGTCGAGATGTATCTGCGCCGGCCGCATCTGCCGCAGATCAACAAGGGCCGCGGCTCTGCGACCCAGGGCTTCTTCCACGGCTGGAGCGCCCTCCCCGACGCCGACCGCTGGGCGCTCGCAGCCTATCTCGACGACATGCTCGCGCCGCCACCGCACGAGACCGTGCTGCGCGCGCTGAAATCCAGTGGGCTCGGCATCCGCTTCCGGCATCGCGTCGCTTCGGTCAGGCGCGAGTCCGGGCAGGTCGTGCTCGACATCGACACGCCCGACGGTCGCATCGAGCGCCGCCACGACTTCCTCATCGTCGCCACGGGTTTTCAGGTCGACGCTACGCGTATTCAGGAACTGTCGGAATTCGCCGGACATATCGCGCGCTGGAGCGACCGCTATACGCCGCCGGCCGAGCTTGCACGCCCGACATTGGCGCAGGCGCCCTATCTCGGACCGGGATTCGAGCTCCTGCCCAGGGATGCCACCGCGCCGGCCGAACTCTCCCGCATCCATCTCGTCAACCACGGTGCCAATGTCAGCCATGGCGCGATCGCGAGCGACATTCCGGGCGTCGCGATCGCCGGCGAGCGTGTCGCGCAGGCCCTCGCCGCCGCCTTCTTCAGGGAGGACAGCGCCGCAATCAGGCGCGATCTCGAAGCCTTCGACGAGGCGGAACTGAAGGACACGCCCTTCTTCCGGCCGGAGGATTTCCCGCGTTCCTGATGCGGGACAGAAACGCGATCAGCGGGGAGCGTCGGCTTCGCCGCTCTTCGCCTGCCCTTGCGTGATCAGGCGGGCGCTGCGGTGGCCGCTGACATAGATCCACAGCCAGTTCAGCGCGACGGCGAGGCGGTTCCGCAGTCCGATCAGGAAGAAGATGTGCGCGACGCCCCAAGTCCACCAGGCGATGCGCCCTTTCAGCTTGATCCAGCCGAAATCGACGATCGCCGCGCGCTTGCCGATCGTCGCGAGATTGCCGGCATTGCTGTAGGCGAAGGGCGGCGGCGCGGTCTCGCCCTTCAGCCGCGTCTTGATCACTCCGGCGACGTAGCGCCCCTCCTGCTTGGCCGCGGGTGCCACGCCGGGCACCGGCTTGCCGTCGGCCGAGACGACACGGGCCGTGTCGCCGACGACGAAGATATCGCGCTGGCCGGGGACCGTGAGGTCGGGCTCGACCATCACCCGCCCGGCCCTGTCGGCCGGCGCGCCGAGCCACTCCGCCGCAGGCGAAGCAGCGACGCCCGCCGCCCAGAGGATCGTCCTGGCCGGGAGAAAGGCGCCGCCGAGTTCGATCCCGTCCGCGGTGCAGTTCGAGACAGCGTGACCGAGCTTGATTTCGACGCCGAGCCCGATCAGCGCCCGCTCCGCATAGGCCGAAAGGTCCTCGGTGAAGCCAGCCAGGATGCGCGAGCCGGCCTCGACCAGGATGACGCGTGCGGCGCGCGTATCGAAGTTGCGGAAATCGCCGCGCAGCGTGTCATGCGCCAGCTCGGCGATCGTGCCGGCAAGCTCCACACCGGTCGGACCCGCGCCGATGATCACAAAGGTGAGGAGCTCGGCGCGCCGGGCAGCGTCCGTCTCCCATTCCGCCTGCTCGAAGGCGGAGAGAATACGCCGCCTGATCTTCGTCGCATCTTCGAGCGTCTTCAGCCCGGGCGCATAGGGCTCCCACTCGTCATGACCGAAATAGGAGTGTCGCGCCCCGGTCGCCAGGATCAGGCTGTCGAAGGCAAGCGGCGGCTCGCCCTCTATCAGCACCTTCTTGTCGCTCGGATCGACGCCGACGACGCTGCCCAGCAGCGTGGTGACGTTCTTGTAGCGCCGCAGCAGCGAACGGGCCGGCCACGCGATTTCGGAGGTCGGCAGCGACGCCGTCGCGACCTGATAGAGCAGAGGCTGGAAGAGGTGATGGTTGCGCCGGTCGATGAGCGTGATCCTGACCGACTCGCCGGCGAGATTTCGCGCCGCCTCCAGCCCGCCGAAGCCGGCTCCGACGATGACGATGTGATGGGGCGTGCCGGCCGTCACGGGCTACCCGACATGGAACAGGCTGCGATAGCGATATCTGGAGATGCGTCTCATGAGTTCTCCCGCTTCACCAATAAGCCAGCGCCGCCTTTGCGAGAAGCGGGGGATGGCGCGGGACGACAGAACCGTCCCGCAGCCGGCGCTATTGCAGATCGCGGAAAGCTTCCTTCAATCGCTCGACGGCCTCGATCACGGTGGCGCGCGGCGTGGCGAGGTTGAAGCGCAGGAAGCTGTCGCCCCCCGCCCCGAAGCTCGCGCCATGGTTCACCGCGATCTTCGCCTGCTTCTCGACGCGGGCGGTGAATTCCGCCGGCTCCATGCCGGCCCCGCCGAAATCGACCCAGGCGAGATAGGTCGCCTCGAGCGGCATCGAACGCAGGCCGGGGATCGTGTTAACCCCGTCGTCGAACAGCTTCCTGTTGCCGTCGAGATAGGCCACGAGCCGGTCGACCCAGGCCGCGCCTTCGGGACTGTAGGCGGCGGTCGCCATCGCCATGCCGAAGGAATTGGGCGAGATGCCGTGGGCGTTCATCCGGGCGCGGAACCGCTCCCGCAGCGGCTCGTCGGGAATGATGACGTTGCCGACATGGGCGCCCGCGATGTTGAAGGTCTTGGTGGTCGCCGTCATCATCACGAGGCGGTCCGCGATTTCAGGCGCAGCCAGCGGCATGACGGTGTGCCTGGCGCCCGGCATGACCAGATCATGATGGATCTCGTCGGCGACGAGGATCAGGTCGTGGCGCTTGCAGAAGGCCGCGATCTCGCGGAGTTCGTCGCATGTCCAGACGCGCCCGCCCGGATTATGCGGCGAGCACAGCATCAGCATCCGCTCGCGGCCGGTCATCTGCGCGTCCCAGCCGGCGATGTCGAGGACGTAGCGGCCCTCCTCGATCCGCAGCCGGCACTCCACGACCTCCCGGCCGGCCGAGCGGATGATGCGGGCGAAGGCGTGGTAGACCGGCGTCATCAGCACGACGCCATCGCCCGGCGCGGTGAAGGCATCGACGCAGAGCGCCGTGCCATTGACGAGGCCATGGGTGGTGAAGATCGCTTCCGACGCCACGTCCCAGCCATGGCGGGTCTTCATCCACCAGCGGATGGCGTCGCTATTGGTGCGGTCGTCGCCGAAATAGCCATAGACCCCGTGAGCCGCCATGCGCTCGACCGCCTGCTGGACGCAAGGCGGCGGCCGGAAATCCATATCGGCCACCCACATGGCGATGCCGTCGGAAGCGGCCACGCCATAATACTTCTCCATCGTGTCCCATTTGGCCGAATGGGTCCCGCGGCGGTCGATCTGCTCGTCGAAGTCCGGCAACCTAAGCATCGTCATCCTCGGCAACAGCAGAGCGGCCAAGCCGCGGAAAGCGCCGAGAGATGGTGATTCCGACCCGGCCCGTGGCTTCTGTTCTGCCGTGCCGGCTCGCGGGCGTAAACCGGCGCGATCGCGACGGCTGGCCTCCGGATACGACATGGCGCGCGATCTCCCGCCCCCGTCCTTACCTTTGGTTAAACCTATTTGACGACGACACTTTTCCGCCGTAATCGTCACCGGGACGGTTCCCTCACGGGATCAAAAGGGAACGCGGTGCGGGTGGCCAGCCACCCCATGCCGCGGCTGCCCCCGCAACTGTAAGCGGCGAGCCTTTCGCCATACGCCACTGGGACCTCGGACCTGGGAAGGCGGCGAAGGGCATGGACCCGCGAGCCAGGAGACCTGCCGTCAGCCGTGGTCACACGCGAACACGTTCGGACGGGGTGCGCCGATCGCTGATTTGACTGTTTGCCGCCTTTTGCGCGGCGATGGGAGATCGCGTTCGCGGTGACGTGCCACTGACGTCAACGCCCGAGGTCTCCATCGTGATCCCCGCCCTTCCAGCCGCAGAACGCGGCCGCCTGCTGCTATGCGTTTCCTTCCTCGCACTGGCCTGCTCCGCCCCGGTACTCGCCCAGAACGCACCCGCCCCGCTCGCGCTCGACGAGATCGTTGTCAGCGCGACCGGCACGCCGACCCCGGCGCGCGAGATCGCGAGCTCCGTCACCGTCATCACCGCCAGGGAGATCGAGCAGCAGCAGCGCCGCACCCTGCCCCAGGCTCTCGCCACCGTGCCCGGCCTCAACATCGTCCAGACAGGCGGACCGGGCGGCCTGACCTCGGTCTTCATGCGCGGCACCAACTCCAATCACGTCAAGGTTCTGATCGACGGCATCGAGGCGAACGACCCCTCGACGCCCAACCGCTCCTTCGATTTCGGCTCGATGCTGACCGACGACATCGAGCGCATCGAGGTGCTGCGTGGCCCGCAGAGCGGCCTGTACGGCGCCAATGCGATCGGCGGCGTCATCTCGGTCACCACGAAACGCGGTGAGGGGCCGCCCAGGGCGACCGCGCGGGTCGAAGCCGGTTCCCACGGCACCTTCAACCAGTCCGCCGGTTTCAGCGGTGGCGACGATCGTTTCAACTATGCCTTCAACGTCGCGCATTTCCGCACCGATGCGACCGACGTCACGCCGCCGAACCTCGTCCCGCCCGGCCGCCGCATCAATCCGAATGCCTTCGACAACTACAGCTATTCCGGCCGCATCGGCGTCGCGCTCGGCGACACGCTGTCGCTCAACTGGGTCGGCCGCTATCAGGACGGGCAGTTGCGCTATACCGGCGACACCGGCTTCCCGAGCCGCCCCGCCCCCTATCGCTCCCTGCAGAATTACGCACAGGCCTTCACACGCGGCGAGGTCGTCTGGGATCCGTTCGCCGGACGTTTCGTCAACACCTTCGGCGTTTCCTACACGAACCAGGACCGGGCGACGCGAACGGCCAACGGCACGACCGGCATCCTCGGCCTGCCCAACGAAAACCTGGGCGAGCGCACCAAGCTCGACTGGCGCGGCAATATCGAGATCACCAAGGGTCACAACCTGATCATGGGCCTGCAATACGAGCGCGAGCGCTTGGACACCGCGAGCCTCGTCGCTTCCAACGGCAACAAGGCCGCCTATCTCGAATACCAGGGCAATATTCAGGACCGCTATTTCCTGGCGGCCAACATCCGCCACGATAATGAAGACAGCTATGGCGGCCACACCACCTATCGCATCGCGCCGGCCGTCATCGTCCCGGGCATCGAGACCAAGCTGAAGGCGAGCTACGGCACCGGCTTCAAGGCGCCGACGCTGAGCGAGCGCTTCATCGACTATCGCCCCGGCTTCAATTTCTTCGGCAACCCGAACCTGAGCCCGGAAGAAAGCCACGGCTGGGATATCGGCTTCGAGCAGCCGCTCTTCGACAAGCGCCTTCAGTTCGGCGGGACCTGGTTCCAGAACGACATCGACAACCTGATCGTCACCAACACGGCAGGCAACTCCTACGCCAATATCGGCAAGGCGCAGACCAAGGGCGTCGAAGCCTTCGCCGCGCTGGAGATTTCGCCCCAGTTCCGCATCCGCGCCGACTACACCTTCACCCTCGCCAAGGACGAGATTGCGCGGCAGGAATTGCTGCGCCGCCCACGCCACAAGGCGAGCGCAACCGCGACCTGGACGCCGACCGACAAGCTCACCTTCTCGGCGACGCTGCTCTATGTCGGCTCCTGGGTCGACGGCAATCGCGACTTCTCGGTCCCGCGCATGAACGCGAAGGGCGCGACGCTGGTCAATCTCGCCGCCGAGTACAAGGCGACCGACAAGGTCACCGTGTTCGGGCGGATCGACAATCTCTTCGACAAGCGCTGGGAGAACCCCATCGGCTTCCTCGTCCCGGGCTTCGGCGCCTATGGCGGCATCAAGGTGGCGATCGGCGGATGACGCCGTTCCGCGCCAGGCATGGGCTGACCGGCTTGTGCGCTCTCGCCATCGCGGCCTTCGCCGCCATGGCGTTTGGCGCGTCGCCAGCGGCGGCGAAGCCGGCGCGGATCGTCTCGCTCAACATGTGCACGGACGAACTCGTCCTGCGCCTCGCGCCGCCCGAGCACATCGCTTCGATCACCTGGCTCTCGCGCGATCCGCGCAACGCCAATATGGCAGAGGCGGCACGCGCGATCCCGGTCAATCACGGCCTCGTCGAGCAGGTGCTCGCCTCCCGGCCCGACCTCGTCATCGCCGGCGCCTACACCACCCGCGCGACGGTCGCCCTGCTCAAGCGGGTGGGGATGCCCGTGCGCGAGTTTGGCGTGCCCCGCAACATCGCCGAAATGCGCGCGCAGATCGCGGAGATGGCGGCGCTGCTCGGAGAGGAGGAACGCGGCGCGGCGCTCGTTTCCGACATCGACGCGCGCCTCGCCGTTCTGGCGGCGAAGCGTCCGACCGAGCGCCGCCGCGCCATCGTGCTTCGCCCGAACGGCTTCACGGTCGGGCGCGGCTCGCTGGTCGACGAGATCCTGACGCTGGCCGGGCTCGACAACATCGCCGCCGGCCTCGGCATCGACAGCTATGGCCAGATCGCGCTGGAGACAGTGGCGCTCGGCGGCGCGCAGATGCTGATCCTCAACGACACGCCGGGCGGCCAGCCCTCGCTCGCCCATGAGGTGCTGCACCATCCGCTGATCGAGAGGCTCCGCGAGCGCCTGAAGCTGGTCGCCCTGCCCTCGCGATTATGGACCTGCGCCGGTCCGAGCGTGCTCGACGCCATCGAGTTGCTCGCACGCGCCGCCGAAGAGGACCGATGAAGACCTTGCCCTTCCAGCCGCCATCGCTGGCGCTTCTCATCGCGCTGCTCGCGCTCGCGACGCTCGCCGTCTTTGCTCTCTCGACGGCGGTCGGCTACGCCCCGCTCGATCTCGGCGCGGCGATCCGCGATTGGCTGGCTGGGCGCCCGACGCTGCCGGCGCTCGTGCTGACGGAGCTGCGGCTGCCGCGCGCGATCCTCGGCACGCTGGTCGGCTTCAGCCTCGGCCTGTCGGGCGCCGCCATGCAGGGCCTGCTGCGCAATCCGCTGGCCGAGCCCGGTGTCGTCGGCATTTCGAGCGCCGCCGCCTTCGGCGCAGTCGTCGCCTTCTACAGCGGGCTTTCAGCCAGCGTCGCGCTCGCCCTGCCGCTCGGCGGCATCGCAGGCGCCGTCGTCGCCACGCTCCTGCTGTTCATCCTGCTCGGACGCGGCGCCGGCACCACGACGCTGATCCTCGCCGGCGTCGCCATCAACAGCTTCGCCGGTGCCGCCACATCGCTGGCACTGAACCTTGCGCCCAACCCCTATGCGGCGCTGGAGATCGTGTTCTGGCTGATGGGCTCGCTCGCCGACCGCAGCCTGAACCATGTCCTGCTCGCCCTGCCCCTGATGCTCGTCGGCTGGGCGTTGTTGCTCTCGACCGCGCCGGCCCTCGACGCGCTGACGCTGGGCGAAGACACGGCCGCCAGCCTGGGCTTCGATCTCACCTGGCTGCGCGCCCGCCTGATCGGCGGCACGGCGCTCGCCGTCGGCAGCGCGGTCGCGGTCACCGGTGCGATCGGCTTCGTCGGCCTCGTCGTGCCGCATCTGCTGCGCCCGCTGGTCGGCAACCGCCCCGGCCGCCTGCTGCTGGTCAGCGGCTTCGGCGGCGCCAGCCTCGTCCTGCTGGCCGATACCGCGCTCAGGCTCGCCCCGATCCCGCCGGATCTGAAACTCGGTGTGGTCACTGCGCTGATCGGGGCACCCTTCCTCTTCAGCCTCGTCAATCGCATGCGGCGGGAGGCGTGATGGCCATCGAAGCGCACGGCATCACCGTCGAGCTCGGCGGCAAGGCGGTCCTCCAAGAGGCCGACCTCACTGTTCGACCCGGAGAACTCCTCGGCCTCGTCGGCCCCAACGGCGCCGGCAAGACGACGCTGCTGCGCGTCATGGCCGGCCTGCTCGCCCCGGCGCGGGGCGCCGTCCGCTACGATGGCGAGAGCGCCAGAGAACTCCGGCGGCAGGCGCTGGCCCGGCGCGTCTCCTTCCTGGCCCAGGGCGGCGATACCTCCTGGCCGCTCTCGGTCGAGACCGTGGTCGGGCTTGGCCGCCTGCCGCACCGCCGCCCCTTCGGCGGGCTCTCGGAAGCCGACAAGGCGGCCATCGCCACAGCGCTCGACCATTGCGACGTCGCGAGTTTCGTCGATCGCACCATGGGCACGCTTTCCGGCGGCGAACGCCGGCGCGTCCTGCTGGCCCGCGCCCTCGCGGTCGAAGCGCCCTATCTTCTCGCCGACGAACCGCTCGCCGGCCTCGACCCGCTGCACCAGCTCGAAGTGATGGAGCTGCTGCGGCAGACCGCGCGACGCGGCGCCGGCGTCGTGGTCGTGCTGCACGATCTGACGCTGGCAACCCGCTTCTGCGACCGGCTCGCCTTGCTCAATCTCGGTCGGTTGGTCGCCGAGGGCGAGCCGGCAGCCGTCCTCGACGACGCGCGCCTGCGCAGTGTCTTCAGCGTCAGCGCCCTGCGCGGCAGCCATGACGACGAGCCCTTCCTCCTGCCCTGGCGGGCCCTGAGCCACGGAAGATCCAACGATGAGCGATAGCGAAACCATCCGCGCCGTGCTGCGCGAGCACATCCATGACGCATCGAGCCAGTGGAATCTCGGCACCTTCGGCGCGATCGCCGAGTTCATGCGCGATCCCGGCGAGGAGGTCGTGATCGTCGATAAGCCCTCCCGCCTCTCCGCCACGACCGCGCGCGGCGGCATCGGCTTCGACAATCTCGACGGCGCCCCCCTCTTCGCCTCGGAAAGCGCCGTCGGCGCGAGCTGGAGCCCCCGCGTCTCGCTCTGCCTGCTGGAAGACGCCTGCGCTATGAACCGGCGCACCGTTCTCACCGAACTCGGCCCCGATGCCCAAGCGCTGCGCACCGAGGATGCCAACGCGATCCTGTTCGACATGGGGCTCGGCACCCTGCAGACCGACATCTGCATCCGCACCGGCGATCCCGAACTGATCGCGCTGCTGCGCGCCCAGGCCGGCCGCTCGCTGTTCGAGCCCGGCAATCCGGCGATGCCGGCGATCGTCGCTGCCGGGCCGCATCGCGTCTTCCTCGCCCGCATCGGCCGCTGCGAGGTCTACCAGCCGATCCCGCCGGCCGGTGGCAAGAGCCCCGAGGGCCCGCACACCCATGTGCTGCCGCAGCTGCTGCGCAGCGGCCGCACCCATGCCGCGACCGAACCGGTACCAGAGGGCTACGTGCCTTGTGCCCATCTCGTTCCGGCCCATCCGGTCCGCGACGCGATGGGGCACCCGCGCCCCTTCGACGCCGCTGCCCACCAAGGCTTCGAAAGCCTGATCGCCCGTTTCGCCGACCCGGCAATCGCCGCGGTGAAACAGGCGCTGCGCGAAGCCGTCGACAAAGGGGTTTCGCCGGAAGCCTTTGCCGTGCCGGGGACCAAGTTCGAGCGCCACGCCTTGCGCGTCGCGCTGCGCCAGCTCGCCGCCGTTGCGCCCGACACGGCCGGGCTGGCGGACTGGCTCGCCTGGCACGAGGCCCGCGAGCGTGGCGGAGAGACGGAAGCGGACCCCTACGCCCATTGAGCCGGGGTCGGCTTGATCTCCCGGCCTGAGCTCGCCGCATGGCCGCTGCGGCGGGAATGGAGAGGCGTAGCCGTTGAGAGGCGCGGTATCACCCCTTAGGCTGGTCGCGCCTGGGAGCCGGCCCGTCATGACGGCCTGCTCCCTGATTCACGATCTCAACGCTTCCTCGCAAAGGCCTGCACCGAAATGGCTTCCTCCGACGCATTGGCTCCGGTCTTCGATCACATCGAAGCCAACCGCAGCGCCTTCCTCGACCGGCTGATCGCCTATCTGCGCCATCCGAGCATCAGCGCCGAGAACATCGGTATCGCCGAGGTCGGTGCGCTGCTGGTCGAGATGCTGACCGAGATCGGACTGGAAACCAGCCTCATCCAGACCGAGGGCCATCCCATGGTCGTCGCCCGCTGGGAGAAGGCGCCGGGCAAGCCGACTGTGCTGCTCTACGGCCACTACGACGTGCAGCCGCCGGACCCGCTCGAGAAGTGGATTTCGCCGCCCTTCGAGCCCACCATCCGTGACGGCCGGCTCTATGCGCGTGGCGTCGGCGACAACAAGGGCCAGCATTTCGCCCAGATCCTCGCCATCGAATCCCATCTCAAGATCCACAGCGAATTGCCCTGCAACGTCATCCTGCTGCTGGAGGGCGAGGAGGAGATCGGCAGCCCCCGCATCGCGGGCTTCGTGCGCGCCAACAAGGAATTGCTGCAGGCCGACCTCGCCGTCACCGCCGACGGCCCGCGCCATGCCAGCGGCGCGCCGACCATCAAGTTCGGCTCGCGCGGCGTCGTTTCCTTCGACCTGCGCTGCCGCCATGCCAGCCGCGACGTCCATTCGGGCAATTTCGGCGGCGTCGTGCCGAACCCGATCTGGACGCTGGTCCACCTGCTCGCCACCATGAAGAACGAGGCCGGCGAGATCACCATCGAAGGCCTGCACGACGCGGTCGAGCCGCCGACGGCCGAGGATATCGAGGCGATCAAGCACCTGCCGCTCGATATCGACGCGTTCAAGCAGGGGCTCGGCCTCACCCGCCTCGATGCGCCGCTCGACCGGCCCTTCTACGACCGTCTCTGCTTCCAGCCGACGCTGACGATCAACGGCTTCCACGGCGGCTATGGCGGGCCGGGCACCAAGACCGTGCTGCCCAATGAAGCGCTGGTGAAATGCGACATTCGCCTCGTCGAAGCGCAGGACCCGCAGGACATCCTGCGCAAGGTCGCGGCCCATGTCGCCAAGCACGCGCCGGAGGTCGAGTTCATCGTCGAGGAAACCGGCATGCAGCCCTCCAAGACGCAGATCGCCTCGGCCTATACCGCGCCGCTGCGCCGCGCCTTCGTCGCGGCCCATGGCGAGGAGCCGCTGCTGATCCCCGCCGGCTTCGGCAGCCTGCCGAATTACGTGTTCACCAAAATCCTCGGCATCCCCGCCTATGTCACGCCCTATGCCAACCATGACGAGGCCAACCACGCGCCCAACGAGAACATGACGCTGGATTGCTTCCAGAGCGGCATCAGGACGGGCGCGGCGCTGCTGCACGAGCTTGGGCAGTTGCAGAACGAGGGCTGAGCCTGGCCTAAAACTCGTCATTCCGGACAAGCCGCGAAGCGGCGCCGATCCGGAATCCATCGGAGGTCTGGGCGCTCTACGATGGATTCCGGGTCAAGCCCGGAATGACGGCGTGTTTCTGAATCATGCGGGAACCACGCCGAACCTATGCGGCCGACGATCCCTCGTCGGCCTTGCCCCTCAACAGGAAGACCACCGCCCCGGCGCTCATCAGAGCCAGGCAGAACCAGGTCAGCGCATAGACCAGATGCGTGTTGCGGAAGCTGACCTGGGTCATGCCGCCCTGCGGCAGCGGACCGGGCTCCGAAGTGGCGTCGGCATCGACGAAATAAGGCGCGACAGCACCAAGGCTCCCCGCCCCGGCGATCGCCGCCACGTCGCGCGAGTACCAGCGCCCGGCAGCCGCGTCGTTGGCGCGTAGGAAGCCGCCTCCGGGCTCGCTCGGCCGCAGCAGCCCGACCACCCTCGCCTCGCCGGCAACCTTGCGCCGCTCGTCAGGCCCGCGCCGATCCTCCGGCACGAAACCGCGATTGACGAGGACGGTGAAGCCGGCATCGGCCCGGAACGGCGCCAGGACCCAGAAGCCGGGGCCAAGTTCGGTCACGGCCATCGTCAGCGTCTCCGGCGCATCGAGATAGCGCCCCTGCAGGGCGACGCGGCGGTATTCGTCATTGGCTGGATTGAGCGCCGGCCACTCTGCCGGCCCCGGCGCAGCCATGGCCTGCGCATGGATGCGCGCATCGACACGGGCGATCAGATCGAGCTTCCAGCTCCGCCGCTGGACCTGCCAGATCCCGAGCGCGACGAAGACCAGCGTACACAGGCAGAGCGCGGCGGCGAAGACGAAACGTTCTGTGCGCGGGCGGCCCCTCGCTCCTGTTTCCGGCGGCGTCATCGCGGCGCCCTCGGAGACTGTTTGGCAACTCGCTGCGGGGTGTCGAATGGCGGTGCTTTCGAGAACCGGAGCGGAGCGTACTTCGGTACGTGAGCACCGGAAGCCCAGAAAGTGCCGTCAGTCGACCGCAGCAGCAGAGGTGCCAAGCAGTCTCTCACATCTTGTGCAGGTCGCTCGGCATCATGTTGGTATTGAGGTGGTACATCACCCACAGCGAGCCCGAGAGCGCGATCACCACGATGATGATGGTGAAGATCAGCGCCATCATGCTCCAGCCGCCTTCGGCACGGCTGCTCATGTGGAGGAAGTAGATCATGTGAACGACGATCTGCACGGCGGCGAAGGCCATGATCACGATCGCCGTCAGCACGGAGTTGCCGAGCACGTCGTTCATGACGAGCCAGAACGGGATCGCCGTCAGGATGACCGAGAGCACGAAGCCGGTGACATAGCCGCGCAGGCTGCCATGCGGCGCGCCGTGCCCGTCATGGTGGTCGGTATGTGCCTCGGCGTGGTTCTGGCTACCGCTCATTTCAGCACGCCCATCAGGTAGACGAAGGTGAAGACGCCGATCCAGACGACGTCGAGGAAGTGCCAGAACATGCTCAGGCACAGCAAGCGGCGCCGGTTGGCCTCGATCAAACCGCGCTTCGAGACCTGCACCATCAGCACCGTCAGCCAGATCAGGCCGAAGGTGACGTGCAGCCCGTGCGTACCGACCAGCGTGAAGAAGGACGACAGGAAGGCGCTGCGCATCGGCGTCGCACCCTCATGGATGAGGTGCGCGAATTCGTAGAGCTCGATCGCGAGGAAGGCGAGGCCGAAGAGCCCGGTCACCACGAGCCAGCCCTGCATCGCCGCCTGCCGGCCCTTGTCCATCGCCAGCATGGCGAAGCCGTAGGTGATCGAGGAGAACAGCAGCATGGCGGTGTTGACCGCGACCAGCCTGAGGTCGAACAGGTCGGCGCCGGACGGCCCGGCCGCATAGTTGCGCCCGAGCACGCCGAAGGTCGCGAAGAGGACCGCGAAAACCAGGCAGTCGCTCATCAGATAGAGCCAGAAGCCGAGCATGGTCGAGCCGCCCGAATGCTCGTGCTCATCTTCCGTGACGTAGAACGCCGGAACGCTCGCCGCGGCCTGCGCCTGCGCTTTCGCCTTAGCCATCATCGCCCCTCAGGCCCCACGCAGCTGCTCGCTGCGCAAATCCTCTTCGCGCAGAACGGCTTCGGCCGGGATGTGGAAGTCGCGGTCGTAGTTGAAGCTGTGCGCGATCGCCGTCCCGACCACGCCGACGAAGGTCAGCGCCGCCAGCCACCAGATGTACCAGATCAGTGCAAAGCCACAGATCGTCGCCAGCCCCGCGATGATGACGCCGGCGCCGGTATTCCTGGGCATGTGGATCGGCCGGAACCCGCCGAGCGGGCGCCGGTAGCCGCGCTTCTTCATGTCGGCCCAGGCGTCGAGGTCATGCGCGATCGGCGTGAAGGCAAAGTTGTAGGCCGGCGGCGGCGAGGAGGTCGACCACTCCAGCGTGCGCCCGTCCCAGGGGTCGCCGGTCGTGTCGCGCAGCTCTTCGCGGCGCAGGATGCTGACGACGATCTGGATCAGCAAGCACAGGATGCCGAGGGCGATCAGCACCGCGCCGAACGCCGCGACCACGAACCAGATCTGCAGCGAAGGGTCCTCGAAGCGGCTGAGGCGCCGCGTCACGCCCATCAGGCCGAGCACGTAGAGCGGCATGAAGGCGACATAGAAGCCGATGACCCAGAACCAGAACGAGAGCACGCCCCAGAAACGGTCGAGCTTGAAGCCGAAGGCCTTCGGGAACCAGTAGGCGATGCCGGCGAAGACGCCGAAGACCACGCCGCCGATGATGACGTTGTGGAAGTGGGCGATCAGGAACAGGCTGTTGTGCAGCACGAAATCGGCCGGCGGCACGGCGAGCATCACGCCGGTCATGCCGCCGATGACGAAGGTCAGCATGAACGCCAGCAGCCACATCATCGGCAGCTCGAAGCGGATGCGCCCGCGATACATCGTGAACAGCCAGTTGAAGATCTTCGCCCCCGTCGGGATCGAGATGATCATCGTCGTGATGCCGAAGAAGGAGTTCACGCTGGCGCCGGAGCCCATTGTGAAGAAGTGGTGCAGCCAGACGAGGTAGGAGAGGATGGTGATGACCACCGTCGCATAGACCATCGAGGCGTAGCCGAAGAGGCGCTTGCCGCAGAAGGTCGAGGCCACCTCCGAATAGACGCCGAAGATTGGCAGGATCAGGATGTAGACCTCGGGGTGCCCCCAGATCCAGATCAGGTTCACGTACATCATCGGGTTGCCGCCGAGATCGTTCGTGAAGAAGTTGGTCCCGACATAGCGGTCGAGCGTCAGCAGCGCGAGCGTCGCCGCCAGGATCGGGAAGGTCGCGACGATCAGCACGTTGGTGCACAGCGACGTCCAGGTGAAGACCGGCATCTTCATCATGTCCATGCCGGGCGCCCGCATCTTCACGATGGTCGCGATCAGGTTGACGCCCGAGAGCGTCGTGCCCACGCCCGCGATCTGCAGGGCCCAGAGGTAATAGTCCATGCCCACCCCGGGCGAGTATGCCGCCCCCGAGAGCGGCGGGTAGGCGAGCCAGCCCACCTTGGCGAACTCGCCGACGAAGAGCGACGCCATCACCAGCACGGCGCCGCCGACCGTCATCCAGAAGCTGAAATTGTTGAGGAAGGGGAAGGCGACGTCGCGCGCGCCGATCTGCAGCGGCACGACATAGTTCATCAGCCCGGTGACGAAGGGCATCGCCACGAAGAAGATCATGATCACGCCATGCGCCGTGAAGATCTGGTCGTAATGGTGCGGCGGCAGGTAGCCTTCATTGCCGGCGAAGGCGATCGCCTGCTGGCCGCGCATCATAAGCGCGTCGGCGAAGCCGCGCAGCAGCATGATCACGCCCAGGATCATGTACATGATCCCGATCTTCTTGTGGTCCACGCTGGTGAACCACTCGTGCCAGAGATAGCCCCAGAGCTTCAGCCGGGTGACAAGCGCGACGAGTGCCAGGCCGCCGAGCGCGACAGCCGCGAAGGTCCCGATCAGGATCGGCTCGTGATATGGGATCGCCTCGAGCGTGAAGCGTCCGAATACGAGCTTCCACCATTCGGGATAGGAGGTCATGGGTTCCTCGTCTCGCTAGCGCGGAAGCGCTTCAGTTGGCGATGCGGGCGGTCACGCCCGCGGTGCCGTAGACGTCGGTGGGGGTGCAGATCGCCGTCACGAACGGGCGCGGCGGCATCGGCTGCCCGCCCCGGCGCACGCTCTTGTCGTATTCGAGCTGCGCGACGATATGGATGCCTTCCTTGCCGCCGCCGCCCTTGGCGTCCATCGCCATCATGTCGCGCGTGCACATCTTGGCCCGGTCGACGCACATGTTGAGGATGGCCCCGAAGAGATCGGGCGGGACGTCGCGGAACTGTCGTACCGGCTCGCGTTCGCTCGGCTTCTCCAGCACGAGGTATTCGTCGCGCCCGAGCGGGCTGCCCTTGCCGATGGCACCCTGCACCCAATCCCCGAACGCCTTCTCGTCGACGCCGCGGAAGCGGAAACGCATGTCGGAGAAGCCGGCGCCGCTGTAATTCGCGGAGAAGCCCTCGAAGTCGCCGGCATGGTTGATCACGGCATGAAGCTTCGTCTGCATCCCGGGCATGGCGTAGATCTGGCCGGCCAGCGCGGGGATGAAGAGCGAGTTCATCACCGAGGAGGAGGTGATGCGGAACTCGATCGGCTGGTCGACCGGCGCCACCACCTCGTTGAGCGAGGCGATGCCCTGTCCCGGGTAGAGGAACAGCCATTTCCAGTCGAGCGCGACCACCTGGATCACCAGCGGCTGCTTCGCGACCCCGTTCCCGCCAGCTTTGGCCTCGACGCTCGGCTTGGAAGCGCTGATACGGTTGAGCGGCCGATAGGGGTCGAGCAGATGCGTGCCCATCCAGGTCATCGCGCCGAGAACGACGATGATCAGCAGCGGCACCGACCAGATCACCACCTCGAGCGGCAGCGAGTGATTCCAGTTCGGATGGTAGGTAGCCTCCGCCGAGGCGCGGTAGCGCCAGGCGACGAAGATCGTCAGCGCCATCACCGGGATGATGACGAGCAGCATCAGCGCGACCGAGGCCAGCATGAGGTTGCGCTGTTGCAGCGCAACATCGCCGGAGGGCGCCAACAGCACCATCTGACAGCCGCCGAGCAGCACGAAAGCCGGCAAAGCCGCTAGAAATCGATAGATCCGCAAGAGACTCAAGACCTCCCTAATCCGGGAACAGCCCTCTCCTATTCCCATTCTTTCGCACCGCACATCGGACAATCTGTCCCATTGCGATGGTTTGACGGGTAGCTTCTATCCACCGTATCCATTTGTATGAGGCGCGGGCAAGTCCGGTCGCTCCGGCAACCCCGCCAGCCTCGAGCATTTTCGAGCGAAGCGGACACCGGTTCGCGTGAAGAGAATGCGACAGGACAGAGAGCTAGGAATTCGCGGTCATGAGCGCTGACGCGGCGAACCATTCATCGGGGCATCTGACGGACGAGCACGGGCGCGACCATGTCACGCCTGCCGATATCGCGCTGGGCGTCATCATCGGGCGAACGTCGGAATATTTCGACTTCTTCGTCTTCGGCCTCGGCTGCGTGCTGGTCTTCCCCGAGCTGGTCTTCCCCTTCGCCGACCGGCTGACGGGCACGCTCTACGCCTTCGGCATCTTCGCGCTCGCTTTCGTGACGCGCCCGATCGGCTCGGTGCTGTTCTTCGGGATCGACCGCCGGTATGGCCGGGCGACCAAGCTCACCGTCGCGCTCTTCCTGCTTGGCGGATCGACGGCCGCCATCGCCTTCCTGCCGGGCTATGCGACGCTCGGCATCTGGTCCGTCGTCATCCTCGCCGGCTTCCGCCTGCTGCAGGGCATCGCACTCGGCGGCGCCTGGGACGGGCTGTCCTCGCTGCTGGCGCTCAACGCTCCGCCCAACCGGCGCGGCTGGTATGCGATGCTGCCGCAGCTCGGCGCGCCCTTCGGCTTCATCCTCGCTGCCGGGCTGTTCGCCTATTTCGAGGGCGCTCTGTCGAACGAGGATTTCCTCGGCTGGGGCTGGCGCTATCCCTTCTTCGTCGCGCTGACGATCAATGTCGTGGCGCTGTTCGCGCGGCTTCGCATGGTCGCCACCCAGGAGTTCGCCGAGCTCATGGAAACCCGCGAGCTCGTGCCGATTCCGGTTCTCGAACTCATCCGCGCCCGCGGCGGTGCGCTCGTCCTCGGCGCCTTCGTGCCGCTGGCAAGCTTCGCGCTCTTCCACCTTGTCACCATCTTCCCGGTGAGCTGGATCAATCTCTTCACCGATCGCTCGGTCTCGGAGTTCCTGCTGGTGCAGGCCGCGGGCGGCGTGGTTGGCGCCGGCGCGATCGTCACCTCCGGCCTGATCGCCGACCAGATCGGCCGCCGCAACACGCTGTTGCTCTCGGGCGCGATGATCGCCCTGTTCAGCCTGTCGAGCATCGTCGCGCCGCTGCTCTTCGGCGACAGCCTCGCCGGCCAGACGATCTACGTCATCATCGGCTTCGGCCTGCTCGGCCTCTCCTACGGCCAGACGGCCGGCGCCGTGGCGTCGAGCTTCGGCACGCAGTACCGCTACACCGGCGCGGCGCTGACCTCCGACCTCGCCTGGTTGCTCGGCGCCGGTTTCGCGCCGCTGGTGGCGCTCACGGTATCGAGCACCTTCGGCCTCGCCTGGGTCGGCGTCTACCTGCTGTCCGGCGCGCTCTGCACGCTGGTCGCATTGTCGCTCGATCGCAGGCTGGAGAGCCGCTACGGCTGAACCGTAGCGGCCCGTTTTCTCTGATCAGCGCCCCGTCCAGTTGGGCGTGCGCTTGGCGAGGAAGGCTTCCATGCCCTCGCGGAAATCGGCGCTCGTATAGCAGAGCGTCACGAGATCCTTGCCCTCCAAGCCGTCGGCGGCAGCAGCGGTCAGGCGGCGCATCGCCTCCTTCGTCGCGCGCATCGTCAGCGGCGCGTGGCCGGCGATGATTTGCGCCAGCTCGCCAGCCCGCCGCATCAGCGCGGCATGGTCCGGCAGCAATTCGCTGTAGAGGCCGAAGCGCTGCCCCTCCTCCGCCTCGACCAGCCGCGCCGTGAACACGATGTCCTTGACCCGCGCCGGACCGAGCATGGCGTAGAGCCGCGCATAATTCTCCATCGACAGGCAATTGCCGAGCGTGCGCGCGATCGGGAAGCCGAAACGCGCCGTCACGCTCGCGATCCGAAGATCGCAAGCCAGAGCGATCGCCGCCCCGCCGCCGGTCACCGCACCGGAAATCGCGGCAAGAGTCGGCACCGCACAGCGCTCGATCGTCCCGATCACCGTCTCGATGCGCTCCTCATAGACGAGCGCATCCTCGGCGCTCTCGAAAGCGCGGAACTGCGAGATGTCGGTGCCGGCGCCGAAGGCCTTTTCCCCTGCCCCGGTCATGATGATCACGCGCGGGTCGCCATGATCAGCCGGCTTCCGGCAGATCTCGGCGATGCGCTCATACATGGCGAAGGTCAGCGCATTGCGCGCCTGCGGCCGGTTGAGCGTGATCGTCCCGACCCCGTTCTCGACCGCATACAGGATTTCGTCGTCGCTCACTCCGGGCCTCCGTCAGATCACGCCTGCGGCCCGCAGATGCGCGAGCCCCGCTTCGTCATAGCCGAGTTCGGCCAGGATCTCGTCGTTATGCGCGCCGGCCGCCGGCGTCGGCGTCACGACGTCGGCCGGCGTGCGCGAGAGCGTCACCGGCTGACCGACGAGGCGGATATCGCCGAGTTCCGGATGCTTCACCGGTTTGGCGATGCCGAGATGGCAGACCTGGGGATCCTCGAACATCTCGTCGACCGCATAGATCGGCCCGGCCGGCACGCTGTGGCGCTCCATCACGGCCAGCCAGTCGGCACTGTCAGCCTCGCCAAGCCGCTCCTCGATCAGCTCGCGCAGCTCCGGCCGGCGCTCGAAGCGCTTCTCCGTGCTGTCGTAGCGGGCATCCGTGCCCCATTCGGGCCGTTCGATCGCCCGGCAGAAGGAGCGCCATTGCTCCTCGCCGCCGACGCCGAGATTGATCGCGCCGTCCCGCGTCCGGTAGACGCCCATCGGCGTCTGGTAGGGGTGGTCGTTGCCGGCCTGCGGCGGCACCGAGCCCTCGACGAGATAGCGCGCGGCCTGAAAATCCATCATCGCGATCTGGGCTTCGAGCAGCGAGGTCTGCACCCACTGTCCCTTGCCGGAGACGGCGCGCTCCTGCAGCGCGACCAGCGCGCCGACGGCGCCATAGAGCCCGGCCGAGGAATCGGCGAGCGCGATGCCGGCCCTGACCGGCCCCTGCCCCGGAAGGCCGGTCACCGACATCATCCCGCCCATGCCCTGCGCGATCTGGTCGAAGCCGGCGCGCGTCCGGTACGGACCGGACTGGCCGAAGCCGGAGATCGAGACCAGGATCAGCCGCGGGTTGCGCGCATGTAGCGTCTCGAAATCGAGGCCGAGCCGCTCCTTCACGTCCGGCCGGAAGTTCTCGACGAGCAGATCGGCCTCGTCGACCAGCTTCATCAGGATCGCCTTGCCTTCGGGCGTCTTCAGGTTGATCGCCAGCGAGCGCTTGTTGCGATGCAGATTCTGCATGTCGTAGCCGAGGCGCGGCCCGCTCATGTTCTCGTTCGGGTCGAAACCAGGCGGGCTCTCGACCTTGATCACGTCGGCTCCGAAATCGGCGAAGACGCGCACACAGGTCGGCCCGGCCCGCACACGCGTCAGATCCAGAACCCTGAGCCCTGCCAGGGCGGTGGACGCTCGTGGCTGTGCCATCTCTTGTTCGCTCCTTCCCCGGAGCGAACTATCCGGCCCCCTCGCCCGGACCGTCAATCATCACTTGCATACTGCATGCAGTCATGAGGCGCATGGCGGAGCGTGCGTCAAGCGTGTCGACCTACGCCGCATTTCCTCTCACCAGCCCCGAACCAGTCTCATGCAAAACCCAAATTTCCCTCTTGAACCTGAAGTGGCTACAGCTTGTAGAGAGTGTGTCCGTAGCGAAGCGAGACGGAGACACGCCATGGCCGCCCATCCCGAAACCGAGCCCGAGACCCTGTCCTGGAAGGTCGGCGGCATGGATTGCGCGAGTTGCGCAACCAAGATTCGCGGTGCGGTGGAGCGCCTGCCCGGCGTCAGCGACGTGAAGCTCTCGGTCATGTCGGAAACGCTGACGCTCTCGCTCGATGCGGCGCAAACAACACCCCAAGCGGTCGAAAAGCGCGTCAACGGCCTGGGTTACACCACCGCCGCTCTTGCGACGACACCTGCCGCGAAGCCGGAGGCAAAGGATGCGTGCTGCGGCGGGCACGACCACGATCATCACGCGCACGACCATGACGAGCGCGCACACGACCACGGCAAGCATGAGCATGGCGACGCCTACTGCTCGGGTCATGCGCACGCCCATGATCGCAAGCATGGACACGATCACGCCGGTCCCGACCATTCAGGTCACGACCACGGCGCTGGGAGCACGAAGCCGGCCGCGACCGGGAGCGATCACGGCCACGGCCTGCCCGGCCATGTCCACGAGAGCACGCCCGATGGTGCGAGCTGGTACCAGACTGGCAAGGGCCGCCTCGTCATCGCGACCGGCCTGCTGCTCGGCGCCGCCTATGCCGCCGGCCTGATCTGGCCCGGCATCGGCCACTGGGCCTTCATTCTGGCCTGCGTCATCGGCGTGCTGCCGGTGGCGAAGCGCGCCTTCGCGGCGGCCCGCGCCCGCATCCCCTTCACCATCGAGATGCTGATGACGATCGCCGCCATCGGCGCGCTCTTCATCGGCGCGGCGGAGGAGGCGGCGCTGGTCGTCTTCCTCTTCGCGGTCGGCGAAGTCCTGGAAGGCGTCGCGGCCGATCGTGCCCGCGCCTCGATCCGGGCGTTGGGTAATCTCGTGCCCAAGACGGCGCTGGTCGAGGAGAGCGGCACGACCCGTCAGGTCGATGCTGCCAGCCTCGCGATCGGCCAGATCGTGCTGGTTCGCCCCGGTGACCGCATCCCGGCCGATGGCGAGATCACCGACGGCACCTCGGGCATCGACGAAAGCCCGGTCACCGGCGAATCCATCCCGAAGACCAAGGGCATCGGCGACCCCGTCTATGCCGGCTCGGTCAACCGTGAGGCGGCGCTTCGCGTGCGCGTCGACAAGGCGGCCGAGGACAACACCATCGCCCGCATCATCCGCCTCGTCGAGGAGGCGCAGGAGGCGCGGGCCCCGACCGAGCGCTTCATCGACCGCTTCTCGCGCTGGTACATGCCCGCGATCGTCGGCCTCGCGCTGCTGGTCGCGCTGGTGCCCCCGCTCCTGCTCGGCGGAGAATGGTCGGTCTGGATCTATCGGGCGCTGGCCCTGCTGCTGATCGGCTGCCCCTGCGCGCTCGTCATCTCCGTGCCGGCCTCGATCGCCGCCGCGCTCTCGGCCGGCGCGCGCCAGGGCCTGCTGATGAAGGGCGGCGTCGTCATCGAGACCGCCGCGAAGACCGGTCTCGTCGCCTTCGACAAGACGGGGACGCTGACCCAGGGCAAGCCGCGCGTCACCAATGTCGTGGCGCTCGCCGGCAGCGAGGCCGAAGTGCTGGCTCTCGCGGCTGCCGTCGAGCACGGCTCCGCCCACCCGCTCGCCGAAGCCGTCCTCGAACGCACCCGCACCGACGGCATCGCCTATGTGCCGGCAGCCGAGGCCGCGGCGATCGCCGGCCAGGGCGTCACCGGCAAGGTCGATGGCCGCGCCGTCTTCGTCGGCGCACCCCGCCATGCCAGCGCGCGCGCGCCATTCGACGGACGGGCGCAAGCTGCCGCGAACGAGCTGGAAGCGTCCGGCAAGACCGTCGCAGCCGTCGTGGTCGATGGCGCGCTCGCAGGCCTCATCGCCCTGCGCGACGAGCCGCGCGACGACGCCGCCGCGGCCATCGCCGAGCTCAAGGCTATGGGCATCCGCTCGACCATGCTGACCGGAGACAATGCCCGCACCGGCGCCGCCATCGCCGGCAGCCTCGGCATGGAGCACAAGGCCGAGCTGATGCCCGACGACAAGGTCGCGGCGATCAAGGCCTTCGCCGCCGAGACATCCGTGATGATGGTCGGCGACGGCATCAACGACGCCCCTGCCCTCGCGGCCGCGGGTGTCGGCATCGCCATGGGCTCGGGAACCGATGTCGCGCTGGAGACGGCTGATGGTGCCGTGCTGAAGAGCCGGGTCCGCGATGTCGCTGCCCTGATCCGGCTGGCGCGCGGGACGATGGCCAACATCCACACCAACATCACGATCGCGCTTGGCCTGAAGGCCGTGTTCCTCGTGACAAGCGTGCTGGGCTACACCGGGCTCTGGGTCGCGATCCTGGCCGATACCGGCGCGACCGTGATCGTCACCGCCAATGCGCTGCGGCTCCTGCGCTTCGACGCCAGCAAGACCGGCTGAGCGGCAGGGTCGTCAAAACGAACTGCGAGGCCGGGCGCCAAGCCTGGCCTCGCGCGCGACTCAGACCGTGATGTCGGCGAGCGCGCCAGTGCGCTGCTCGCCCTTCTCTTCCATCTGCTTCAGCATCTCGTCGCGGACTTTGGCCATCACATCCGCCTTGGCCTTCGAATCGAGCTTGTTGAACTGCTCCTCGGTCATGCCGAGCTTGTCCAGGATCGCCTTCTGAACCCGCTCCTCGGGCGTCATCCGGGCGAACTTGAGGAACTCGGCCTGAATCGAATCGGCGGAGGGTGAGGAAGAAGCCGAGGCGGAAGCGGTCGCATCCTGCTTCGCTTCGTCCTTTGCGGTCGGCTTGATCGGGTTGGTGACCGGCAGATTGGTCGGCCAGTTCGAGGTCGAGAACGAGATCGACATCGCGTGCTCCTGTTTTGCTTCAAGCGCACAGGCAAGCTCCAGGCCGAGCCTCGCAATTCAGATAGCAATACAATTCAATATCTTGCTGAGACCGCCGCCTGGCGGAACCCGGCCCACAGGGAGAATCCGGCAATTTCTGCCCGGCAAACATGATCCGGCACGGCATGCGAGCCTGCGACGGATTGGCTCATGACGGCGCCCGACAACGCCTTCCGCCGGGGCGATGCCCTGTCTTTTGCAACGCAAAATTGCCTGCGCGCACCGATGCGCGATTTAGCACCTGCAACATGCCCAACAGATAATCAGCGACAAGGCCGCGCCGATTGAATTTCGTTGATTGCCTAATTATTATGCCGATTAGCGACCACATTTTGGCCGCAAGCGTTACACCAGCGCAGGTCGATCTCACGAAAATGACCGAAAACTTAATTCGTCATGCGCATGGAGCATAACAGAGCTGATTGGCAGCCCCTATTTGAGGCACCCCGTCTGACTTATATGCAGTGCACAACGAAATTATCGCTGTGGGCACCGTCCCGCTCCGGAAACCGCAAGGAATATCGCCATGTTCGTCACCATGATTGCTGCCAAGATTCGCGCCTATCTCCGCTATCGCGAGACCGTCCGCGAGCTGTCCCGCCTGACCGACCGCGAGCTCGATGATCTCGGCCTGTCGCGCTCGGAGATCAACTTCATCGCCCGCTCGCACGCTGCGGCCTGAAGTCTCTGAATGAGAACAGCCGCGCACAGGGCGCGGTGCGTTCCGAGTAGTTTCTCCTGAGGCTCGTGTTTCCCCTCCCCTCGAGCTTCGGTCGAAGAGCGAATGCCCGCCTCACGGCGGGCATTTTGCATTTCCGGCTGCCTTTCCCTTGACCTGGAGCCCGGCTGCGGACACATCCCAGCCATGGAACCCGTACACATCATCGGCGGCGGGCTCGCCGGCTCCGAAGCCGCCTGGCAGGTCGCAGAGGCCGGCGTCCCGGTCGTCATCCACGAGATGCGCCCCGTGCGCGGCACCGACGCCCACAAGACCGAAGGACTGGCCGAGCTCGTCTGCTCCAACTCCTTCCGCTCCGACGATTCGTCGAGCAATGCCGTCGGCCAGCTTCATTGGGAGATGCGCCGGCTCGGCTCCCTGATCATGGCCAAGGGCGACGCCCATCAGGTACCCGCGGGCGGCGCGCTCGCGGTCGACCGCGACGGCTTCTCCCAGGCCGTCACCGCCGCGCTGGAGGCGCACCCGCTCGTCACCATCGCGCGCGGCGAGATCTCCGGGCTGCCGCCGGCCGACTGGAGCAATGTGATCGTCGCCACCGGCCCGCTCACCTCGCCCGCGCTCGCACAGGGCCTCCAGTCGCTGACATCGGAGGATTCGCTCGCCTTCTTCGATGCGATCGCGCCGATCGTCCATTTCGAGTCGGTCGACATGGACCAGGCCTGGTTCCAGTCGCGCTACGACAAGGCCGGGCCCGGCGGCACCGGCGCCGACTACATCAATTGCCCGCTCGACCGCGACCAGTACGAGGCCTTCATCGACGCGCTGCTCGCCGCCGAGAAGACCGAGTTCAAGGAGTGGGAGGGCACGCCCTATTTCGACGGCTGCCTGCCGATCGAAGTGATGGCCGAGCGCGGCCGCGAGACGCTGCGCTGGGGTCCGATGAAGCCGGTCGGCCTGACCAACAAGCACAACCCGACCGTGAAGGCCTATGCCGTGGTGCAGCTCCGGCAAGACAATGCGCTCGGCACGCTCTTCAACATGACCGGCTTCCAGACCAAGCTGAAATACGGCGAGCAGGCCGCGATCTTCCGGATGATCCCGGGCTTGCAGAACGCGGAGTTCGCTCGGCTCGGCGGCATTCACCGCAACACCTATCTCAACTCGCCGAAGCTGCTCGATGCGGCGCTGCGCCTGAAGGCCGATCCGCGCCTGCGCTTCGCCGGCCAGATCACCGGCTGCGAGGGCTATGTCGAGAGCGCGGCGACCGGCCTGCTCGCAGGCCGGATGGCGGCGGCGGAACGGCTCGGCCGCGAACTGCCGCTGCCGCCTGCCACGACGGCGCTGGGCGCGCTCGTCAACCACATCACGGGCGGCCACATCGTCACGATCGGCGAGGGGCCGCGCTCCTTCCAGCCGATGAACATCAATTTCGGGCTGTTCCCGCATATCGAGGGCGTTGCCAAAACCGGCCCGGACGGCAAGCGCCTGAAGGGCCCGGCCAAGAGCCTCGCGCGCAAGCAGGCGCTGACGGCGCGGGCCAAGACCGAGATGGAACGCTGGGTTTCCAGCCTGACGGAATCAGCCGCGGCCTGAGCCACGCCATGCGCCCAGCGGATGGCGCAAAAGGTTCCGCATGGGCGCCACGCCCTCCCGGCATGGGTCGCTCCGGAATTGTCGACTAACAGGTCTCCAAGAATATCTGGAGGCCCTGAGACGATGGTAACGACAACGACGGCCGGCCGCGCGAGCGCGAGCCCGGCCAGCATCCGCAAGGCGGTGACCGCGGCGACGGTCGGTACCGTGATCGAGTGGTACGATTACGCGCTCTACGGCGCGGCCTCGGGCCTGATCATCAACAAGCTGTTCTTTCCCAACCTGTCGCCGGTCGCCGGCGTGCTCGCCGCCTTCGCCACCTTCGCGGTCGGCTATTTCGCTCGCCCGGTCGGCGGCATCGTCATCGCCCATATCGGCGACAAGTTCGGCCGCAAGCCGGCGCTGATCCTGACCATCGCCCTGATGGGCCTCGCCACTGTCGGCATGGGCCTGCTGCCGACCTATGGGCAGATCGGCGCTTTGGCGCCGGTCCTGCTCGTGCTGATGCGGCTGATCCAGGGCTTCGGTGCCGGCGCGGAGCTGGCGGGCGCGATCGTGCTCGTCGCCGAATACGCCCCGCCGAACCGGCGTGCCTTCTATACCGGCCTGCCCAACGCCGCGACGCTGGTCGGCATCATGCTGGCGACGCTGTCCTTCCTTTTCATCTCCTACCTGCCGGAAGAGACGCTGCTGGGCTGGGCCTGGCGCGTGCCCTTCCTGCTCTCGGGCGTGCTCTTCCTCGTCGCGCTCTATATCCGCAAGCATCTCGACGAGACGCCCGAATACGTCGAGGCCGTGGCCCGCGCCGAGGAGCGCAAGCACGAGCAGCAGGTCCCGATCGGCCAGCTCTTCCGCGAAAGCCCGAAGGAAGTGCTGTTCGGCTTCCTGTCGGTCACCGGGCATAACGCCAACGCCTATATCCTCTCGACCTTCTCGCTGAGCTACATGACGAACACGGTCGGCATGGCTCGCTCGGACGGCCTGATCGCCGTCACCATCGGCTCGCTCTTCGGCATCATCGGCGTGCCCTTCCTCGGCACGCTCGCGGATAGGATCGGCAGCGCCAAGGTCTATATGGGCGGCGCGCTCTTCGTGCTGCTGCTGGCCTATCCGCTGTTCCTGATGCTCGACACCGGCAGCCTGTTCTGGTCGGCGGTCGGCATCAGCCTTGGCTACGGCATCGGCTTCGGCGCCATGGCCGGCGCGCAGGGCGCGTTCCTCGCGAACCTGTTCCCGACGCGCTACCGCTTCTCGGGGCTGGCGATGTCGCGTGAACTGAACGGCGTCCTCGTCGCCGGCCCGACGCCGTTCATCGCGGCAACGCTGGTCGCTGCCGCCGACGGCAAGCCGATCTATGTCGCGGCCTATCTCATGGCTTGCTGCGCGCTGACGATCATCGCCGTGCTGACGATCCAGCACCGCTCGGTCCACGAATAAGCGACAAGACAGGCGGTGCGGTCAGCGCGACCGTGCCGCCCGCCAAAGCACCCACTGCCGGCGCCAGGCCGGCAGGGTTATGATGGTGCGGTAGGGATCGTACCCCCCGGCTTCCATCCGCTTGAGATAGGGCTCCACCAGCGCGACGGGCAGGAAGGCCGGCTTCAGCGCCGGCGGAATCGTCTCTCGCAGGCTGGTGAGCTTCTTGAGGTGGCCGCGGGCGATCTCGCGCAATTCCTTGAGCGTGTAGAGCACGCCCGGCCCGCCACGCCCGCGCACGATGTCGTCGCGCGTCACGCCGTTGCGGGTCAGGATGTCGGCCGGCAGATAGACCTGCCCCTCCGCCGCATGCCAGGGGAAGGCGCGCATCAGCCCGGTCAGCGCATAGGCGACGCCGGCATGGCCGCAGGCCGTCGCCCCGCCCGGATCGCGCCCGCCCGCCAGAATGATGCTGGCAAGCCGAAACAACGCGCTCGCGGTCTCCCCCGCATAGCCTTCCAGGTCTCGCAGCGAAGGCATCGGGTCGTCGTAGATGTCGAAGATGCGCGCATCGATCAGCGCCGTCAGCGGGGCGATCGGCAGGCGGTAGCGCTTGACGGTGTCGAGCAGCGCCGCGGCTACCGGATGCGCCTGCGACTCGCCGGCCGGCTCGCCTTCGAGCACGTCGCGCCACCATTGCAGCCTGACCTCGCCTGGCAGCGGCTCGCTGACCAGCGCCCGCACCCGCGCGATCTCAAGGCTGAAGGCGTAAAGCGCGAACAGCGCCGCCCGCCGATCCTCCGGCGCGTAGAGGCCGGCGATATAGCGATCCTGATCCTGCTCGCGCACCAGCGCGGCGCAATGGGCATAGGCCTCCGGCAGGCGCGCCGGCGCGGTTTCCCTGCGGTCGTCGGTCTCGGTCTGCGGCATGGTCCCGCCTCGGCCCGTCATCACTCGCCCCCGGCCCTCGCCCAGTTTAGGCCAAGCACGGCATCGCCGCTACGCACCACTTACATGGCTGGCTTACAAGATTGCCGGCAGGTCGTACTAGTCGACCGCGATCAACGCCGCGGCAACACGCCGGTCCTCGCCGACCAGGACATTGTAGGTCCGCGCCGCAGCGCCCGTCGCCATCCCCTCGACCGTGATCCCGGCCTGCTTCAGCGGATCACGCAGAGCGGGCGGAATGAAGGCGATATCGGCGCCTGTCCCGATCAGCAGGAAGTCGATGCCATCAGCCTCGTCCAGCACCGACTGCAGGCTCTCGACCGTCACTTCGGAAAAACGCGTCACCGGCCAGATGCGGATGCCGGCCGGCGTCGCGATGATCGAGCCCTTGTGGCTCATCTCCGCGAAGCGAAAGCCGCCGGCTCCAATCGCATCGAGCGGAAAGCGGCCGGGAACGAAGCCGTCGAAGCGCGGCATCGGCCGCGATCAGGCCTTGGCCTTGGCGGCTGCGGCCTTCGTGCGCGCGGCCTCCTGCGCCTCTTCGCGGGCGCCGGCCGAGCGGACGTCCATGTAGAGCAGCACCGGCGTCGAGATGAACATCGCCGAATAGGTGCAGACCACGACGCCGAACAGCATGACCAGCGCGAAGCCCTCGATCGCCGAGCCGCCGAACAGCACCAGCGCCAGCAGCGACAGGAAGGTCGTCGTCGCCGTCATCGCCGTGCGCGACAGCGTCGAGTTGACCGAGAGGTCGAGCAGCTCGGCGATCGGCATCGTCTTGTAGCGGCGCAGCAATTCGCGCGTGCGGTCGAACACCACGACCGTCTCGTTCAGCGAGTAGCCGACGATGGTCAGGATCGCCGCGATCGAGGTCAGGTTGAATTCGAGCTGCGTGATCAGGAAGAAGCCGATGGTCAGCACGATGTCGTGCAGCGTGCCGAGGATCGCGCCGATCGCCAGCGGCATCTCGAAGCGGAACCAGAGATAGATCAGCACGCCGACGATCGCGAGCACGACGCCGAGCGTGCCGGCCTGCACCAGCTCGCCCGAAACGCGCGGGCCGACGGTCTCGACACGGCGGAAATCATAGTTCGAGGCGAAGGCCTCGCGCGCCTTGACGACGACCGCCTGCTGCGCGGTCTCGCCGCCCGGCTGCATGCCGAAGCGCATCGAGACTTCGCCGGCGGCGCCGAACTCCTGCACCTCCGCCTCGCCGAAGCCGAGCCCGTTGGCGGTGTGGCGGATCTGCGCGATGTCGACGGCGCCCGCCTTCGACTGCATCTCGATCAGCGTGCCGCCCTTGAAGTCGATGCCGAAATTCAGGCCGACCGTCAGGAACAGCGTGATCACCAGGATCGAATAGGCGGCCGAGAGCGGATAACTGAAGCGGCGGAACCAGACGAATTTGAAACGGGTGTTGTCGGGGACGATACGAAGCAGGCGCATGCGCATGGCCAATCTCCTGAGGGGTTGGCAGCGTCAGAACGGAAGGTGCTTGGGCTTGGCCCAGCGATACCAGAGCGCGATCAGCATCCGCGTCAGCGTCACCGCCGTGATGACGGTGGTGAGAATGCCGAGGATGAACACGACCGCGAAGCCGCGCACCGGGCCGGAGCCGAGCGAGAACAGCGCCACCGCCGCGATCAGCATCGTGACGTTGGAGTCGATGATCGTCGCGAAGGCGCGCTGGAAGCCGGCTTCGAGCGCCGAGACCAGGCTGCGGCCCTGATGCTCCTCCTCGCGCATGCGCTCATAGATCAGCACGTTGGAGTCGACCGCCGTGCCGATGGTCAGCACGATGCCGGCGATGCCGGGCAGCGTCATCGTCGCGCCGAGGAAGGACATCAGGCCGAAGATCAGGCCGACATGGACGACCAGCGCGATGCTCGCGATCATGCCGAAGATGCCGTAGGTCGCGAGCATATAGATCACCACCAGCACGGTCGCGATCAGCGTCGCCATCTTGCCGGCCTGGATCGAGTCGGCGCCGAGGCCGGGGCCGACGGTCCGTTCTTCCACGATCGTCATCTTGGCGGGCAACGCGCCGGCGCGCAGCAGGATCGCGAGGTTGTTGACCTGCTCGACCGTGAAGTTGCCTGAGATCTGGCCGGAGCCGCCGGTGATCGGCGACTGGATGACGGGCGAGGAGATCACCTTGTTGTCGAGCACGATCGCCAGCGGGCGGCCGAGATTCTCGGTGGTGATCTGGCCGAAGCGCTGGGCGCCGCGGATGTTGAAGCGGAAGTTCACGATCGGCGTACCCGAGCGCGAATCGAAGGCCGGCTGCGCATCGATCAGGTCGGCGCCGTCGACCGAGGGCTGGCGCAGCACCGGGACGGGCTGGCCGCCGGCATCCTGCGACGGCAGCATGTCGACATCGCTGCTGCTCGCGTCGCCGACGAGGCGGAATTCGAGCTTGGCGGTATCGCCGAGGATCTGCTTCAGGCGCTGCGGATCCTGGAGGCCCGGCACCTGCACCAGAATGCGGTCGAGACCCTGGCGCTGGATGTTCGGCTCGGTCGTGCCGAGCGCGTCGACGCGCCGGCGCAGAACCTCCATCGCCTGCTCGACCGCGCGGCGGATGCGCTCGTTCGAGCCGGCCTCCGTCACGGTGAGCTGGACCAGCCCGTCAGGCTGCTCGGTGATGGCGATCGACTGGTTGCCCGATGGCCCGAAGGCACCGAGCGTGCCGACCGGCTGGGCTAGTTCGCGCAGCTTCGGCAGCACGCGGGCCCGCTCGGCGGCGTCGGGGATACGGACCTGCACCCCGCGCGTCGTCGTCTGGATGCCGCCCTGGAAGCTGGCGCGCTCCTCGCGCAGGATGCGGCGGACATCGTCGCGCAGCTGCGTCACCTGGCTGCGCACCAGCTCGGCACGGTCGATCTCGAGCAGGACGTGCGAGCCGCCCTGCAGATCGAGCCCCAGCACCACCGCATGGATCGGCAGGAAGGCGCGCGGAATCCAGGCCGGCGCGTTGTCGGCGATGGCCTTGCGCGTCTCCGCCGAGAACAGGTTCGGCACGGCGAGCCCGCAGCCGACGATCAGCACGAGCAGGACGAGAATGACCTTGCGGGCCTGGAGACGAAGCATCTGCGTGAACAGCCTTGTTGTCGTGCCTTGGAGCATGTTCCGCAAAAGTGGAAATCACTTCAGCGGTGAGACCATGCTCGGCTTTTGATCCTGCGCGGATTTTCTCGTTCTGCTGACAGCCGAACGAAAATGCGCGCCAGGCCCCTCGAGGGGCCCAGCCGTCATATTCTCAGCTCTTGACCGGCTCGCTCTTGGAGCGGACGTCCTGGATCATGCTCCGGACGATGCGCACGCGCACGCCATCGGCGATCTCGGCTTCGAGTTCGCCGTCGTCGACCACCTTCGACACTTTCGCGATCAAGCCGCCGGAGGTCACGATCGTGTCGCCGCGGCGCACGTTCTTGATCATCTCCTGATGGGTCTTGGCCCGGCGCTGCTGCGGCCGGATGATCAGGAACCACATGATGACGAAGATGAGGAGGAACGGCACGAGCTGGATCAGCATGTCGGTGCCGCCACCGGCTCCTGTCGCCTGGGCGAAAGCGGGGGTAATCACTGAAGGACTCCTCTGGAACGACGACGCAGCACGCCGCCGGCCGCAAGACACGGCAAAAGCATCGTCTGGCCGGAAAATCGCGCGGACTATAGCCAGCGACGCTGTGAAATCAATCGGACGTACCCAGTCTCCCAGACACGGCTCCTCACCTATGGGCTTGCCGCCATTCGCGCAATGCCCCTTGCGCTCGATCCACGACGCGGTTTAGCTAGCCGCAGTAACCGTACCGGACGTTACGGTACGGTTGGAAGAGACGAAGCGAAGGCGCCAGTGCCATGACCGATACGACCCTATCCCCCCCCGACCAGACCCTGGCGACGCTGCTGCGGATCGCCGATGCGCTGGAGCGCATCGCCCCGCCGCCGCGCAAGGCCGCCGACCTCAAGGCCGCCGATGCCTTCGTCTGGCACGCAGCGGGCTCCGAGCTCGTACCTGTGCCGAAGGTCAACCGCGTCGCGCTCTCGCTGCTGCGCGGCGTCGACCGCGTGCGCGACACGCTGGCCGAGAACACCGAGCGCTTCGCCAAGGGCCTACCGGCCAACAATGTGCTGCTCTGGGGCGCGCGCGGCATGGGCAAGTCCTCCCTGGTCAAGGCTGTTCATGCCGACACCAACCTTCACCTCGCCAAAAGCGAGCTGCCGCTGAAGCTGATCGAGATCCACCGCGAGGACATCGAGAGCCTGCCGGCGCTGATGGGCCAGCTGCGTGCCGATGCCCATCGCGCCATCGTCTTCTGCGACGATCTGTCCTTCGACAGCGACGACACGTCCTACAAGTCGCTGAAGGCGGTGCTCGACGGTGGCGTCGAGGGGCGCCCGGAGAACGTCGTGTTCTATGCGACCTCGAATCGCCGCCACCTGCTGCCGCGCGACATGATGGACAACGAGCGCTCGACCTCGATCAATCCGGGCGAGGCGATCGAGGAGAAGGTCTCGCTCTCGGACCGCTTCGGGCTCTGGCTCGGCTTCCACAAATGCAGCCAGGACGAGTATCTGGAGATGATCAACGGCTATGCCGGTCATTTCGGGCTCGACGTCGCGCCCGACGAACTGCGCCGCGACGCGCTCGAATGGGCGACGACCCGCGGCTCGCGCTCCGGCCGCACCGCCTGGCAATACATCGAGGACCTCGCCGGCCGGCTGGGTCGGAAGCTGGAGGGCTGAGCCCCGTGAGGTCTTAGCCGCTGGTCGACGCCTTCCGCGCTTTCTCGGATGGAACCAACGGCAGAGCCCTACGACATGCTGATTTTTCGCGGAGCTACGCCGTCATCCCGGGCTTGACCCGGGATCCATGCCAGAGCCTGTCCGAACGAGGTTCAGGCATGGTCCGGGATCTCCGCTTCGCTGCGTCAGGGATCACCAGCGCCTCTATGAAGATGCAGCGCGCTCCAAGAAACTCGATCAGGAGATGCTCGGATCGAGCCCGAGCATGACGGTGGCGCAAAGAACAAGAACGGGGCGGCCCTTTCTGGGGCCGCCCCGTTCCTTTTTCGATCGGGAGGGTCTCGCGAACCGATCGAAATTTGAAACTCTGGTCGCTTCGAATCTGGCTCAGTTGTTCAGATAAGGCGTCGGATCGACCGGGCTCGAGCCCTTGCGCAGTTCGAAATGCAGCTGCGGCGAGGAGACGTTGCCGGTCTGGCCGGAATTCGCCACGACCTGGCCGCGCTTGACGGTGTCGCCGCGCTTTACCTTCAGCTCGCCGTTATGGGCATAGGCCGAGACGTAGCCGTTCGGGTGACGGATCAGCACGAGGTTGCCATAGCCCTTCAGCTCGCTGCCGGCATAGGCGACGGTGCCGCCCTCGGCCGCCTTGACCGGCGTGCCCTCGGGAACCGCGATGTTGATGCCCTCATTGCCGCCCTTGGTATAGCCGGAGATCACGCGGCCGCGCGCCGGCCAGCGGAAATCCGCCTTGTCGGCCGAGGAACCCGCTTCCTCTTCCTGCTTCGGCAGGCTGGCGGTGGTCTTGGGCTCGGCCACAGGCTCCGCTCGCGGGGCAGCGGCCGGCTTCGGCTCGGTGGCAGGCGCGCTCGCCACCACGGTCGGCTTGGCCGGCGCAGGCGCAGGCGCAGCGATCTTCACAGGCTGCGGAGCGGGGGCAGGCTTCGCCTCGGCGACGGGCTTGGTGGCGGGCAGCGCAGGGCTGGCCTTGCGGGCGTCGACCTTGGCCTTTGCCTCGGCGGCGAAACGGGCACGCGATTCGCGCATCGCCTGGGCATCGGCGGCCGCCTTGGTCTTGGCCTCAGTGGCGGCAGCGGCCTTCGCCTCGGCAGCGGCCTTGGCCTGAGCCTTCGGATCGACGGCCGGAGCGGGCTGGCGGGACGGGGCCGGCCCGGCGACGAAGCGCTGCGACGGGGCCGGAGCCTGCGCAACCTGGGGAGCCGGCGCGGAAGGCGCAGCCGAAGCCGAGCCACCGCCGGCATTGTAGACCGGGATCATGATGCGGGTGCCGGGCGTGACATTGGCGCTGCTGAGCCCGTTGGCGGACATGATCGCCGCACGCGGCACACCGTAGCGCGACGAGATCATGTCGAGGCTTTCGCCCTGGGCGAGCACGATCGGCGTACCGCCCTGCGCCGACCAGCCGGCAGCGCTGCCGGAGACCGCCTGCGGCGGCGCGGCGCTCAGCGCGACGGCCGACTGCGGGGGCGGCAGGGGCTGTGCCCTCACGACCGGCGAAGACGCGACCGGCTGCAGCGGCGCGCTGGCGGACCGGCCGATCGAGCCGGTGGTCGCCGGGTCGCGTGCCGGAGCAGGCGCCTGCGCCGTCCTGAACGGATTGTCGAAGGGGGTCTCGGTGAAGCGCATCGTGTCCGAGGAACAGGCGCTGACACCGACGGCAAGCAGGCAGACCGTCGACAGGCGGCGGAATGCGCGATGATTGATCGATTCGGCTTGGCTACGCATGAACAGAGTACTCGCGAACGACGCAACTCGATGGGAGCCATTAAAGTCCCGTTGAGGTTACGAAAGCGTTTCGCTCGCGAAGCCGTCTTCACTTTTTTGGATTTTCCGCGGAGGACACCGGCAATCACCATGCTCCTGCAAGGCAGCGCCGTTTGACCGGTCGAGCCTCAGAGCGCGCGGGAAATCCCCGGCGTCAGCGGCGGCAGGCGCAGGACCGGCCCGGTCGCGTGGTCGAATTGCCCGTCATCGAGCCGCGTGACCACGACGCGCCGCGCCACGCCCTCGATGCGCAAGGCGCCGACGAGCCGCCCGCCATTGGACAGCCGCATCAGCAGCGCCTCCGGCACCGCATGGGTAACGCCGTTGACGAGGATGCGGTCGAAGCGACCGAGCGTGCGGTCGGGCTGGAAGCCGTCGGCATGGCGCAGATCGATCATCTTGCCGAAGCCGCTCGCACTGACGCGCTCATGCGCCGCCAGCGCGAGCGAGCGATAGCGTTCCAGCGAAACCACCTCGCCGCCAAGCGCCGCGAGCAGCGCCGAGACATAGCCTGAGCCGGTGCCGACTTCGAGAACGCGCGCGCCCGTCTGCATGTCGAGCGCACCGAGCAGATTCGCGACGGTATACGGCGCCGTCATCGTCTGTCCGCAGGGCAGCGGCACCGAGACGTCCTCGCGCGCCAGATCGGCGAATCGCGCGGGGGCGAAACGATCGCGCGGCACCCGCTCCATCGCGCGCAGCAGGGGCAGATCGCGCACGCCCCGCGCCCTGAGCGACAGCAGGAAGGCAACGGTGCGCTCGCCCTCGCTGGCCGGCGCCTCTTCGCTCATGTCCCCTCCCCGCGGCCTCTCAGGCGAAGACTTGAGCGAAGCGCGTCAGCGTCGGCTCATGCGTCAGGTCGAGTTCGAGCGGAGTGATCGAGATGCGATTCTCGGCCATGGCGCGCAGGTCGGTGCCGTTCGCCGGCTCCTTGCGGGAGCGCTGGAAGGCGATCCAGTAATAGGGATTGCCGCGCCCGTCCTTGCGGGGTTCGAGCTTGACCAGTTCCTGGTCGCGCCGGCCCTGCACCGTGACGGATACGCCCTTCACTTCGCCCGGCCCGACATTCGGGAAGTTGAGGTTGAAGAGCACGTCCTCGGGAATGCCCTCCTCCAGCAGCCGGCGGATGATGCCGGGCGCGTGGTGCTCGGCGCAGTCCCAATGGATCACGTCGCGATTGCCCGGCATATAGGCCTGGCTGATCGCAATCGAGGGAATGCCGAGCAGAGTGCCCTCCATCGCCGCAGCGATCGTGCCGGAATAGGTCACGTCCTCGGCGACGTTCGAGCCGCGGTTGACGCCCGAGAGCACGAGATCGGGCTTCGCCTCGGCCAGGATCGAGCGCACGGCCATGATGACGCAATCGGTCGGCGTGCCCGCCACGGCGAAGCGCCTGTCGCTGATCTGGCGCAGCCTGAGCGGGTTCGACAGCGACAGCGAATGCGCAACGCCAGACTGGTCGCTTTCCGGCGCCACGACCCAGACGTCATCCGAGAGCTGGCGCGCGATCCGCTCCAGCACTTCGAGGCCTTCGGCGTGGATGCCGTCGTCGTTGGTCACAAGGATACGCATATCAGGCAGCCTTCTCGATCTTCGTCACGCCGCGCATATACGGCACCAGAACCTCCGGCACGGTGATCGAGCCGTCGGCGTTCTGGTAATTCTCCATCACCGCGATCAGCGCGCGGCCGACCGCCGTGCCCGAACCGTTGAGGGTGTGCACGAAGAACGGCCCCTTGCCGTCCTTGGTCTTGTAGCGGGCATTCATCCGCCGCGCCTGGAAATCGCCGCAGACCGAGCAGGACGAGATCTCGCGATAGGTCTTCTGCCCGGGCAGCCAGGCCTCGATGTCCCAGGTCTTCTGCGAGGCGAAGCCCATATCGCCGGTGCACAGCGTCATCACGCGATAATGCAGGTCGAGCTTCTTCAACACGGCCTCGGCACAGGCGAGCATGCGCTCATGCTCCTCCCGCGACTTCTCCGGCGCCGTGATCGAGACGAGCTCGACCTTCTCGAACTGGTGCTGGCGCAGCATGCCGCGCGTATCGCGCCCGGCCGAGCCTGCTTCCGAACGGAAGCAGGGCGTGAGCGCGGTGAATCGCAAAGGCAGCTCTTCCTCGGAAAGGATTGATTCCCTTGCGAGATTGGTCAGCGGCACCTCGGCGGTCGGGATCAGCCAATGCTCATCGCCGGCGCGGAACTGGTCGTCGCGGAACTTCGGCAGTTGCGCCGTGCCGAACATGGCATCGTCACGAACGAGCAGCGGCGGATTCACCTCGGTATAGCCGTGCTCCTCGGTGTGCACATCGAGCATGAACTGCCCGATCGCGCGCGAGAGCCGCGCGATCTGGTTCTGCAGCACCACGAAGCGCGAGCCGGAAAGCTTCGCCGCCTTCTCGAAATCCATCTGGCCGAGCGCTTCGCCAAGCTCGAAATGCTGCTTGGGATCGTTGATGCCCCTGAGCAGCCCGCGCTCCTCCGGCTTCATGCCATGGACATGCGACACGACGTTGCCGTGCTCGTCGGCACCATCCGGCACATCGTCGAAAGGCACATTCGGAATCGCCGCGAGCGTCTCGTCGAGCGCCTCCTTGGCTGCCTTCTCCTCGGCTTCGAGTGCCGGCTGCTCTTCCTTGAGCGCCGCGACCTCGGCCTTGAGCTGGTCGGCGAGCGCGACATCCTTCGCGCCCATCGCCTTGCCGATCTCCTTGGAGAGCGCGTTGCGGCGTTCCTGCACGCCTTGAGCCTTCGCGATAGCCGAGCGGCGGACATCGTCGAGCGCGAGCAGCGACGACGACAGCGGCTCCAGGCCCCGTCGCGTCAAGCCTCCATCGAACGCCGCGGCGTTCTCGCGAATCCATCTGATGTCGTACATCGTCGTCCGGCCATGCATCGCTGCGGAATACAGCGCAGGATGCTCTAGACCGGGACGACGCGCGAGGGAACCACTCTCGTCGGCGTTGCGTACGGTTCTCCCGTCATGGTCGCGCTTGTCCCGACCATCCACGTATTCTTCGCTGACGAGCAGCGCTCAAGACATGGAGATGCTCGCCACGAGGGCGAGCATGACAACAGCGCCCTACTCCGCTGCCTCGTCCTCGGCCTTCACCGCCGCGCTCTTCTTCTCCACCCGGCGCACCGAGAAGATCGAGAGCTCGTAGAGCAGCAGCATCGGCACGGCCAGCATGAGCTGCGAGATCACGTCCGGCGGGGTCAGCACCGCCGCCACGACGAAGACGAAGACGATGGCGTAGCGCCGCTTGTCCTTCAGGAACTGCGAATCGATGATGCCCGCCTGCCCCAGCAACGTCAGGATCACCGGCAGCTGGAAGGCGACGCCGAAGGCGAAGATCAGCGTCATGATCAGCGAGAGATATTCGCTGACCTTCGGCAGGAGGGCGATGCCAGCCTGCGTCTCGGTCGCGGCCTGCTGCATGCCGAGCGAGAACTTCATCAGCACCGGCATGGCGAAGAAGAACACCAGCGCCGCACCGAGCGTGAAGAACACCGGCGTCGCCACGAGATAGGGCGCGAAGGCCGATTTCTCGTTCTTGTAGAGGCCGGGCGCCACGAATTTGTAGACCTGCGTCGCGATCACCGGGAAGGCGAAGAAGCCGGCACCGAAGGCCGCGACCTTGATGTGCGTGAACAGCAGCTCGAGCGGGCCGGTATAGATCAGCTGCGCGTTGGCGGCGCTGCCGGCGGCCCAGACATAGGGCAGCACGAGGATGTTGTAGATCTGCGTCGAGAACCCGAAGCAGATGAAGAACATGATCAGGAAAGCGATCAGCGACTTGATCAGCCGCGAGCGCAGCTCGATCAAATGCTCGATGAGCGGTGCGCGCGAGGCTTCGATCTCGTCTTCGCCATCGCGAGGATTGGCGACGCTCATGCAGAAGTCTCCTCGCCCTTGGCGGTCTTGCGCTTGCGGGCAGGCTTGGCAGTTTCGACTACGGGCTCGGCAGGTGCCACAACAGCGCTCGCGGCCTTGGGCTTGCGCGCCGGCTTGGCCACCTTGACCGGCTCGGCAGCGACGGAGCTTTCGACCGGCGCGGAGGCCTTGGCGGAACGGGTGCGGGCCGGCTTGGCGACAATCGGCTTGGCGGCAACCGGCTGGGCAGGAGCGGGCTCGACCACGGGAGCAGGCGCGGGTAGCTCCTCAGCGACAGGCGCAGCCTCCACCTTGGCCTTGCGCGCCCGCTTCGGCTTCTGCGTTTCCGGGGCAATCTCGACCGGCGGCAGCGGACCCGGCGGGGGCAGCGAAGCGAGCTTGGCCTCGGCCTCCTTCAGGGCGGCATCGTCCGGCTTCGCGGCATCGGTTTTCGAAGCCTCGAAATCCTTGATCGGATCGATCGGCTTGAAGTCGTTGTTCAGCGCGCTCGACACAGATCCGCCGACATCCTCGACCTGCTTCTTCAGATCGGCGAGCTCGGCCTCGCGCATCGCCTCGTTGAACTGCCCCTGGAACTCCGACGCCATGCGCCGGACCCGGCCGATCGTCTGGCCGACCGTGCGCAGGGCTTTGGGCAGATCCTTGGGGCCGATCACGACGAGCGCGACTGCGCCGATCAGCACCATTTCGCTCCAGGCGATGTCGAACATCGACGGCTCGTCCTCTCAGGCTACGCCGTTGCAGCGCAGCGGCATCAGGCCTTGTTCTCGGCCTTGGCCTGAGTCTGCGCGGCCGCGTTGCTGGCCTGCGTGTGGTCGATCACCTTGGGATCGACATTGGTCGCGCTCGGCGTCGGCTCGTCATCCTCCGCCATGCCCTTCTTGAACGATTTGATGCCCTTGGCGACATCACCCATCAGCTCGGACACCTTGCCGCGCCCGAAGAGCAGCATCACGATGACGCCGACGACGATCCAATGCCAAATGCTCACGCCACCCATGGCGAACTCCTCCGAAATTGCTCCGACCGGGGGCCGTCCCCAACCAAGTCCTGACCCGGTCGATTGCTCGGCGGCGGAACCTATTGATCCGCCGCGGGAAACACAAGGACTTCGTCCGACGGAATCTCGACCCCGACCTCGTCGCCCACCTCGATCTCGTCCGACAGCGGCGCGCGCACCGAAAGCGCCCGGTCGAAGCCTTCGATCGCGACCAGCAGGTGATCGACCTCGCCGAGGAAGCGCCGCGCCACCAGCCGGCCCGGCAGATAATAGCCCTTCGGCACGATCCGGACCCGGTGCGGCCGGATGCAGACGATCGCCTCCTCGCCATCGGCCAGCCCGGGCGCCGCAAAGCGCCCGAACGCCGTATCGACCGCCCCGCCGGAAACGCGGCCCTCGATCTCGGTAAAATCGCAGAAAAATCGGGCGGCAAAGAGGCTGCCGGGCCTCCGGTAGAGCTCCTCACCCGTGCCGACCTGGACGATGCGCCCGGCCCGCATCAGCACGATCCGGTCGGCGATGCGCATCGCATCCTCGGGATCATGCGTCACGATAATCGAGGTGGCGCCGGTTTCCTCCAGCAGGGCCGCCGTCTCGTCGCGCACCACGTCGCGCAGGCGCCGGTCGAGATTGGAGAAAGGCTCGTCCATCAGCAGCACGCCCGACCGTGGCGCGATGGCGCGCGCCAGCGCCACGCGCTGCTGCTCGCCGCCGGACAGCATATGCGGATAGGCCCCGTAGAAATCAGCGAGTCCGACGCGGTCGAGCGCCCTAAGGGCCGTGGCCTCCGCCGCCGCAGTGCCCCGGCCGCGGAGGCCGAAGCGGACATTCTCGCCCACTGTCAGATGCGGGAACAGCGCATAGTCCTGAAAGACGAAGCCGACGCCGCGATGCTCCGGCTCGACGAAATTCGCGGGCGCCGAAACGTCCCGCCCCTCCAGCAGCACCCTGCCCGCGCTCGGCCGTTCGACACCGGCTGCAAGCCTCAGCAGCGTCGTCTTGCCGCAGCCCGACTGGCCGAGCAGCGCGACGATCTCACCGGGTTTGACGGCAAGCGAGACATCGGAGAGCGCCGTCACCGCGCCAAAGCGCTGCGTCACGCCCTCGAAGCCGAGCGCCATCGGAATCGCCGCGCCCGCCGTCCCGCGCCGGCCCCAGCCAAGCCATCCCGCCTTGATGTCGCTGCGCGCCAATCCCTGCTCCATATACCCAACGTGACGCGGTCATCCCGGGCGCAGCGAAGCGGAGACCCGGGATCCATGCCAGACCATCACCGGAGACGTTCGGGCATGGATCCCGGGTCTTCCTCCGGTCGCCCGGGATGACATGCGGACTGCAAAGCCGCTTTTACTCCTGTTGCGGTCCGCCCTCGCCATCGTCAAGCGGGCTGAACAGATCGCCGAGCGGGTCCTCGTCGTCGCGCAAGCCAGGATCATCGTCCGGCACGGGCACGGTGAGGTCCCGCGTCAGCTGGCCTTCGATGAAGCCCGTGCCCTTCAACTCCTCAAGCCCCGGCAGATCGTCGATGCGATCCAGCCCGAAATGGTCGAGGAAGCCCGGCGTCGTGCCGTAGGTGACCGGGCGCCCCGGCGAACGGCGACGTCCGCGCAGACGCACCCAGCCGGCTTCCAGCAGGATGTCGAGCGTGCCCTTGGCGGTGGCCACGCCCCGTATCTCCTCGATCTCGGCGCGCGTCACCGGCTGATGATAGGCGATGATCGAGAGCACCTCGAGCGCGGCGCGGGAGAGTCTGCGTGGCGGCTCAGCCTCGGCCGCGAGCAGGTAGCCGAGGTCCGGCGCCGTGCGGAAGGCCCAGCCGCCCGCGACCTGCCGCAGATTGACGCCGCGTGTCGCGTAGACCTCCGCGAGCCCGGCCAGCACCTGCTCGATCACGATGCCGGCCGGGACCGATCGGGCCAGCACTTCGGCCGACAATGGCACTGCCGAGGCGAAGAGCAGCGCCTCGACGATGCGCAGCGCCTGGGCGAAAGCCTCCGCCCCGCCGCCATCCTCCTCCTCGATGGTCTCAGCCGTCGCACGCGTCATGACGCATCCCGGCCGGCGAAAGGCAGGATCGCCGGCCGCTCCGAGCGGCGGCGCACCTGGATCGGCGCGAAGGCCTCGTCCTGTCGCAGGTCGAGCACCCCTTCCCTGACCATTTCGAGCATCGCCGACAGGGCCGAGGCGCGCACCGTCGCCCGCATCTCCCGCACCGGCAGGCCCTGCGCCGCCATGTAATGCGTCAGATAGCCATCGAGCTCGGTCCAGTCCCCGGCCTCGCCGATCAGGCGCTGCAGCGCCTCACGCGCCTCTACCAGCGACCAGACGACGCGATGGCCGACCGAGATATGCCCCTGCACCCGCTTCTGACGCTGCTGTGCATAGGCCGCGAGCAGATCGTAGAGCTCGGCCTCCCAAACCGGCCGCGCGCCCGCAACGATGTCCTCGGGCGCGCCGCGGGCGAACACGTCCTGCCCCAGCCGCTCGCGCGCAGCGAGCTTGCGGGCGGCGGCGCGGATCGCTTCCAGCCGGCGCAGGCGCAGCGCCAGCGCGGTCGCGAGGTCCGCCGCGCTCGGCTCCTCGCCCTTCGGCGGCTCCGGAAGCAGCAGGCGCGACTTCAGATAGGCGAGCCAGGCCGCCATCACGAGATAGTCGGCTGCGAGTTCGAGCCTCAGCGCCCGCGCCTCCTCGACGAAGGCGAGGTACTGCTCCGCCAGCGCCAGGATCGAGATGCGATGGAGGTCGACCTTCTGGCGCCGTGCGAGATCGAGCAGCAGGTCGAGCGGCCCCTCATAGCCGTCGACATCGACGACGAGCGAGGGTTCGCCCGCGCGCCGGCCGTTATCCTCCTCGAATGGCAATTCGGCCGTCATCTGAGGCCCTGCCCCCGCCTGTCATCCCCGAAGATGCAGGTTCCGCCGTTCAGGCGTCCAGCGCAAGGGCGCTGACCAGCTCCGCACGCGCCGCCGCCAGGTCGACCGGCTCAGGCTCGTGCCGGATGCGCCCGAGCGCGGCTGCGGCGCGGCGCGCCCGTGCCCCGGTCATCTCCGGCACGGCGCCCGCGATCGCGACCATCTCCTCCATGATGCCATGGCAATGCAGGATTACGTCGACGCCGGCGCGGATGGCGGCTCGGGCCTTGGCCTCGAACGAGCCCGAAAGCGCCTTCATCGAGATGTCGTCGGTCATGATCAGCCCGTCGAAGCCGATCTCGCCGCGCATGATCTCGCGCACGATTGTCCGCGAAACCGTGGCCGCATGCTTCGGGTCGAGCGCCGTGAACACCACATGCGCCGTCATCGCGAGCGGCATGTCGGCGAGGTGCCGGAACGGGCGGAAATCATGCGCCCTGAGTTCGTCGAGCGTCGCATCGACGACCGGCAGGTCGTGGTGGCTGTCGGCCCGCGCCCGGCCATGGCCGGGCATGTGCTTGACGACCGGCAGCACGCCGCCGGCGATCAGCCCCTCCGCCGCCGCCCGGCCGAGCCGCGCGACATGGTCTGGATCATGGGCATAGGCGCGATCGCCGATCACGTCGTGGCTGCCGGCGACCGGTACGTCGAGCACCGGCAGGCAGTCGACATCGATGCCGACGCTTTTCAGATCGTGCGCCATCAGGCGCGCCGAGAGCCGCACGATCTCGCGCTGGCGGATAAGGTCGTTGATGGCGAGGAAGGCGCGCGCCGGCGGGTATTTCGGCCAGTTCGGCGGTGCCATGCGCTGCACGCGCCCGCCCTCCTGGTCGATCAGGATCGGAGCGTGCCAGCCCACGGTCTCGCGCATTTCAGCCGTCAGCGCCGCGACTTGCTCGGGCGTCTGCGTGTTGCGCCTGAACAGGATGAAGCCCCAAGGCCGGGCGTCGCGGAAGAAGGCCCGCTCATCCGGGGTGAGGCTCGTGCCGAGGCAGCCGGCGATGAAGGCGCGCGAGGTCATGGCACCGGGTTAGGGCATCGGCCCGAAAAGGGGAATGCGGTTTTCGGATAACGTCGATGCGGAGGCGGGCAATGGCGCGGTCGAGCACGGCCTTCGCACCATCCCCGTCATCCCGGACAAGCCGCCTCCGGCGGCGCCGATCCGGAATCCATGCCGGAGCGCTCCCAATGAAAGTTCAGGCATGGATCCCGGGTCGACCTGCGGTCGCCCCGGGATGACATGTGACGGGACGGAAGCGCGCCCTCACTTCACCTGCTGGTAGTTCTGCGCGTTGAACGCGTCGAACGGCAGCTCGGCGATGCGGAACCAGAGCTGCTCCTTCTTCCAGTACGGCAGGAAGGAATCGTAGAAGGTCTTGAAGTTGGGGTTGCTGGCCGCGAGCTCGCCATACATCGCGTAGGCTTCCTTGAACGCCGCCGCCATCACCTCCTGCGGGAAGGGCCGCAGCTCGGCGCCGGTGCCGGCCAGGCGAATCAGCGCATCGGGATTGTGATGGTCGTATTTCGCGAGGCAGAGCGCGTTGGCCTCGGCGCAGGCCGCTTCGACGATCGCCCTGTAGGATGCGGGCAGCTCGTTCCACTTGTCCTGGTTGGCGAGGAAGCTGACATTGGCGTTCCCCTCCCAGAAGCCCGGATAGTAGTAGTACTTCGCGACCTTCACGAAGCCGAGCTTCTCGTCGTCATAGGGACCGGAGAACTCGACGGCATCGAGCGTGCCGCGCTCAAGCGCCGGGTAGATGTCGGCGCCGCCGATGGTCTGCGGCACGACGCCGAGGCGCGCCATGATCCGCCCGCCGAGGCCGGCGATGCGGAACTTCAGGCCCTTCAAATCCTCCAGCGACTTGATCTCCTTGCGGAACCAGCCGCCCATCTGCGCGCCGGTGTTGCCCGACGGGATGGTGTAGACGTTGTAGCCCTTCATGAAGGCGCGGCAGAGTTCGAGGCCGCCGCCCTGATAGAGCCAGGCGTTCTGCTGGCGGGCGTTGAAGCCGAAGGGCAGCGAGGTCTCGAAGGCGAAGGCCGGGTCCTTGCCGATATAGAAGCTCGCGAGCGTGTGGCTGCACTCCACGGTACCGTTCTGCACGGCATCGAGCGCCTGCAATGCCGGAACGATCTCACCCGGCGCAAAGACCTGGATCTGGAAATTGTTGTCGGTGGCTTCGGCCACGCGCTTCGCGACATGGGTCGAGATGCCGTAGAGCGTGTCGAGGCTCTTCGGATAGCTCGAGGTCAGGCGCCAGGAGACCTTGGGCTGTGACTGGGCGATAGCGGGGGCGGCGATGGCCGCGCTGCCGGCCACGCCAGCGCCCGCGACCTTGACGAAACGACGGCGATCCATGGGTAACCTCCAGCTTTAAGACGAGCGCCCGACGAGCGGAGCGGCTTCTGTTGTTGGGAGGCTACTCGCATGGGCCGGCCGGCGAAACAAGCACGGCCCCGCATCGTGCCATGCGTCGGATTCAAAGCAGAACGGCGGCACCCTGCCGGATGCCGCCGCCCTTTTTCCAAGTCGTTTCGCGCGGCGTCAGTTCTTCGCGATGAAGCACTGTCCGCCGGCAGCCTGCAGCGCCGTGCACATCGAGGAGGCATCCTCGCGGGAATAAGGGCCGACGCGCAGGCGATAGACGGTCTTGCCGCCAGCCAGATCGGTCTTGCGAACGATCGGCGCCTGCCCGCCCAGCTGCTGCGGATATTTGCGCTGGAGCGCCGCGAAGGTCGCACGCGCTTCGGACTCGCTGCCCGGCGCGCCAAGTTGGACCACGAAGTCGCCCGTGCCGGCCCGGATGGCTGCCGTCGCCGGAGCCGGCGGGGCAGCGGCAGGTGCCGGAGCCGCGCTGGCGAGCCGCAGCGGAGCGGCCGGCGTCGTCGCGGCCGGCGGTGTCGTCGCGCGCTCCTGGACCTTGGGGGCGGCCGGAGCGGCGGGTGCTGCCGCCGTGGTCGGGCGCTGTGCCGCGGGCAGCGTGCTCGAAGGCGCGTTGCCGATCGAACGGGTCGGCGCCGAGCCGGTCGCGATCGGTTGGTCGACCGCCACGGGGTTCCCGGCCGGCGTGCCATCGGGGCGGATCGCGACCGTGCGGACCCTGCGCGGCTCGCCAAGCCCCGGAACCGGCGGCATCGGGGTCAGGCCGGGCTCGGCCGGCGTGATGCTGCGATCGGGTGCAGTCGGGGCAGCCGCCAGCGCGGAGCCGGATCCCGGCATGACGACGCGGGGCGGCATCGAGCGGGCAGCCTGCTGGACGTCGACCGGCTGCTCCTCGTTGTTGACCATCTTGCTCTGGCCCTGCGGAGCCTCGGCACTGCGCTCGTAGATCTGCTTGTTCTGGTTGGGGATCTCGGCTCCGCCGGGATTGGCCGGCTCGACCTTGACCGGGCCGCGATCGGCCGCGATCACCGGCGGCTGGCCGTTGTTGGCTGCGGAACCGCCGCCGCGCAACGCGAAGGTCGCGCCGACACCGATGAGGCCGACGGCGATGACGGCCGCAGCAGCCCAGAGCCCCTTGCGCGAGCGGCGCGGCTCCAGATCCGGCAGGTCGTCCTCGGCATATTCATGGACCGGGGCGCCGTACTGGGCCTGCGCATACTGATGAGGGGCAGGCTCATCGTCATAGGCGGCCGGCATCGCATGCGCCCGGGCTTCCTCGTCGAGGTCGCGGACCGGCGCAGCGCCCTGCATCGGCACCGGCCGCGCATACGGCACGGGCTCGGGCTGATCGAAATCGTCGTACTGCGGCGCGATGTAGGCTTGCTGCTGCACCGCCGGAGCGGCCTCGGGGCGCTTCGGCTCCGTGCGGCGCAGCAAAGCCTCGAACTCGTCGAGCGCGCCGCGCAGTTCGGCCGGCGGAGCTGCCGGCTCGGGGACGTCCGGGGCCGGCGCCTGCGGCACGACCTCGAAGCTCGGCTCGTGACGCATCGCCGGACGCGGTGCTTGCGCGCGGCGCTCGGCGAAGATGTCCTTCAGCGGATCGTCCTGGCCGACGATGCGGGTCAGCTCCGCCAGCGGATCGGGCGACTGGCCGGGACGCGGCGCCTGCCCGGCTCCACGAAGCTGACGCTCAAGATCTTCGAGATCGAGCGCGAAACGATTCCTAGCGGGCTCACTCATGGTACGATCCATTCCAGCACAAGCCGCCTCCCCTACGGAGAAAGCGATAACCCGCGCGGTCAACCTGACCTTGTGCGCGCCGCCGGAAAGCGTCCGTCAGCGCATCTCTTCCGGCGCCGCAACTCCGGCGACAGCCAGACCGGAAGCAAGGACGCTGCGCACTGCATGCACAAACGCCAATCTTGCCAAGGTCGACTTTCGATCAGTTTGATTAACGAACCGTAATTGCGGCGAGTCTTTGCCCTTGTTCCACAAGGAGTGGAAAGCGCTCGCCAGTTCGTGCACGAAGAATGCCACGCGGTGCGGCTCATGCGCCGCCGCAGCGGCTTCGATGATTCGCGGATAGGCCGCGAGCGACTTGACGATGCCGACCTCGGCCTCGTCGGTCAGGATCGAGAGGTCGGCCTGCGCCAGGGCCTCCGGCGTAACCTCGAGATCGGGATAGACCTCGCGCGCCTGCCGGAAGATCGAGGCGCAGCGCGCATGCGCATACTGGACGTAGAAGACCGGGTTGTCCTTCGACTGCTCGACCACCTTCGCAAGATCGAAGTCGAGGGTCGCGTCGTTCTTGCGGAAGATCATCATGAAGCGCACGGCGTCGCGGCCGACCTCGTCGATGACCTCGCGCAGCGTCACGAAATCGCCGGAGCGCTTGGACATGCGCACCTGCTCGCCATTGCGCAGCAACCGCACGAGCTGGCAGAGCTTGACGTCGAGCGCACCCTGCCCGTTGGTCACGGCCTTCACCGCCGCCTGCATGCGCTTGACATAGCCGCCATGGTCGGCGCCCCAGACGTCGATCATCTCGGGGAAGCCGCGGACGAACTTGGAGCGGTGATAGGCGATGTCGTTGGCAAAATAGGTGTAGCTGCCGTCGGACTTCAGCAGCGGCCGGTCGACGTCGTCGCCGAACGCGGTGGCGCGGAACAGCGTCTGCTCGCGATCCTCCCAATCCTCGTCCTTCTGGCCCTTCGGCGGCGGCAGGCGGCCCTCATAGACGAGGTCGCGCGAACGCAGGTCCTCGATCGTCTCGGCGACCGCATCCTTGTTGCCGTCGATCTTCTGCAGGGAGCGCTCTGAGAAGAAGATCTCGTGGACGACACCGAGCGCCGCGAGATCGTCGCGGATCATCGCCATCATGCCGTCGATGGCGGCCTTGCGGACCAGCGTCAGCCACTCGGCCTCCGGCTTGTCCTTCAGCGCCGGGCCATGCGCCTTGGCCAGCGCCTCGCCGACCGACTTCAGATAATCGCCCGGATACAGCCCTTCCGGAATGGCGCCGATATCCTCGCCCAGAGCCTCGCGGTAGCGCAGGAAGGCGGAGCGGGCGAGCACGTCGACCTGCGCGCCGGCATCGTTGATGTAATATTCGCGGGTGACGTCATGCCCGGCGAAGGCGAGCAGGCTCGCCAGCGCATCGCCGAACACCGCGCCGCGGCCATGGCCGACATGCATCGGCCCGGTCGGATTGGCCGAGACGTACTCGACATTGACCCTGGGCTCGGGCTTCGGCGTGCCGCGGCCGTAATCCAGCCCCGCTTCGATCGCTGTCTTGAGCACCGCCGTGAACACCGCCGGCTGCAGCGTCAGGTTGATGAAGCCGGGGCCGGCGATCTCCGCCTTGGTGATTTCCGGGTCCTTCGAAAGCTCCTCGACCAGCAGCGTTGCCAGTGCGCGCGGGTTCGTGCCGGCATCCTTGGCCAGCACCATCGCCGCATTCGTGGCGAGATCGCCATGGGCCGGGTCCTTGGTCGGCTCGACCACGACGCGCGCGAGATTGAGGCCGGCCGGGATCGCGCCTCGTTCGGCCAGAGCCGAAAGCGCGGCGTGAAGACGGGCGGAATAGATCTCGAACAGGTTCATTGCGGCCACGGTTGCGGAAGGAAAGCCGCCCGGCCCTATCGCAGCGAGGGGGTGGCGTCAAACAGGCGCCGGTGCTCGTCCAGTGCGTACCAGTCGGTCATGCCGGCGATATAGTCGGCGATCCGCCGCGCACGACGGTGCTCGTCTAGGGGGTCGCAGCCTGCCGCCCATTCCGCCGGCATCGCGTCAGGGTCGGCGCTGAACCGCGCGAACAGATCCCGCACCACCTGCGCGGCCTGTTCGCGGATCGGCGCGATGCGCGGATGGCGGTACATGTTGGGATAGAGGAAGCCCTTGATGTCGCGGTCCGCGGCCTCGATCGCCGGCGAGAAGGCGACGACCGGCCCGTCAGCCCGCCGTATCGCGTCGGCATCCACAGGCGCCAGCACCGTCAGGCGCTTTTGCGATTCACCGATCACGTCCTCGACAAAGCGCGTGATGACCCTCCGGACCAGTTCGTTGGTGGCACGCGCCCGCTCCAGCCCCGGATGCAGCCGCTCGATCTCGTCCAGCAGATCCGCCAGGAACGGCACGGCTCGCAGTTCGGCATGGCCGAACAGCCCGGCCCGCAGGCCGTCATCGATGTCGTGCGCGTTATAGGCGATGTCATCGGCCAGCGCGGCCGCCTGCGCCTCCGCCGAGGCATAGCTGTCGAGCCAGAGATCCTGGCGCTGCTGATACTCGACAATCGCGACCGGGATGCCGGCCTTCGCATAGCGCGCGGTCGGCTGCCCATGGGCATCGAGCAGCGGACCGTTATGCTTGACCAGCCCTTCCAGCGTCTCCCAGCTCAGGTTGAGCCCGTCGAAATCGGCATAGCGCCGCTCCAGCCGCGTCACGATCCGCAGCGTCTGCGCGTTATGGTCGAACCCGCCGAAGCCGGCCATGCACTCTTCCAGCGCATCCTCGCCGGTATGGCCGAAGGGCGTGTGGCCGAGGTCGTGAGCCAGCGCCAGCGCCTCGGCGAGATCCTCGTCGAGGCCTAGCGCGCGGGCGAGCGCACGGGCGATCTGCGCCACCTCGATCGTATGCGTCAGCCGCGTGCGGTAATGGTCGCCCTCATGCGAGACGAAGACCTGCGTCTTGTGCTTCAGCCGCCGGAAGGCGGTCGAGTGGATGATGCGGTCGCGGTCGCGCTGGAACTCGCCGCGCGTCGCGGAAGCCGGCTCGGCGACGAGGCGCCCGCGGCTCCTGCTGGAGCGGCAGGCATAGGGCGCGCGCCAGCGCTCGCCGGGTTCGGCGCCGGGCGCAGGAGAAAAGCCGAAAGGCGGGCTCTGTGGATGCGGCATGGCTGCCCCGTCGCGGCCCCGTGCTTGTAGAGGCGCTCCGGGGCCATTACCTTTGCGGGCAAGCAGGGTGCAAGGAGCATCTGCCCGAGGAGCCTGATCATGTCGACCGATCTTGCGGTCAACCCGCGCGGCATCGCGGTGACCGCGAACGCCGCCAAGCGGATTCTTTCTGTGATGGCCAAGGAGCCACCGGGCTCGATGCTGCGCGTCAGCGTCGCCGGCGGCGGCTGCTCCGGCTTCCAGTACATCTTCGACGTCGATCGCGAGCAGGCCCCGGACGATCTCGTCATCGAGCGCGACGGCGCGACCGTGCTGATCGACGAGACTTCTCTCGATCTGCTCGAAGGTTGCACCATCGACTTCGTCGACGACCTGATCGGCCAGTCCTTCCGCATCACCAACCCGAACGCGACGAGCTCCTGCGGCTGCGGAACCTCCTTCGCCGTCTAGGCGGCGGTCCCGGTTCGACGGCCCGAAGCCGTCGTGGCTTCGGCCTGCCGGCCCAGCCTGGCTGCGGAGGCCGCCACGATCACCTCTCCGAAAACCCGCACCAGATCGAGATCGAGCTTCTCCGCCATCCCGACCAGAATGGCATAAGCCTCTTCAGGGGGTTTGGGTGCCCTGTAGGATCGCCGCTCGATCAGGGCGGCATAGATGTCGCAGATCGTGATGATCCGGACCGGGTCGGGAATCTGACCCGCCCGCAGCCCCTGCGGATAGCCGGTGCCGTCGAGATATTCGTGGTGCGAGAGCACCGCAGCCAGAACCATCGGGGCAAATCCCCCCTGCGCCGTCAGCATCTCGTGCCCGATGCGCGGGTGTTGCCGGATGATCTCGTGTTCTTCGGCGCTCAGCTTGCCCGGCTTGCGCAGGATATCCAGCGGAATCCGAGCCTTTCCGATATCGTGCAGCACCGCCGCGCCGGTGATCAGCCTTCGGTCGGCCTCGCCGAAGCCAAGGCGATGCGCGAAGGCGGCGGCCAGGCCTGAGACCAGCAGGCAATGCTGGTAGGTTGCATCGTCGTGCTGCCATACGAGATCGAGCCAGGCGTCGAGATCGCCGCCTTCGGCCGCCCGGTTGAGAGCCTCGACGCTGTCGTCGATCGCCGAGGCCGGCAAATGACCGCCGCTCGCAGCCGTGTCGAGCAGGTCGCCGAGGGCAGCGGAGGCAGCGATGAAACGGCGGTGCAGCCCGGCGGGCGCGTTCGCCGCGCCCGGGCCTAGCATCGCATCGACCTTGTCGAGCAGGACGGCGCGCGGCGTTTCGGCCGGCAGGATCGCCGTCGCGCCGAGCGCATTCGCCTGCGTCTGGCAGCGCGGCGACATATCCCTCAACAGGAAGAGGCAGGGCGTTCCTGCTTGCCTATAGGGTGTAAGCGCAAGACGCGCCGCTTCGATGGTTTCCCGCCTCGACAGATCGAGATCAGCGACGAGCAGGCGGCCCGGTTGAGAGCCCGTGCCCGCGAGCTCGCTCAGATCGCATGGCCGGCACGATCCCCAGAGGGAGAGCGTGCGCTGCAGCGACTGGCGCCGACCATCGTGATCGCTGACGAGGAAAATGACGAGGGCCTCCGAAGAGGCCCCATCATAGCCGTGCCAATTGAGGAACCGTAAAAGCTACGGCGCCACTTCGCCTAATCGCCGAAAAATCGGCGCCAGCAGGCCGGCGAAACGTCCGATCGCGAGATTATGCTTAGCCGTTCGTCAATGCGAAGCGGCGGGGCCGCCCTGTTCCAACCGGATCTCGGCTGCCATCAGTCCCTTGGGACCGGGCCCGTAGCGCACCAGCACGGCCTGCCCCGGGATCAGCTCGACGAGACCGTAGCGCCGCAGCGTCTCCATATGGACGAAGATGTCCGGCGCGCCTTCACCCTTCGAGACGAAGCCGAACCCGCGCAGCCGGTTGAACCACTTCACCACCATGCGCTCGAGACCGCTCGTCGGCGTCACCGCGACATTGGTGCGGGCCATAGGCATTTCGGAAGGATGCCGCCCGGCCGAGGTGTCGATCGAGAGTACGCGCACGGCCTGGCGGCCCCGCGCCTTATCGATCACTTCGAGTACGATGCGAGCACCCTCGGCTATGGTGTTGAATCCATCGCGCTTCAGGATCGTGACATGCAGCAGGATATCGGTGCCGCCCGACTCGGGAACCACGAAGCCGTAGCCCTTTGAGACGTCGAACCATTTGACGTAGCCAGCGACCTCGACGGCGATTTCCGCCGCTTGGCTGCTCGGCCCATCGAGCCTTACGACACGATTGAGTGATTGGATGGGACCCATCGGTGGCCGCCCGCTCTCACCGAATTCGTCGGACATGTACCGCTCACCCCCATGCGCAACGCTTGATTCGCGCCATCAAGATAACACCGCTGTGGGTTCGGGCTACAGCCCGCATCAGGTCGTCCACATCAACGCATCGGGCCGCTGCGCGTGCAGCGCTGATCGAATCGCCGGCTGCGTGCTAGTTTGTCGCCAGCGCCCGATACATGCCGCCGAGGCCCCATGCTCGATCTGTCCACGCTCGCGCTCTTCACCGCCGCGGCGGCGGTGCTCACGGCAACGCCGGGGCCGGACATGCTGCTTATCGCGTCGCGCAGTCTCGGCCAGGGGCGGGCGGCCGGCTTCCTCACCTATGCCGGCATCGCGGTCGGCAGCTATCTGCAGGCCTTCGCCGCGGCGTTCGGCCTGTCGCAGCTCTTCATCCTCGTACCGACGGCCTATGACGTGCTGCGCTGGCTGGGTGCAGCCTATCTCGCCTATCTTGCCTGGACGACCCTGCGCTCGCAGGCGCTGCTCTTCGCGCCGGGCCGTGTGCCGGCTGTCTCCTTGCGAAGGATATTCCTGCAGGGGCTCTGGACCAACCTGCTCAACCCCAAGATGGCGCTCTTCATGCTGGCGCTGCTGCCGCAGTTCCTGAAGCCGGAAGCCGGCTCCATCGCGCTACAGGTCATGGTCCTCGCGACGATCCTCAACGCGATGGGCCTAGTCACCAACGGCCTCGTCATTCTGACCGCGAGCCGGCTTGGCCGCGCGCTCGCCTCCCGCCCACATCTCGCGCGCCTGCCGCAGAAGCTGATGGGCGCGGTGTTCGGGGCGCTGGCGGTGAGGCTGGCTGTGGCGTCGCGGGAGTGACGAGAAGGCAAGGACAGCGCTTCGGATGGGGCGCGGTTCGATCACCATCGCGGGAAGGGGGCGATTTGGTAACGGCGCTTCTGCGATCATGCTGGCGGCACTCGATCCAATTTGCGCGCCCGCTATGCTTTACAGTGCCGGCAACGCGCTGCCGCTTGGAAGGTCAGGCTGGAATCATGCAACGGCTGCTTCGCTGGTTGGTCATTGCTATTATGACTACCTGGCCGGCGCATGCGGCTTTGGCCCAAAGGATGGAGTTGTCGGCAATCGCCCCGACTGCGCCGAGAGAGCTCGCAGTACCGCACGCAAGCGAGCGCTTCGATCCTTACGAGGCATTGCACGGATCCTTTAGTTCGCCCGTCCATTGCGCAGTCGTCCCCGGCGGTCTTTGGATCGAGGTCGACGGCAAGGGCGACTGCTTGCGCTCGTATGCGCAAGGCCTGAATGAGGTCGATAATCCCAAGGTTCTGGTATTTTTCAGCGGCGACGTCATGCTGAAGACCAAAGCAGGCGTTCGCTTTGTGTCGCCGGGCTATGAACGGCGCTCTCCCGACGCGATCAAGCGCGACATGGCGCGTTGGTCGGAGCAGGCGGGTCAGCCGGCAATTTTCCTGGCGCGTCCCGGAATGTACGGTTCATCGGGCGATCACAACCAGCGCCGCGAGCTGCGCGAGGTGATGCTGACGGAACGCGCGCTCGATGCGATCAAACGCCGCCATCGCGTCTCGGCGTTCATTCTGGCCGGCCAATCGGGCGGCGGCCACATTGCCGCATCCCTGCTCAACCGGCGTCGCGATGTGTCGGCTGTGGTCCTGTCATCGGCATTGTTGTCCGTGCGTGAGGTCACTGAGCATTGGGATAAGCGGCGTACGGTTCAAAGCGCCAATATCCAGGCACTTCATGATCCCATCGACTATCTCAGCCGCATCCGCACCGATCCCAAACCGCTGATTTTCGTCTTGACGGATCGGGAGGATCGGATCGTGCCCTATGCGAGCCAATTGACCTATGTGCGCCGGTTGCAGGCGGCCGGATTCGAGCCGCAGCATGTCCTGCTTTCTGCCACGGACAAGAGCCGGCACGCCCTCGCGCGTCACGGGCAGCGTGCAGCCGCACTCATCGCGCGCGGTGAGCCGGCAGGCGCCATTAGGGCCGCACTTGAGGCACCGGGCGTGCAGACCGTTGAATGATATCGGGACGGTCAGACCTTCGAAGCGCGTAAGACTGATGTGGGCTAAAATGGCTCTCTGTCTGCTGCGGGTAGCTGAGATCAGTCGGCATGGTTGGCAATGGCACCACTAGAAAAACCTATCCCGCCAACCGCCCCAGCACCGCCCCGATCTCGGCCCGCACCACCAGATCGGCGATCTCGTCCAGTTCGGTCGGCTCGCGGTTGAGGATGACGAGCTTCGCCCCCTGCCGCCTGGCGATCACCGGCAGCGTCGCCGCCGGGTAGACGACGAGCGAGGAACCGACGACCAGGAACAGGTCGCACTCCAGCGCCAGCGCCTGCGCACGCATCATCGCCTCCTGCGGCATCGCCTGGCCGAAGGAGATCGTCGCCGACTTCACCGGCGCGGCGCACATGATGCAGCTCGGCGGATCTCCTGTCGCCTCGAAGATTGGGCGGATCGCGTCGAGTTCGTGGCGCCAGCCGCAGTTCAGGCAGGTCGCGTAGGTGCCGTTGCCGTGCAGTTCGACCACCTGCTCGTCCGGCACGCCCGAGGCCTGGTGCAGCCCGTCGATGTTCTGGGTGACGATGGCGGGCGAACGCCCCTCCGTCACCAGCCGCGCCAGCGCCTGGTGGCCAATGTTCGGTCGCGCATCGCGATAATGGTCGTCCATCGCGAACTTGCGGCGCCAGGCCTCGATCCGCGCCTCCGGGCTCTTTACGAAGGCCTCGAAGGGGATCGGCTTGTTGACCATCCAGGGCGAGCCGGGCGTACGGAAATCCGGCACGCCCGATTCCGTCGAGATGCCCGCGCCGGTGAAGCTGACGATGCTGTCGGCTCGCTGGAGCATCGCATGGAGCTCGGCGATCGCGTCCTCGGTCTCGTCCTGCATGGGCCGGCCCCGTGGTTGAACTGGAAGCCTTCCAGATATGGACCGGACCTGCGACGCTTCCAAGGCGATTGACGGAAACCGATGCGCGCCGCAAAGCAGACGAACCATGTCGACGACCACCCACGCACCGCTCAACCCCGACCTCATCGACACCGGCACGCCCCCGATCCCGGAGGCGCAGGGCTGGGCGCGAGCCTATGACGGCCGCTTCGGCCCGCTGATCGATCTTTCGCAGGCGGTGCCCGGCTCGCCACCGCCGCAGGAGCTGCTCGACAAGCTCGCGGAAGCCGCCGCCGATCCCGCGGCCACGCGCTATGGCGGCATCACCGGCGACGCCACCCTGCGGGAGGCCTATGCGGCCGAGATATCGCGGGTTTACGGCGCTTCTTTCACGCCCGGCGAGGTCTCCATCACCTCGGGCTGCAACCAGGCCTATGTCGTGACGATGATGGCGCTCGCCCGTGCCGGCGACAACGTCCTGCTGCCGACGCCCTGGTACTTCAACCACGAGATGACGCTGACCATGCTCGGCGTCGAGGCCCGGCCGCTGCCCTGCGCGCCGGAGGCCGGCTTCGTGCCGGATGTCGCGACGGCCGAGGCGCTGATCGACGCCCGCACCCGCGCGATCGTGCTGGTCACGCCCAACAACCCGACCGGGGCGGTCTATCCGCCCGAAACCATCGCGGCCTTTGCCGCGCTCTGCGCCCGGCGCGGCATCTGGCTCGTGCTCGATGAGACCTATCGCGATTTCCTGCCGGCCCCGGTTGCCGGGCCACACGAAGTCTTTGCCGCAAGCAACTGGCGGGATTCCGTGATCGGTCTCTACAGCTTCTCCAAGGCCTATGCCGTTCCGGGCTGGCGGCTCGGGGCCATTACCGCCAGCGAGCCGGTCATCGCGCAGATCGGCAAGGTGCTCGACTGCGTCCAGATCAGCCCGGTCCGCTCCGGTCAGGCAGCTGTGACCTGGGGCATCGACGGCATCCGCGAATGGCGCGAGCGCAACCGCGCCGAGATCAACGACCGCGCCGCGCTCTTCCGTGCGGCGATGGCACCGTTGAACGACTGGCGGGTGCTCTCGGCCGGCGCCTATTTCGCCTATGTCGCGCATCCCTTCGCGGGCGTGCCGGCCGCCGATGTGGTCCGTCGGCTGGTCGAGGAGCGCGGCGTGCTCGCCCTGCCCGGTCCCTATTTCGGCCCCGGGCAGGAGAACCACCTGCGCATCGCCATCGCCAATGTCGCCGCCAAGCGGATCGGCTTGCTCGGCGAGCGGCTGAAGGGGTTTTCGCTTTAACAGGAAGCCGTCATGCCCGGGCCTGACCCGGGCATCTCATGTAAGCAGAGGTTCCCGAGCCTCTTCCTGAACGAAATTCTCGGGTCGAAGCTCCGCTTCGCCCGAGAATGACGCGCAAGCTTACCGGAACAGCGCCGCGTAGCGATCCCGATAGGCCCAGACCAGCAGCAGCCCCAGCACGACGAGAATGGCCGCGACCGGCAGGCCCTGCGGATTCAGCACGAGGTGGAAGAACGCGATCACCGTCATGATCGGCGCGATCAGCGCCAAGCCGAACGCCGGAACCACGTTGAACAGCAGGCTAAGGCCACCGATGAGGTTCACCACCTTGATCATCGGCCAGATGAAGCCCGAATTCTGCAAGGCCGCCTCGAATGCGAGCCCGCGCTCGCTTGTCGGCGGGTGGATGAAATTGGTCCCGGTCGCCAGCCACCAGAAGCCGTCGATGGCGCTGACGAGGAAAAGCAGCCCGAGCAGGATGCGCGGGATGGTGACGAGCAGAATGGTCTTCATGATAACCCCAACCGACAATGAGAGGGCCGGCCCGCTTCGCAGCGGTTCCGGCCCCTGTGCATAGGTCGCACCAGACTTCGGTCGGGTTCAATGGGCCCGGGATCGACCAAGCCCGATGTCACATCGTCGCGCCGATCTGCCAGGGCACGAATTCGGCGTCGCCATAGCCGAGCTGCTCGGATTTGGTCTTCTCGCCGGAGGCGACCTTGAGCAGCTTCTCGAAGATCTCGCGGCCCTTCTGCTCCAGCGAAACGCCGTCGAGGACGTCGCCGCAATTGATGTCCATGTCGTCGATCATCCGCTCGTAGATCGGCGTGTTGGTCGCGAGCTTCATCGAAGGCGTGGGCTTGCAGCCATAAGCGGAGCCGCGACCGGTGGTGAAAGCGAGAATATTGGCGCCGCCGGCCACCTGCCCCGTCGCCGCGACCGGGTCGTAGCCAGGCGTGTCCATATAGACGAAGCCCTTGTCCTTCACCGGCTCGGCATAATGATAGACGGCCGCCAGCGTCTTGGTGCCGCCCTTGGCGGCTGCGCCCAGCGACTTCTCCAGGATGGTGGTCAGCCCGCCCGCCTTGTTGCCCGGCGAGGGGTTGTTGTTCATGTCCATCCGGGCGCGGGCGGTATAATCCTCCCACCACTTGATGATGCCGACGAGCTTCTCGCCGACCTCGCGTGTCGCGGCGCGGCGGGTCAGCAAATGCTCGGCGCCATAAATCTCTGGCGTCTCGGAGAGGATCGCCGTGCCGCCATGCTCGACCAGGATGTCGACGGCCGCACCGAGCGCCGGGTTGGCGGTGATGCCGGAATAGCCGTCCGAGCCGCCGCATTGCAGGGCAAGCATCAGTTCCGAGGCCGGCACCGTCTCGCGCTTCGCCCGGTTGGCGATAGGCAGCATGACCTTGAGCGCATCGATACCGGCCGCGACTGCTTTCTTCGTCCCGCCGGTCTCCTGGATCGTCAGCGTGCGGAAGACGTCGCTCTCGCTGATGCCATAGGCTTCCTTCATGCGGCTGATCTGAAAGCCTTCGCAGCCGAGGCCTACGACCAGCACCGCCGCCATGTTCGGATTGCAGGCATAGCCCCAGGTGGTGCGCTTCAGCACCTCGAAGCTCTCGCCATTGTAGTCGATGCCGCAGCCGGTGCCGTGGGTCAGCGCAATCACGCCGTCGACATTCGGATAATCGTCGAGCAGGCCGGAGCGCTTCACCTCCTCGGCCATGAAGCGCGCGGCGGAGGCCGAGCAGTTCACCGAGGTCAGGATGCCGACATAGTTGCGCGTACCAGCCTTGCCGCCCGCGCGGCGGAAGCCCTCGAAGGTCGCCTGCTGCTCGACCGGCAGGACGAATTCGGGCTTGGCCTCGGCGCTGAAGGCGTAGTCGCGATCGAAGGCATGGAAGCCGGTATTGTGCTCGTGGACCCATTCGCCCGGCGGGATATCGACGGTGGCGAAGCCGATGATCTGGCCGAACTTGCGGATCGGCTCGTCCTTGGCGATCGGTGCGATCGCCATCTTGTGCCCGCGCGGAATGCGCTTCAGCGCCTCGACGCCGGCGGCACTCACACCGAGATCGACCGGATCGACAGCGACGACGACATTGTCGGCGGCGTTGAGCTTGAGCGTGCGGGGCGGCACTGATTTGTCGAGCATGGCGGGACCGGAAACCTCTGGGCGCGAAAAAAGCGCGTGCTCATAGAAATGCGCTCATCGAGCCGCGTTTTCAATCGGTTCAAAAGAGAAAACGGCCATGCGCAGTCTGATGAAGCTGAAAGCCGGCGGCTTGCCTCTGGCCGGCTTTCGACCCTTCGCGGCCCCGTAGATCACCGCAGAACCGCAAGGCCTAGTTGGCCGGTTTGGCCTCCGGAAACGTCCACTTGCCGCTCAGGATTTCTGCGCGTGGGCGGTAAAGCCGAACAAGGTAGTTCCAGCCATTCGTGATGGGCAAGCAATTGACAATCTTGCCGTCGCAGCCGCCGAACTGGACATTGACCGAGCCATCGAGCTCGCGCTTCGCGGTGATATTGTTGATCGTGTAGGCGTTCTGCGGGTTCTTCTCGAAATAACCCTGCGCATTGTAGACGCTGATCGACCAGAACGCGTCGACGGGTACGTCCTTCACATTCAGCTTGTAGATTGTCTTGCCGTCGTTCTTCTCAGGCGTCAGGCCGACATAAGTCGCATCCTTGTCCGGATTTCCGCCCCAGCCGGCTGCAGCGCCAATCAGCCGATGGACCGGATCGACCGCTCCCTTCGGACCGAACGAGCCCTTGAAGTCTTTCATCGTGGACGCCAGCACCAGCAGCGCTTCGCGCACCTTCTTATGGCTTGCCTGATCCCAATTAGGCACCTCGAACTTGCCCGGCCCGTTTTGAGTCACGCGCACCCCGTCTTGCAGGACGTGGACCTTCTTCACGTCTTCCGGATCGGCCGGATCAACCAGCGTGCGCATCAGCAGCGCCATGTAGCGCGTGCCTATTTCCTTTCGCGTGAAGGTATAGGTGCCGGACTTGTAGATCACGCGCGGGGTGAATTGATCCTGATCGACGACCTGCACCGAGCGAAAACGCTTGCCTGCATCCGGAAGCGTGACGGTGACGGGACCGGCATCGAGATCGAAAGCAGCAAACGAATAGAGCGTGTCGCGGTTCATCCGGATCACGGTCTGGTTGTCGATCGACGCCGGTTCACGCGTATGAATGAATTTCCCGAGCGCCCCGTCCTTCACGAAATTGCCGAAGTACATATCCGTCTCGGCGCGCATGAAATTGTCCGGCGTCACCGGGATGCCCTCGGCCTTGGAGGTTGGCGTCTGGGCGTGGGCCGCGCCGACCATGAAAATGCATAGCGCTAAAGCGGAAATCTGCGATCGAATTACCATGCTGGCCTCCCGACGAAGCCCAATCAGTGCATGGGATACCGTCTACGCGCAACCAGGCCGCGCCGCGCGGGAATATCCGAAACTTGTAGTGGCGGACATTCGGACACGAGGAGCCACTCCAGCCAATGAAAAACCCCGGCCTTGGGGGCCGGGGTTTTCAAACGCAACTGAACTCACTCGGTCTCGGCCGCCTTTCGGCGGCCGGCAGGCATCACGCCTTCACGGCCGGGACAGCCTTCGAGACGATGCCCTCGAACGGCTTGTAGGCGTCCTTGGCCAGAGCGGTGTAGAGCTCGCCCATCTTGGTGAGCTGGGCGACGGCGCCCTCGAACGAGGTCTTGACATAGTCGGCCTGGATCTCGAGCGCCTTGTCGAAGGTCTTCACGCCGGCGAGCTTCTCGAGCGCGGCGGTGCCAGCCTCGAAGGACTTCTTGGCGTAGTCGGTCGCCTCGACGGCGATCGTCTGCACGCCCTTGGAGGTGGCGCCGAAAGCCTTCAGAGCGGCATCGACGTTCTCTTTGGAAGCCTTCTGGATGGTGTCGAACTGCTGGATCATGGGTCGTCTCCTGAGCACCTGAGGTGCCACATTAGGTGAATGGGCCATACGGCCGGATGTATCGCCCCAAGGTCGTATGAAGAGATCATCACCGGGGACTGCCCGTATATTGTGCATTGCAACATGAATGTCAAGAGAACGCTGCAATGCACCAAACGCAGATCGTTCCGATCGCAACCGTTCAAGTTTTAACGGCTCCGTAACCGCATCCACCTAACCTCCTTCTACTGTGTCCTGCGCGCCACGATGGAGCCGGCAGCGGGGCAGAACCAAACAGTACGAGTTCGAGGCGAGTTCATGGTTCTGGGTTGCGTTGGGTTTCAGCGGCCGCGTCTGCGGGCCGTCGTCGGGCTGATCGGCATCGCCGCTGTGGCGGCGACGATCGCGACCTCCCCTGCCGAGGCGCGCAAGCGCCGTCATCACGCAGGAGGCGGCGGCTACACGCCGCCCTATGCCGCGATGGTGGTCGACGCCAGGAGCGGCCGGACCTTGCACGCGGTCAACGAGGATGCCGCCCGCATCCCGGCCTCGCTCACCAAGGTCATGACGCTCTACATGCTGTTCGAGCAGATGGAGCGCGGCCGCTTCTCGATGGATTCCGAGCTCAAGGTCTCGTCCTATGCGGCCTCGCAGCCGCCGACCAAGCTCGGCCTCCGCGCCGGTTCGACCATCTCGGTCGAGGACGCGATCAAGAGTATGATCACGCTCTCGGCCAACGACTCCTCCGTCGTCGTCGCCGAGAACATCGCCGGCTCCGAGGAGGCCTTCGCCGATCAGATGACGCGCAGAGCACGCGCGCTCGGAATGGGCTCGACGCGGTTCTACAACCCGCACGGCCTGCCGCATTCCCCGCCCAACCTGACCACGGCGCGCGATCTCACCATCCTCGCCCGCGCCCTCCAGGAGCGCTTTCCGAAATACTATCCGCTGTTCTCGATGCGCGCCTTCCAGTACGGCAGCCGCACCATCCGCGGCCATAACCGCCTGCTCGGCAAGGTCGAGGGCGTCGACGGCATCAAGACCGGCTATACCCGCGCCTCCGGCTTCAACCTGATGACCTCGGCGAAGGCGGAAGGCCGCCACATCGTCTCGGTCGTGCTCGGCGGCCGCTCCGGCGCCTCCCGCGACAAGATCATGACCGATCTCGTGCTGGCCAGCCTGCCGCGCGCCACGACCAGCGGCCGTTCCTCCGTGATGGTCGCCGAGGCGCCCGAGCCGGAAGAGCGTCCGCGCATGGAAGAGCGCCCACGCGCCGTAGCGGTTCAGCAGGCCGCCGTCGCCGAGCCGACGCCGATGCCGGTCCCGGTGCCGCGTCCGCGCCAGCAGGTCGAGGAGCAGCAGCCCCTGCCGGCCGCCGCCCGCGCCTATGCGCCTATGCCGACGACGACTCCGATCGCCCCGCCGCGTCCGGTCGCTACCGCCGGCCAGCCGGTCCAGCTCTCCGGCATGCGGCCGGTCGCCGCGACCACGACGCCATCAGCCATGCGCTGGTCGATCGGCGCCCAGCCGGCCGATGCCAAGGTCCTGCGTCCGCCGGCGAATGTCGACGTCACCTCCTCGATCGCCAGGGCGCCGGAACCCGTCGCCGAGCCGGTGAAGGTCGCCGACGCCAGGATCGAAGTTCCGGCCACCAGCGTCGCCCGCAAGGCAGAGGCCGCCCCGGCCAAGGTGCAGGCTCCCGAGCCCACCCCTGCGATGTCCCACCAGGCCGCCGTCGTCTCCTCCGGGAAATGGGTGATCCAGCTCGGCGCCACCGATGACGAGGGCAAGGCCAAGGAAATCCTGGCCCGCGCCCGTGCCAAGGCTATCGGCTCGCTCGCCAGCGCCTCGCCCTTCACCGAGAAGGTCGAGAAGGGCGGCTCCACGCTCTTCCGTGCCCGCTTCGCCGGCTTCGACGACTCGAAGGACGCGCAGAACGCCTGCACGCAGCTGAAGCGCGGCGGCTTCTCCTGCTTCGCAACCCGCAGCTGATCGGTCAGGGAAAGGAGTTCCCGCCATGTCGCAGACGCACTTCCCGAACCCCTCGCTATCGCTGCTTCACAAGGACGTCCTTGGCCTGGTTGACGCGAGCGGCAAGACCGCTGGTGCCCCCGGCGTCCGGGTGGATGCGCTTCATCAGAGCCCGGTGGGCTTCGCGGATCGCCTCCTCGCCCGCCCCCGGCTGAAGCCCCAGGATCTCGTAGGCCTCCTGCTGCGTCATCGCGCCCGTGCCCGGCGTGCCGCCCTGCCCCGTGTCGCCGTCACGCTGAGCGTCTTCACGCCAGCCGGGCGACCGGCGGTCGAGATATGCCTCTAGCAGGCGTGCCCCATCCGGGTCGCGCGCCAGGCATTCGCGCAGCAGCGCGCTGATATCGGCCATGCCCAGGCCGTCGAGGTCGCGGCCGGCATAGGCGCCGGCCTTGACCCGACCCTTCATAGCGCCGCTGTCGTGGTCGAGCTCCATATCCAGCAGCGCGGACTGCACTTGCGAGGTCGTACCCGCCGTCGGGCCGCTCCGATCGGCCCAGGGGAAGCGAATGCCCCCCGGTCCCGTCGCGCTCCAGCCGAGCAGCCAAGCGCCGACACCACCGAGAAAGATCGCCATGTCCAGCCGGCCGCGCACCATCAGGAGCCCGGCGACGCCGAGCGAGGCCACGCCCCCGACCGTCTTCGCCAGCCGCGCCACGACCTTAGGGTTGGCGCCGGCGAACAGCTTCACCAGCCACCAGATCAGGATCAGGACGGCAACGCCGTAGAGCAGGCTCACCGCCGGCCTCCATCCATGGCCGCGATCAACCCCTTCACCGCGGGGCTCGACCCGGCTAGCCGCAGCATCGCCTCGCGCCCCCCTGTGGCATAGGCGGCCGCTCCGCGCAGAAGCTCGAGCAGCGAGGCCGGCGCGTCGACGTCGAAGCGCGCATGCGCCCCGCCCGTCAGCCGCGCGATTGTCGCGAAGGCCGCGCTTGCCGCCGGCTCCTGCCCTTCCTGAAAGACGAAGCCGCGGATGCCGCGCAGGCCAAGCTCGCCGGCCAGAGCCGCGAGGGCATCGACATCCTCCTCCATCGCATCGCCGACGAAGACGAAGGCGCGCAGCGGCACGCTCTTCGCCTCGTCGCGGACATGGCGCAACACGCGCGCGATCTGCGTCTGCCCGCCCTCGCAGGCGATCCTGCGCATCAGCCCGGTCAGCCGCTCGGGCTCGCCGACCCAGCCGGAAGCCCGGCATTCGCCGATGCCTCGGAAATAGACGAGTTGCACCGCGAGACCGCCACTCTGCCCGGTCACTTCGAACATGCGCGCCTGTAGCGAGCAGGCGAGGTCCCAGCTCGGTTGGCGGCTCATCGTGGCGTCGAGGGCGAAGACGAGCCGACCCGCCTGCCCCGTCGCCAACGGCGCCAGCCGCTTCGCCGCGCCGAGAAAACGGTCGATCTCGCCCGGCTGCGAATGTTCGGCTGGCGCGGTCGCAGCAGCCTTGCCGACGGCACGCTCGTTCCTGTCGCTCATCAATCCCTTCGATCCGGCTGAATCGTTCTCATCCTCCTGATATTGGCCATCGCCGCCGCATTTGCTACCCGTCCCGGACAGGGGTTGGCCTGTTCCTCTCAGCCCTCATCCTGAGGAGCGGACGAAGTCCGCGTCTCGAAGGCTGTTTCAGATGGTTTCCGAACCTGAAGCACCCTGCGAGACGCTGCCATGCGGCCCTCACGATGCAGGCCGAGAAGATCGACGCAGACGAGAAAGAGAAGGCCATGGCTGGGATCACGATTTTCGAGACGGTCGCCGCAATGCGCGAAGCCGTCGCCGGCTGGCATGCAGCCGGCGAGAGGGTCGCACTGGTGCCGACCATGGGCGCGCTCCACGAGGGCCACATCGCCCTGGTCACTGAGGGCCAGCGCCATGCGCGGCGCGTCATCGTCTCGATCTTCGTCAACCCGACGCAGTTCGCGCCGCATGAGGACTTCAAGAAATATCCGCGCACCTTCGACGACGACTGCGCCAAGCTCGTCGCGGCCGGTGCGGATGCGGTGTTCTTCCCCTCGGTCGAGGAGATGTACCCGGCCGGCTTTGCCACCCGCGTGCTGCTGCTCGGCCCGGCTGCCGTCGGTTTGGAGGATCGCTTCCGCCCGACGCATTTCGAGGGCGTGGCGACGGTCTGCTGCAAGCTCTTCACGCAATCGCGCGCCGATTTCGCGATCTTCGGCGAGAAGGACTACCAGCAGCTCAAGGTCGTCACCCGCATGGCTGGTGATCTCGACCTCGGCATCACCGTCGTTCCGCTCGCAACGATCCGCGAGGCGGACGGTCTCGCCATGTCCTCGCGCAATCGCTACCTCTCGGCGGAACACCGGGCGCTGGCGCCTGCGCTTCACCGCGTGATGCAGGACCTCGCCGCGCGCATCCGCAACCGCGACAACCTGTTCAAGGCGGTCGCCGATGCACAAAACGCGATCATCACCGCCGGATTCGAGCTCGACTATCTGGAAGCGCGCCACGCCGAGACGCTGGCACCGCTCACCTCGCTGGCCGATGGCCCGGTGCGCCTGATCCTCGCGGCCCGCATCGGCAGCACACGGCTGATCGACAATATCGCGGTGTGAGCTGGCGTCATTCTCGGCGCAGCGAAGCGAAGACCCGAGAATCTCCCGACTAATAACGCTGGTTTCCGAAATGGTCGGGTCAATCCCGACCATGACCTGCAACTACAGCAGCCCGAGCCCCGCCAGCTCCCGCCTCAACGCCTCCGGCATCTCGCCGACATCGCCGCCATGCTCGGCCAGATCGCGCGGCGCGTCCTTCGCCTGCAGATAGCGCCAGCCCTGAAAGGGGCGGAACGGCCGCGGCTCGACCGGGATCACCACCGGCTCCATCACCAGATGGCAGCGGCCGATGCCGTCCGTATCGGTGAAGGGGCGGATATCGGTCAGGCGCTGGCGGGCCGAAACCTGCCCCTTGATCACCCAGTAAAGCGAGCCGCCATCGAGGATCTCCTCGATCCTCTTCGGCACCATGCGCGTGGTATGCGTCTGCTCTTGCGGCCGTCCAAGGCGACGCTCCAGCGCCATGCGCTCCTCGATCCATTCCTCGAGATCGACGATCGATTCCGCGCCGACGCAGAGCTTGAGAATATGAAGCGACATGGCGGGTAAAATAGGCTCGGCCAGACCAGTCGGCCAGCCTTTCGGAGGTTTCTCCACAGAGCTGGTTCAGGCGCGGTGCGCCAGCACGTTGACAAGCCGCCCGAACGGGTCGCGCAGGAAGAAGCGCCTGACGCCCCAGGGCTCGTCAACCGGCCCGTATTCGATCGCGAGGCCCGCCGCCTCGGCCTTGCGCAGCACGGCGTCGAGATCGTCGACCTCGATCGACAGATCGGGCACCGGCGCGCCCGAGCCGCCCTCGCTGGCGAAGCTGAGTTGCGGCCCGGCCCGCTCGCCATCCGCGGCGAGAGTTTGGATCCAGCCGTGGTCCATGACGGGGTGCATGTCAAAAATGCCGCCGTAGAATGCGCGTGCCAGCCCCGGTTCCCCGGTTGCCATGTTGGCCACGATGCGCTTCACAGTCATCCCGACCTCCCGATTGAGACACGGACGCTCCCCATGCGCGGACTAGCAGGCAAGGTCATTCTCGTCACCGGCTCCTCGACCGGCATCGGCCATGCGATGGCCGAGCGGCTGATCGCCGAGGGTGCGAAAGTGCTGATCCATGGTCGTGATCCCACGGAGGTCGATGCCGCCGTCGCCCGCCTCGGCTCCTCCACGAAGGGGACAACCGGCGATCTCGCCGATCCCGCGACGGCACAGGCCATCGTCGACGCCACGGTTTCCGCCTTCGGCCGCATCGACGGCCTCGTCAACAATGCCGGGATCTATCCGCGCGGCATCCTGGCTGAGACCACCGCCGCCTTCTTCGACCATATGTTCGCGATCAACACCCGCGCGCCGCTGCTCTGCGCCGAGGCCGCGATCCGCGCTTTCCGCGCCCAGAAATCGGGCGGCGCCATCGTCACCGTCGGCTCGATCAATGCCTATTGCGGGCTCTCCAACCTCACCGTCTATTCGATGTCGAAGGGCGCGCTGATGACGATGACGCGCAACCTCGCCAATACGTTGGGCCCCGAGCGCATCCGCGCCAACCAGCTCAATGTCGGCTGGACCTGGACCGCCAACGAAGACGCGACGCAGCAGCGCGAGGGCCAGCCGCCGGGCTGGCAGAACCATGTGCCGCTCCGCCACGCCCCGACCGGGCGCATCATGCAGCCGGAGGAGATCGCCGCCCACACGGCCTTCTGGCTCTCGGACGACAGCGCGCCCGTCTCCGGCCAGATCTACGAGGCCGAGCAGTTCCCCATCATCGGCCGCGGATGAGCGGTCTTTCCCGGGCCGACTTCGAGCCCTGGCTGTCGCGCTGGCATTTGGTTCCCGACGGCGAGACCATCAGGACGCATGCCAGCCGCTTGCTGCCAGTCAGGCAAGATGGCGCCCCCGCCATGCTGAAGCTGCCCGAGGTCGAGGACGAACGCCTCGGCTATCGGCTGCTGGAATATTGGAGCGGCGACGGCGCCGCGCGCCTGCTGGCGCAAGGCGACGAGGGCAGCGCGATGCTGATCGAGCGCGCCACGGGCCGCCGGTCGCTCGCCGCGATGGCCCGAAACGGCGCCGACGACGAGGCGACCGCGATTCTCTGCAACGCCATCGCCGCCTTGCAGAAGCCGCGCGGCCCGTCCCCGGCCGGGCTGATCCCGCTCGAGGCCTGGTTCAAGGATCTCTTCCCGATGGCGGCGGAGCACGGCGGATTGCTGGCGCGCTCGGCAGCGGTAGCCAGCGAATTGCTGGTGGCGCAGCGGGAGATCCTGCCGCTCCATGCCGATTGCCACCACGACAACGTGCTCGATTTCGAGGAGCGCGGCTGGCTCGCCATCGACCCGAAAGGCGTCATCGGCGATCGCGCCTTCGAATATACCATCCTGTTCTGCGACCCCGACCTCGCCGACCCCCAACCGCCCGTGGCGATCTTGCCGGGCACCTTCGAGCGCCGGCTGGAGATCGTGCTGACGAAATCGGGGCTGGAGCGCCGCCGCCTGCTGCGCTGGATCATCGCCTCGTGCGGCCTCTCGGCCGCCTGGTTCCTTGGCGACGACGACTCGCTGGCGGAGGTCAACCTGACGATTTTGGAGAAGGCGATCGCGGCGCTCGATGCCTGAATATTTCTGCGGAGAGGAGGTCGCTTTCATGCTCGCGACCACGCCCTCATCCCGGACAAGCGGCAAAGCCGCGCCGGTCCGGGATCCATCGTAAGACTCCGGAGTTCTACGATGGGTCCCGGAACTCCGCTTCGCTTCGTCCGGGATGACGGTGCGGTTCAGATGAGCTGCTTACTGCCCGAAGGTTGAATCCGAATCTCAATCATCGCCCGCAAGCAATTCCACCGATTCACCTATTCGCCGAGCACCACGACCTTCGCGCCTTCGGCGACCTGCGCTCCCGGCTCGCCCACGACCTCGCTCACCGTGCCGTCACGCGGGGCGGTCAGCACATGCTCCATCTTCATCGCCTCGACGATGGCGAGCCTCTGGCCCTTGAGCACCGTCTCGCCCGGCGCGACGAAGACCGCGACGAGCTTGCCGTGCATCGGCGCCTTGATCACCCCGCCGGAGCCCGCGGCCGCATCGAGATCGACCGAGAAGGGGTCGAACAGCGACACGGCCGTCTGCCGGCCGCGATGCAGCGCGAACCAGATGCCGCCCTCACCCTCGGCCAGAGCGATCTCATGCTCGCCCTCGCCGATCTCGTGGCCGGGCAGGCTGACGCGCGCATCCTCGCGATGCCATTCGATCCGCGCCTCCACGCGCTCGCCATCGACCGTGAGCGGCAGGCCGAGCGGCTGGCGCGGCATCAGCGAGAACGCGTCGGGATCGAGCCAAGGTGAGCGCGCTTCGCCTTCCGCCCGGCCCGCAGCCGCGATCATTCCGGCCGCCTGCCGCTCCTCTTCGAGCTGCAGGGCCGCCGCCGCCACGGCTGCTGCGTCGAGCGGCTGTGGCTCGGCGCCGAGCGCGCTGATGTTGCGATCGATGAAACCGGTGTCGAACGGCCCCTTTCGGAAGCCCTCCGCCTCGGTCAATTTCTTCAGGAAGGCAAGATTGGTGCGGGGGCCGGCGACGATGGTCTCGCCCAGCGCCGCGCCCAGCCGGTCGAGCGCCTCGTCGCGCGTCGCGCCATGGGCGATCACCTTGGCGATCATCGGGTCGTAGAACGGCGTCACCGTGTCGCCGGCCTCGACGCCGGTATCGATGCGGATGCCCTCGCCCTCCGGGAATTGCAGCGCCCAGAGCTTGCCGGTCGAAGGCAGGAAGCCCTTCTCCGGGTCCTCGGCATAGAGCCGCGCCTCGACCGCATGGCCGTTTGCCTTCACCTCGGCCTGCGTGAATCCGAGCGGCTCGCCGGCCGCGACCTGCAATTGCAATTCGACGAGATCGAGCCCGGTGATCGCCTCCGTCACCGGATGCTCGACCTGGAGCCGCGTATTCATCTCCATGAAGTAGAAGCGGTCGGCCCGCAGACCGTCGCGCCCATCGGCGATGAACTCGACCGTGCCGGCCCCGACATAGCCGACCGCCTTCGCGGCTTCGGTCGCAGCCTTGCCCATGGCGGCGCGGACTTCCGCGCTCATGCCCGGTGCCGGCGCCTCCTCGATAACCTTCTGGTGGCGCCGCTGCAGCGAGCAGTCGCGCTCGTAGAGATGGACGACATTGCCGTGGCTGTCGCCGAAGACCTGGATTTCGACATGGCGGGGCGAGAGCACGTATTTCTCGACGAGGACGCGGGCGTCACCGAAGGCATTCTGCCCCTCGCGCTGGGCGCTGGTCAGGGCGTCCGCGAACTCCTCGGGCCGCTCGACCTTCTTCATGCCCTTGCCGCCGCCGCCGGCGACCGCCTTGATCAGCACGGGATAGCCGATGCGCTCGGCCTCCCGGCTCAGGAAATCGACGCCCTGCTCGGCGCCGTGATAACCCGGCACCACCGGCACATCAGCCTTCTCGACCAGCGCCTTGGCGGCATCCTTCAAACCCATCGCCCGAATCGCCGAGGCGGGCGGGCCGACGAAGACGACCCCGGCCTTGGCGCAGGCATCGGCGAAGTCGGCATTCTCGGAGAGAAAGCCGTAGCCCGGATGGATGCAGGCGGCCCCCGCCTCCTTGGCGACGGCCAGGATCTTGCCGGCATCGAGATAGCTCTCGCGGGCCGGGGCGGGCCCGATATGGTAGGCATCGTCGGCCATCTGCACGAACAGCGCCTCCGCGTCGGCATCCGAATAGACCGCTATGGTGCGCAGCCCGAGCCGCTTGGCGGTACGGATCACGCGGCAGGCGATCTCGCCGCGATTGGCGATCAGGATGGAAGGCAGCTTGGCGGCGATCGTCATGGCGGCGGCGTCCTCGAAAGGGTTGCCGCCTTTATAGCCCGCCCGCCGCGTCTGTCTGCGCCTTGTTGCGCAAACCCGGCTGGGTCGCTTCCGAATCCGCGCCCTGCCGCAGCGAGCGCCAGATCGCCCATGTCGCCTGGAAGCAGATCCCGGCGACGATGAGGTCGAACAGGTATTCCGGCCAGCGCACCGGCGCGACACGCGCGGCGAGCCCGACCAGCGCGAAGCCGGTCGTCGAGATCGCGTCGTTGCGGCTCGACAGCCAGGTCGCCTTGATCACCGGATTGTCCTCGCGTCGGAAGCGCCAGAGCACGCCGATGACGATGAGCGCGATGACGATGGCGCTCGCGGCCGCGAAACCGAGCGTCCAGACCTCGATCGGCCGCGGCCGGACGATCTTGTCCCAGAGATCGTAGAGTGAATGCAGGCCGGCGACGGCCATCACCGCGCCGATCGCGACCGCCGCCAGCCGCTCGGCCCGCGCATCGCGGCCGAAGACGATGGCGGCGATGCCGTAGAGCGCGACGTCGTAGACCCAGTCCACGCCGTCCTTGAAGAGCTGGGCGTTGCCGATGGCGAGCGCCCAGACGACGGTCGCCGCCGCCTGGACGAGGATGCCGAGCGCGATGCCCCAGATCGTCAGCGTATAGGCGCGGGCGATGGAGGGGTAGGTCTTCACCTCGGTCTGGCTGGCCTCCGTCATCCCCGTCCTCGCCGCGTCATCCCGGACAAGCGGCTCAGCCGCGCCGATCCGGGATCCATGCCGGAGCGCAAACCGGCGCGGCTCAGGCATGGATCCCGGGTCTACGCTTCGCTCCGCCCGGGATGACAGGCAAGCGGGAACGTAAAGGGAGAGAAAAATCCCTACCCGCGCCCGACGAGCGGGGCCTTGGTCGCCATCACCGTGACGAAGAGGATGTTGGCCTCCAGCGGCAGCCCGGCCATGTGCAGCACCGTGCTCGCGACGTGGTCGACATCCATCACCGGCTCGACCTTCACCGAACCGTCCGCCTGCGGCACGCCGGTCGTCATCTTCTTGGCCATGTCGGTGAGCGCGTTGCCGATATCGACCTGGCCGACGGCGATGTCGTATTTGCGCCCGTCCAGCGAGGCGGTCTTGGTCAGGCCGGAGATGGCGTGCTTGGTCGCGGTGTAGGCGGCGGAGTTCGGCCGCGGCGCCTGCGCCGAGATCGAGCCGTTGTTGATGATGCGCCCGCCGCGCGGCTCCTGCGCCTTCATCGCCTTGAAGGCGGCCTGGGTGCAGAGGAACGGGCCGGTCAGGTTGGTGTCGACGACCTTCTGCCAGTCCTGCAGCGAGAGGTCCTCCAGCAGCACGCCGCCCGGTGCGTTGACGCCGGCATTGTTGAAGAGAACGTCGACCCGGCCGAAGGCTTCATTCGTCTTCGCGAACAGCGCCTCGACCGAGGCCTTGTCGGTGACATCCGTCGAGACCGCGAGAGCCCGACCCTTGTCGGCGCCGGAGAGAGCGATCGTCTCCTCCAGTGCATCGGCCCGGCGACCGGCCAGCACGGTGCGGTAGCCGTCCTTCAGGAAGGCGATGGCGACCGACCGGCCCACGCCCGAACCGGCACCGGTGATGATCGCGACCTTGTTATGCCCAGACATGCGTTTCCCCGTGTTTCCTGCAGCCTAAATCGTTTGAGATGGCAACCGACCATAGCGGGCGAGAACGCGCGGGGAAACAGCGCAACCATCGGCAATTCATGCGCTTGCCGCCCGGCGCCTCTGCCTTATCGTTGTAGTCGGGAGGACGACGCGATGACCAGCCTGAACCGCCGCCACCTGCTCGCTGCCGGCGCCGCCGCACTCGCCGGCCCGGCGCTCGCCCAGCAGCCGGGGCACGAGCATCACGGCCCGCAATATGAGCGGCTCACCCAGCCGGGGCGGATCGGCAAGCCCGAGCTGGCGGCTACGCAGAACGTCTTCGATTCGCCGGCGCCGAAGGCAGCCTCGCCCGGCCGCTGGAGCGCGAAGGCGCCCCTGCCGCTGCCGCGCTCGGAGATGGCCTGGGCGACGGCTTTCGAAGACAGGATGCATGTCGTCGGCGGCTATGGCGAGCAGCGCACCGACCGGGCCTATCACCATGTCTACGATCCCAAGGCCGACAAATGGGATGATGGCGCGCCGCTGCCCCAGGGCGCCAACCATGTCGGCGTCGCCTTCCTCGACGGCAGGCTCTTCGCCATCGGCGGCTTCCTCGAGCAGAACCGCAAGCCGCATCCGCGCTGCTTCGTCTATGATCCCAAGGCCGATCGCTGGGCCGAGATCGCCGCCCTGCCCCGCCCGGCCGGCTCGACCGCCGTGGTCGGGCTAGGGGGCGTGCTGCATGTCATCGGCGGCGCGATCGGCGAGACCACCGAGAGCAAGCGCTCGGTCGACTGGCATCTGGTCTACGACCCCAAGACCGATCGCTGGAGCGAACGCTCACCCCTCCCGACCGCGCGCGACCACACCGGCACGCTCGCTATCGGCCCGCTGATCCACGTCATCGGCGGCCGGGTCGATTCCTTCCACACCAACTCGAACCTGCACCATTCCTACGACCCGGCAGCGGACAAGTGGACGATGCGCGCGCCGGCTCCGACGGGCCGCTCCGGCCACGGCGCCGTGCTCTATCGCGGCAAGGTCTTCGTGATGGGCGGGGAAGGCACCAACCGCGTCTTCGGCCAGATGGAGGCCTACGACCCGGCGGCCGATGGCTGGGAGCAATATGCGCCGATGGTCACACCCCGCCACGGCCTCGGCGCCGCGCTCGTCGGTGACGCGATCCACGTCGCAGGTGGCGGTCCGATCATGGGCGGCGGCGTCCAGAGCGCGGTGCACGAGGCGTTCACGCTGGCGTAAGAACCCTCGGGGCTTCTGCAAGGGCGCTTACTGCCTGACGGCCTCCAGTGCTTCGGCGACGGCGTGTTCGACGGAGGCATCGAGCGGCTGGATGGGCAGCGGCGGCAAGCCCGGCCGTAGGCCAAGGCGCGTTGCGATCAGATACATCACGCGCAGGCTTCCATGCGCCCGGAACAGCGACCACAGAGGTTCCAAGGCGGCATCGGCAGCCAGCGCCGCGTCGCGATCGCCGGCCCTCGCCGCGCGCGTCAGGCGCAGTGCAGCCGCCGGCAACAGACCGGCGACGACGCTGTACCAGGCGTCGGCGCCCGCGAGAAGCGCCGCAGCCGCTCCCCAGTCGCCGCTATAGCCGACCGTGAATCCTTCACGGCAGGCCGGGCGCAATCGGCCGATCTCGCCTGCAAAGTCGCCGCTGCCGGGCAGCGGCATTTTGACGGCCGCGATGTTCCGGATCTGCGAGAGCCGAGCGATCAGTTCCGCCGAGAACGTAAAATGGGTCGTGCTGGGATTGTTGTAGATGCACAGCGGCAAGCCTGATGAGCTCGCGACGGCTTGGAAGTGCGCGAACACTTCTGCCTCGGTTAGCGGCGTGTATGAGACCGGTGCCAGAAGCAGCGCATCGGCCCCGGCCCGCTCGGCATCTCTGGCAAGCTCGGTCGACCACGAGGTCCTCAGGGACCCGACTCCCGCGATCAGCGGAACGCGACCGGCAATCGTTTCCACGGCGGCGCACAGCGCACGCGCCCGCTCGGTGCGTTCCAGATAGGCATAGGTGCCGGTGCTTCCGAGCACGGCGATGGAATCGACCCCGGCCGCGACGAGCCGATCGAGCATCACGGCAAAGGCTTCGGTATCGACCACTCCATCCGCATCGGCGGGGGTCAGCGGAAATGCGGACAACCCGCTGAAGATCGAACCAGCAGTCATGAAAATCTCCGTTCGCGATGGACGATCAAGCAGCCGATTCTTTTACGTCGCACCCTGAAGCGCGACGATCAATCGATCAGCGCGCCGTGGAGAAGGCTCACGGCAAGCGCCAGCATCATGAGGCCGATGCCGAGGTCGAGGATGCGCCAGGCCACCGGGCGCGTAAAAATCGGAGCAAGGAACCGAGCGCCAAAGCCGAGCGAGGCGAACCAGGCAAAGCTCGCGCTCGCCGCCCCCGCCATGAAGAGAGGCCGTTCCACAGGCGGAAGGCTCGCCCCGACCGCCCCCATGAGCATCACCGTGTCGATGTAGACGTGAGGGTTGAGGAAGGTGAAGGCGGCGGTTCCTGCCAGCGCGGCCCCGAGCGTCATGCTGGCCTGATGGTCCAAGATGAGCGCCGACGGATTGGCGGCCCGCCGCAAGGCGAGAGCGCCGTACCAGCTGAGGAAGGCCGCACCACCCAGGCCGAGAAGGAGCGACAGCCCCGGGACGAGAGCGAGCATGCCACCCAGGCCGCTGACCCCGGCAATGATGAGCGCCGCATCCGCCGCAGCGCAAAACAGGACGACTGGCCAGACATGCTCGCGTTTGAGGCCCTGCCGGAGGACGAACATATTCTGCGCGCCGATGGCGACGATGAGGCCGGCGGAAAGCGCAAAGCCCTTGGCGAAGGCAGGAAGAAGGGTGCTGGTCATGGGGCCTTGATGGCGGGCGCGATGAATGTAGTCTAACTAAACCTGCTTACCCTGAATTAGATTGGCTAATGCTCGACTATCTATCTTTGGCGGCCGTGGCCGCGGTCGCCCGCGGGGGCAGTTTCGAGAAGGCGGCGGCAAGCTTGGGCGTCACGCCCTCGGCCGTGTCCCAGCGCGTGAAGGGGCTCGAGGAACGGCTTGGCGCAATTCTGCTCACCAGAGGCGCACCCTGCCGGCCGACGGAGGTCGGCGCCAAGCTCTGTGCCCATGTCGAGCAGGTCCGCCTGCTCGAAAGCGAAGTCGTCGATAATCTGCCAGGCCTGGCGGGGCAGGAGCCCGGCTTATCCTCGCTCCGGATTGCCGTGAACGCCGATAGCGTCAGCACCTGGTTTCCACAGGCAGCGGCGCAATTCGCGGCCGAAACGGGCGCGATGCTCGATCTCGTCCTCGAAGACGAAGCCCACACCGCGCAGCGGCTTCGCAGCGGAGAGGTCCTCGCCGCCGTGACGGCTGATCCTGCCACGGTCGTCGGGTGCAGGATCTATCCCCTCGGAGCCATCGAGTATCTGGCCGTGGCCAATCCCGACTTCATGAGCCGCCGCTTTTACGCCGGCGTCGATGCGGCAAGCCTTCAAAGGGTGCCTATGCTGCGCTTCGACCGCCGCGACGAGCTTCAGGCGCGATGGGCTCAGGCCGCGTGGGGAACATCCATCTCGCCCCCAACCCATTGGACGCCGTCGACTCAAGGCATGCTGGACATGACCCTCGCCGGGCTGGGCTGGTCGATGGCGCCCCTGTCGCTCGCCGCGCCACATCTGGAGGCCGGCCGACTGGTCGAGCTGCCGCCGCACACGCGGATCGCCGTCACGCTCTTCTGGCAGCGCACCAGATTGGCCGCTCGGTTGCTCGACCGTCTGACCGAGGCCGTGCGAACGGCGGCTGCCGCGAAACTGTCCTCTGCCCCATCCGCCTAGGCCGAAAACAGACAACTTCGGAGCCCGGTCAGGTCTCAGGCCCCCGCGCTTTGAACCGCCCTGCTTCAAACCGGGCAGACGAAGCAGGCGCATCATCCAAGCCACCGGAGAAACGGCGACATGCTATCGTCGGACATCCAACGGAGATCATCGCCTTGCTGCCTGCGCGCGCAGGAGCACGCGATCGAGATCGTCGGTATCGGAGCCAATACGATCCGGCTCTCGTCGCAATCCCTGTCGAGCCTGCCCGTCGCCGAGCGCGACGTGACCTTCGAGACCTCGAAGGGGCCGGCAACGCGCCACTACAAGGGTGTCCTGTTCTGGGATGTCCTGCAGGCGCACAAGGCCCTCGACGGCCTCAAGCCCGGTGACCAGCTCAGGAAGACGTTCATCGCGAGCGCGAAGGACGGCTATCAGATCGCCTTCTCGATCGGAGAAATCCATCCCGACTTCGGCAACATGCCCCTCATCCTCGTCGCCGAAGTCGATGGCAAGCCGCTGGATGGCGGCTGGCGCCTTGTCGCGCCCGGCGACAAGCGCGGCGCGCGCGCCGTCTACGAAGTCACGAGAATCGAGCTGCGGTAGGACTTGCCGTCATGATCGAGCTTGACCCGAGCATGACGGAGGCTGCGCCCCGCTCCTCACATCCGGAACACGCCGAACTTCGTCTCGGGAATCTCCGCGTTGAGCGTGGCGGAGAAGGCCAGCGCCAGCACGCGGCGGGTCTCGGAGGGCAGGATGATGCCGTCGTCCCAGAGCCGTGCCGTGGCGAAATAGGGCGAGCCTTCTTCCTCGTACCGGCTGCGGATCGGCGCCTTGAAGGCCTCCTCGTCGGCCGCCGGCCAGCTCTTGCCCTCGGCCTCGATGTTGTCGCGGCGCACGGTGGCGAGCACGCTCGCCGCCTGCTCGCCGCCCATCACCGATATCCGCGAGTTCGGCCAGGTGAACAGGAAGCGGGGGCCGTAGGCTCGCCCGCACATGCCGTAATTTCCGGCGCCGAAGGAGCCGCCGACGAGCACCGTGATCTTCGGCACCCGCGCCGAGGCGACGGCGGTGACGAGCTTGGCGCCGTCCTTGGCGATGCCGCGCGTCTCGAAATCGCGGCCGACCATGAAGCCGGTGATATTCTGCAGGAAGAGCAGCGGAATGCGCCGCTGGCAGCACAGTTCGATGAAATGCGCGCCCTTGAGCGCGCTTTCCGAGAACAGGATGCCGTTATTGGCGATGATGCCGACCGGGATGCCGTGGATGCGGGCGAAGCCGGTCACCAGCGTGGTGCCATAGAGCTTCTTGAACTCGTCGAACTCCGAGCCGTCGACCAGCCGCGCAATCACCTCGCGGATGTCGTACTGCTTCTTGAGGTCCGTCGGCACCACGGCTTCGAGCTCGGCCGGGTCGTAGAGCGGCTCGACCGGCTCGGCGATGTCGATATCCGGGCGCTTGACCCTGTTGAGATTGCCCGCAATGCGCCGGGCGATGGCGAGCGCATGCGTGTCGTCGCCGGCATAGTGATCCGCGACGCCCGAGAGCCGCGCATGGACGTCGGCGCCGCCCAGGTCCTCGGCCGAGACGACCTCGCCGGTCGCGGCCTTCACCAGCGGCGGGCCGCCCAGGAAGATGGTGCCCTGTTTCCTGACGATGATCGTCTCGTCCGACATCGCGGGCACATAGGCGCCACCGGCGGTGCAGGAGCCCATCACCACCGCGACCTGCGGAATGCCCTCGGCCGAGAGCGTCGCCTGATTGTAGAAGATGCGGCCGAAATGCTCGCGGTCGGGGAAGACCTCGGTCTGGTGCGGCAGGTTCGCGCCACCTGAATCGACGAGGTAGATGCAAGGCAGACGGTTCTCGCGGGCGATCTCCTGCGCACGCAGATGCTTCTTCACCGTCATCGGGTAGTAGGTGCCGCCTTTGATCGTCGCATCGTTGCAAACGATCATGCACTCGCGGCCGGCGACGCGGCCGATGCCGGCGATCATGCCGGCGCCATGGACATCGCCCTCATACATGCCGAAGGCGGCGAGAGAGCCGATTTCGAGGAAGGCCGAGCCCGGATCGAGCAGGCGCAGAACGCGCTCCCGAGGCAGCAGCTTGCCGCGAGCCGTATGGCGTTCGCGGGATTTGGCGTTGCCGCCGAGCGCGGCGGTCGCGCGTTGCTGCTGAAGTTCGTCGCGCAAGCCGGCCCAGGCGTCGGCATTGGCGCGCGTCTCGGCCGAATTCAGATCGACCTTGCTTTCGATGACCGGCACGGCGCGCTCCCTCGGCGGAATCCTCGGCCGAGGTTATGGCGCGCCGTATCGAAAACGCCAACCGGCACGGACGCACGGATGCGGCCGGGCAAATCCGCGCCGGCGGAAGATGCTACTCGCGCGCTTTGTTGATCGACCCGGTCACGGACGGCGCCGCGACGGCCCCGATCGCACCGCCAGCAACCGCGCCGATCGGTCCGCCGACGAGGGCGCCCGCCCCCGCTCCGGCGGCTGCGCCGGCAATGCGCTGGTCGGTGGTGTTGCAGGCGGCCAGCAGCACAGCGAGGCCGCCGGCGAGAAGAAAAGCGCGCATCTGTCATTCCCATGTCTGGCTCGAAACAGGCCGAAAGCATGGGTGCGGCATGACTAACGAAAGGTAAATCAGGCTGGGACGGTTGGGCCGAACACCCGCTCGAAAGCCTCGCGCAGCACCGAATCGACTTCCGGCATCGTCACCGGCAGGCCGAGATCGACGAGCGAAGTCACGCCATGCTGGCTGACGCCGCAAGGCACGATACCGTCGAAATGCGAGAGTTCCGGCTCGACATTCAGCGAGACGCCGTGGAACGAGACCCAGCGGCGCACCCGGATGCCGATCGCGGCGATCTTGTCCTCGACATCCGCCCCCTTGTCGGGCCGGCGGACCCAGACGCCGACGCGGTCCTCGCGCCGCTCGCCGCGGATGTTGAAATCGTCGAGCGCGCCGATCAGCCAGCCTTCGAGCGCCGCGACGAAGCGGCGCAGATCCGGCTGGCGCCGCTTCAGGTCGAGCATGACATAGGCCACGCGCTGGCCGGGGCCGTGATAGGTGAACTGCCCGCCCCGCCCCGAGCGGAAGACCGGGAATCGCTCGGGCGCGATCAGGTCCTCGTCCCGCGCCGAGGTGCCGGCGGTGTAGAGCGGCGGGTGCTCGACCAGCCAGACGCGCTCGCGCGCCTCTCCGTCGGCGATCAGCCCGGCGCGCATCTCCATCTCGGCGACGGCCTCGTCATAGCCGATCAGCCCCTCGGCCACGACCCATTCGACCGGCTCGCCGACCGCTTCCGAAAGGAAGGACACGGCGAGTTCCTCACGCATCTTCACCATGGCTTAACCATGTTCCGTCCAAGCTTTCCGTACCGGAGACATCCGGCGCGACCACGGCCAAGCCTCTTGCGCCCAAAACCGGCGGGCAGGCAAGTTTCGCTGGTCCAATTCTGAAGTAGGGTTCCGGAGGCAGGACTTGAAGGCCGATCTCGATCTCGTTCCTGTCGAACTCACCGTTGTGCTCGGCCAGACCGAGATGCCGATCTACAAGCTGCTGCGCCTCGGCCGCGGCGCGATCATCGAGCTCAACACCAGCGAGACCGACGAAGTCCAGATTCTCGCGAACAACCACCCCTTCGCCAAGGGAATCGTCGTGGTCAGCGGCGCCAAGATTTCCGTCGAGATCACCCAGATGCTGAAGCGCCCGACGATCTACACATTGCAGAGCGTGGCCGAGGCCGCCTGAGCAGCCAATCTGGGGAAAACCCGGGATCGCTCGTTTTTCCGTGCGGATGCACTTGTGGCAACGGATTCGATTTGCTAGATCGGCGCCGCTCACCGGATGCACCGCCTGCAACCGGAACCGAGCTGCGGTCGTGGCGGAACTGGTAGACGCACTACCTTGAGGTGGTAGCGGGGAGACCCGTGGAGGTTCGAGTCCTCTCGACCGCACCAAATTCGGACGGTAAGTCCAGCGAAAGGCGACCTTCGGGTCGCCTTTCGCGTTTCTGGCTTGTTTGGAAGGCTTTGACGCGAAAGCCTCACCCTTTGCGCGAAAGCGAATCGGTACTGAGGAACAGGAAAGTCGAGCCAGCGCCTCAGATTCGGCTGACAGGCGGCAGAACTTTGGTAACGTAAACCCGCCGTCAAGCATTCTCCGCAATTCTCGGCGAGATGAACGCCCGCCGCATGTCACGTTTCCGCTTCCCGCCCTTTCTGGCTGCTGCCGCTTTCGCGGCCCTCGGCGGCTGCGTGGCGCTCGACAACTATCCGTCGAAGGGCGACGCCCGCCCCCACCCCGGCGTCGCGGCGGCTCACAACTATCCGATCCACGGCATCGACATCTCGCGCTGGCAGGGCGAGATCGACTGGGCCTCGGTCAAGGCCGCCGGCACGCGCTTCGTCTACATGAAGGCGACCGAGGGCGGCGACCATGTCGACCCTGCCTTCCAGCGCAACTGGGAAGGCGCGCGCCGCGCCGGCATTCCGCGCGGCGCCTACCATTTCGTCTACTGGTGCCGCCCGGCACATGAGCAGGCGGTCTGGTTCAAGCAGCAGATTCCGAACGACCCCGATGCGCTGCCGCCGGTGCTGGACGTCGAATGGAACGGCCACTCCCGCACCTGCCCGCAGAAGATCGCGCCGGACCTCGCCCGCGAGAAGATCCAGCTCATGCTGAACGAGCTTGAGCTCCTCACCGGCAAGAAGCCGGTGATCTACACGGACATAACCTTCCACCGCGAGGTGCTCGAAGGCCAGTTCAACAGCTACCCCTATTGGATCCGCTCGACCGCTGCCCTGCCCGAGGTGCGCTACAACAATCGTACCTGGGCCTTCTGGCAGTTCACCACCACCGGCCGCGTGCCCGGCATCAAGGGCGATGTCGACCGCAACGCTTTCTTCGGCACCGAAGCGCAATACGCCGGCTGGGTGCGCGGCGAATTCGACATCGGCACGCGTCGCTGGGACAAGGCCGACAAGGTTCCGCCGCAGCCTGATCCGGGGCCCGAGCGTCCGGCGATGCCGGGGCCGGCACCGACGCCGGCGCCGATCCCGGAGAACATGCCTGTCGCACGTATCCCCGGCGCCGCTCCCCCCGTCGCCTCGGCGTTCCAGCCGAGCCGCGTGGCAGCGACAGCCGTGCAGGACACGGACCTCGACGACTGAGCGGCCCGGCCCCGCGGTTAACCAAGGCTGAAACTCTTGGTTAGACAGCGCGGCAATTCTAACCGCCGCTTAACCACGCTCCCGCCATCTGGACCTGTGATGCGGGAGAGACACATGCCAGCGGGCAAGCTGACCAGCGGACGGACCGGCCTTGGAGCCTTTGCTTTCGCGGCGATTCTGATCAGTTTTCTGGAGCCGGCACAGGCGTTCTATCCCAAGAAGGGCGACAGCGCCCCGCATCACGGCGTCCGCGATGCGCGGCGCAAGGTCATTCAGGGCATCGACATCTCGCGCTGGCAGGGCGAGATCGACTGGGCCAAGGTCAAGGATGCCGGCACCCGCTTCGCCTTCATCAAGGCGACGGAAGGCGGCGACCATCTCGACCCCAATTTCAAGCGGAACTGGGCCGAGGCGAAGAAGCACGGGATTCCACGCGGCGCCTATCACTTCGTCTGGTGGTGCCGCTCGGCCAAGGATCAGGTGCGCTGGATCAAGAAGCATATTCCGCGCGATGCGGATGCGCTGCCGCCCGTCCTCGACGTCGAATGGCAGAACGACTCGCAGTGCACCCGCAAGATCTCGCGGGAGCTGGCCCTCGCCAAGATCAACGAGATGCTGAAGGGCCTGCGCGAGCACACCGGCAAGAAGCCCGTCATCTACACCGACATCAACTTCCACGAGGACGTGCTGGAGGGCGAACTCAACGATCATCCCTTCTGGCTGCGCTCGACCGCCGCGCCGCTGGCCAAGCGCTATGCCCGCGACCGCTGGGAGTTCTGGCAGTTCACCACCACGGGCCGCGTGCCCGGCATCGTCGGCGACGTCGATCGCAACGCTTTCTTCGGCAGCGAGCGTGAGTTCGACGGCTGGCGCCAGGGTCGTTTCGACATCGGCGCACGCAAATGGCAGGGCGGTGAGCCCAAATTCGCCCTGCGCGCGCCTCCGCCGACGCCGGCCGGCCTGCGCGCCCCGGCAGCGGCCGGCGGCACGAAGTTGAAGTTCGCACCGCCCGGCCGCATCCCCGCGCGCACGGCGAACAGCGGCGACGCGGACATGACCGGCACCGTCCGCCGCAACTGAACAGCCGGGCCCGACCGTCACGCCATTGTCACATCCACGGAGCCCTTAGCACCGCGCCGCCGACCAGCCTGCGGCGGCAGCGGAAGCGGACCATGCCCGGCGACCTACAATCCCAGTCCGGTATCATCTGGGCCTATCGCTTCGACGAGGACGGGCGGCCAAGCCGCGTCCCGCGCGAAACCGTGCCCGACCTCTCCCCCACCAAGGGCTTCGTCTGGCTGCATCTCGACCTCGTCCATACGCGGGCGCAGAGCTGGAGCGCAGAGCAGGCCCTGCCGGACACGACGCAGGAAGCCTTCCTGTCGCATGAGCCGCACCAGCGGCTCGATCATTCCGCCAATCTCGCCTGGGGCGTGTCGCACGACCTGATCCGCGACATCGCCGACAAATCCGAGGATGTCGGCGCGCTACGCTGGATCATCGGCGACGACTTCCTGCTGACCGGCCGACGCGAAGCGCTGCACTCGATCCGCATGACCGCCGAAGCGCTCGATCGCGGCGAGCCGGCCTCCAGCCCGGCAGGCCTGTTCGAGCAGATCATCGAATACATCATCGACGACATCACCGACGCCGTCGTGCGCCTCGTCGAAGAAACCGACAGCGTCGAGGATCACATCCTGCTCGACCGCCTGCATGACGGGCCGCAGCGCGTCGGCGCGATCCGCCGCACGGCCGTGCGGCTGCACCGCCAGCTCAGCGGGCTGCACGTCCTGTTCCGCCGGTTCGCCGAGACGCATTCCGGCCGCAGCGCCCCGGACGCGGTAAAGGCTGCGGCCATGCGCCTGCTCCAGCGCATCGACGGCCTCCACCATGACGTCCCAGTCGGTGCAGGATCGGGCGCGGCTGCTGCAGGACGAGATCGCCGCCCGCTCGGCCAGCCGCACCAACCGCCAGCTCTATGTGCTCTCCTTGTTGACGGCGCTCTTCCTGCCCGCGACCTTCATCACCGGTCTGTTCGGCATCAATGTGAAGGGCCTGCCCTGGGTCGAATCGGATCTCGGCGCCGTGTTCGTGGCCATATCCTGCGTCGCCGCCGCGCTGTTCACGCTGATCCTGCTGCGGAAACGCGGCGTGATCGGCGATTGACCGGAGTCATCTAGGCAACGGCCGGGCGGGCGTTCACCTCGACCGTGACATGTGACAGTGTCGGCAGATCGGCCAGCAGCTGCTTGTAGACCGCCGGGGCTTTCGGCTCGCGGGTGACGATCGAGACGATCGCGCTGCGATGCCCCGGCCCGACCTGCCAGAGGTGTAGATCGGCGATCTCGGCGCCCTCGGCGGCGATCCGTTCGCCGATGCGCTTCGCAAGGGTCTCGTCCGGCACGGTGTCGAGCAGGATCGCTCCCGAGCTGCGCAGTAGGCCGACCGACCAGTGGGCGATCACGCAGGCGCCGACGATGCCCATTACCGGGTCGAGCCAGACCCAGCCGTAGAATCGGCCGCCGAGCAGCGCCGCGATCGCCAGGATCGAGGTGAAGGCGTCGGCGACGACATGCGTATAGGCCGCGCGCAGGTTGGTGTCCGCGCCGTGCCCGCCGCCATGGGCATGATGGTGGTGGTCGTGATGGTCAGGGCCGTGATCGTGCGGGCGATGCCCCGAGCCGCCATGGCTGTGGCCGTGATGGTGGTCATGCCCATCCTTCAGCAGCCAGGCGCTCGCCAGATTGACGATGAGACCGAGCACGGCGATCACCGTGGCCTGGGTGAAATCGATTGCGACCGGCGCGCTCAACCGCATCGCTGATTCCCAGCCCACGGCGAGGGCGACAAGCATCAGCAGCAGCGCGCTGGCGAAGGCCGCGAGATCGCCGAGCTTGCCCGTTCCGAAGCTGAAACGGCTGTCACGCGCATGCTGCCGGGCGAAGCGATAGGCGAAGGCAGCGATGCCGAGCGCTGCGGCATGGGTCGACATGTGCCAGCCATCGGCGACGAGCGCCATCGAGCCGAACGCCGTGCCCGCCACGATCTCGGCGACCATGGTGACCGCCGTCAGGCCGACGACGAGCCAGGTGCGCCGCTCGTGGCGATCATGTGCGCTGCCTAGGAAGACGTGCTCGTGGCGGGCTGGAAAGCTGTTCAGGTTCGACATGGCGCTCGCTCCGCGGCCGTCACAGATATTTGGTGAGAGCCTTCAGCTCCTCGATCGACCTGCGGGCCTCGGGCGTCGGTGCCTGGGCGTGGTCGAACAGATGGTGCTCGATATGGTCGAAGATCAGCAGCGACTTGACCTTCTCCAGAGCCTTCTCGACAGCCTGGAGCTGCTGCACGACCTCGGGAACCGCCCGCCCCGCCTCGACCATCCCGACGACGGTGCCGAGGTGCCCCTGTGCGCGGCGCAGGCGATTGATGATGTCGGGGTCCATGGCGTGGCTCATGTCGATATCCTATCCTCCAGGAGGGGATAAACAAGAGTTGGATTGCCCCTGTGCGGACAGGCTTTGGCCTGCCGCCACGGAACGCTGGCCACCGCATCGACGCCCAACCGCGCCGGGCGCGTCTGCACACTGACGCGCCGGCGGGCTCCGGCTATAACGGCGGCAAGGGAGGCTCGCTCCCAATGATCAACCGGGAGGTTCCGCCATGCTCGCCAACGCGCCGCGCCCGTTCAATTTCGACCTCGGCGAGACCGCCGACGCCATCCGCGACACCGTCCACGCCTTCGCGCAGGAGAAGATCGCGCCGCGCGCAGAAGAGATCGACCGCAGCAACCAGTTCCCGCGCGATCTCTGGCCGGAGATGGGCGCGCTCGGCCTGCACGGAATCACGGTGGAGGAGGAGTATGGCGGCACCGGGCTCGGCTATCTCGAGCATTGCATCGCGGTCGAGGAAGTCTCCCGTGCCTCGGCCTCGGTCGGCCTCTCCTACGGCGCCCATTCCAATCTCTGCGTCAACCAGATCCGCCGCAACGGCAGCGAGGCGCAGAAGCGCAAATACCTGCCGGGTCTCATCTCCGGCGAGCATGTCGGCGCGCTCGCCATGTCCGAACCCGGCTCGGGCTCCGACGTGGTCTCGATGCGCACCCGCGCCGACAAGAAGGGCGACCGCTACGTCCTCAACGGCAACAAGATGTGGATCACCAACGGCCCGATCGCCGAGACGCTGGTGGTCTACGCCAAGACCGATCCGGAGGCCGGCTCGCGCGGCATCAGCGCCTTCCTGATCGAGAAGGGCATGAAGGGCTTCTCGACCCACCAGAAGCTCGACAAGCTCGGCATGCGCGGCTCCGATACCTGCGAGCTCGTCTTCCAGGATTGCGAGGTGCCGGAGGAGAACGTGCTGGGTACGGTCGGGCGCGGCGTCAACGTGCTGATGTCGGGCCTCGACTATGAGCGCGTCGTGTTGGCCGCCGGCCCCCTCGGCATCATGCAGGCGGCGCTCGACGTGGTCATGCCCTATGTCCATGAGCGCAAGCAGTTCGGCCAGTCGATCGGCGAATTCCAGCTCGTCCAGGGCAAGGTCGCCGACATGTATGTCGCGATGAACTCCTGCCGCGCTTACGTCTATTCCGTCGCCAAGGCCTGCGACCGTGGCGAGACGACTCGCGAGGACGCAGCCGGCGCGATCCTGATCGCGGCCGAGAAGGCGACGCAGGTCGCGCTCGACGCCATCCAGCTCTTGGGCGGCAACGGCTACATCAACGACTATCCGACAGGCCGCCTGCTGCGCGACGCCAAGCTCTACGAGATCGGCGCCGGGACGAGTGAGATCAGGCGCATGCTGATCGGGCGCGAGCTGTTCAACAAGACGAAGTAGGACGAGAGCAACAACCGCGCCGTCATCCCGGACAAGCGGCGAAGCCGCGCTGATCCGGGATCCATCGGAGGCTACTATGCCCTACGATGGATTCCGGATCTCCGCTTCGCTATGTCCGGAATGACAGCGCGCCCTGACAATGGGACCCCGCAAAAAGGCCGAGCCGGACCATGCCCCTCTACTTCGCCTACGGCCTTAACATGGACCCGGTCGGCATGGCACAGCGCTGCCCGAACTCGCACGCGCTCGGCCCCGCCCGCCTGCCGCGCCATCGTTTCATCGTCACGCGCGACGGCTATGCCTCCGCCATCCGCGATGCGCGCGACGAGGTCCATGGCGTGCTCTGGGACTGCTCGCTCAGTGATATTCGCACGCTCGACAAGTTCGAGGACATCGGCAGCGGGCTCTACGTCAAGATCAACCAGCCGGTGATCGTGCCGGGCGGCGCCAAGCGCGCGCTGATCTATATCGGCCGTTCAGGCGATGCCGGAAAGCCGAAGCCCGGCTATATGGAAACGGTCATCGCCGGAGCGAAACATTGGGCTCTGCCAGAGGCTTACATCGCCGGCTTGAATCGGTTTGACCTGAAACGCGAGGCATAGTGTTGCCGCGATTGTAGGAAAAATTCCGCAATCCGATAAGCGCCGCCCGGCCACCAAGCCGGGCGGCGCTTCGTTTCCAGCAAATCAAGAAGCGTGCCCCTGGAACGGCGGGCTCTCCCTTATTCCTCGGAAAGGCGCCGCGTCAGCGATCTTCCACTTCGGCTTGGAAGCAGTTCAATGCGTCTCGGTCCGCTCATTGACTCGTACCCCGCGAGACCGAGCGGTCATGGCGCGTTGGCGGGGACCGGTCCGGCTCACCTGCCAGCCCGACCGACAGCGTGTTAAGTGCCCCTTGGCCCGTCGCTCTTGAGTTCCCGACGCTCGATCTACCGCTTCGTGGACCTGTCGGGCAAGCCTGCTTGCTTCGCGAAGCAGATGATGGGCCAGGCTGCCCCAACCCACCGATACTCAGGAATTCACTAAACTTGTGCATCGCGGCGCAAAACGCTGCATTGCGGTATGTTATCGGCCGTCTTCATCGCTTGACATGTTTAGCGATTGACTGTTCACTAAACAAATCGCTGAACTTGGACGGTTAGTTCCGGGGCGGCGTGAGGAAACGTCCCGCGTCGGCCGTGCCTTTTCTTCCGGTTGTGCCCGTCGCGGTCACGCAGGTTCACCCGTCACCCCAATGACGGCTGGTGACGGCACGCCAAGGGAGGGAAAACCATGAAAACAATCAGGACATGGATGCTTGCCGCGACCATCGCCGGGAGCGCCGCGCTGGCTGCCACCGCGGCACAGGCGCAGGGCAAGTCTCTGACGCTCTGCTGGGCGGCCTGGGATCCGGCCAATGCGCTAGTCGAGCTCTCCAAGGACTTCACCGCCAAGACCAATATCGCGATGAAGTTCGAGTTCGTGCCTTGGCCGAACTTCGCCGATCGCATGCTCAACGAGCTCAATTCCAAGGGCAAGCTCTGCGACCTGATCATCGGTGACTCGCAGTGGATCGGCGGCTCCGCCGAGAACAAGCATTACGTGAAGCTGAACGATTTCTTCGCCAAGGAAGGAATCAAGATCGACGACTTCATGCCGGCGACCGTCACCGGCTATGCCGAATGGCCGAAAAATACGCCGAACTACTGGGCGCTGCCGGCCATGGGGGACGCGCTCGGCTGGACCTACCGCAAGGACTGGTTCTCCAGACCTGAGCTGCAGGCCGAATTCAAGGCCAAGTACAACCGCGAGCTCGCCGCGCCGAAGTCGCAAACCGAGCTGAAGCAGATCGCCGAGTTCTTCCAGGGCCGCGATATCGACGGCAAGAAGGTCTATGGCGCGGCGATCTTCACCGAGCGTGGCTCGGAAGGCATCACGATGGGCGTCGCCAACGCACTCTATCCTTTCGGCTTCAAATATGAGGACCCGAAGAAGCCCTACGCCATGGCTGGTTTCGTCAACTCCGACGATGCCGTGAAGGGCCTGGAGTTCTACAAGTCCCTGTACAAGTGCTGCACCCCGCCGGGCTACTCCAACGCCTATATGCAAGAGGGCCTGGACGCTTTCAAATCCGGACAGGCGGCCCTGCAGATGAACTGGTTCGCCTTCTTTCCCGGCCTGTACAAGGATCCCAATGTTGGCGGCGACAGGATCGGCTTCTTCGTCAATCCGCCCGAGAAGCAGAAGGGCTCGCAGCTCGGCGGACAGGGCCTCTCGGTCGTCGCCTATTCGCCGAACCAGGCCGAGGCGCTGTCCTACGTCAAATGGTTCGCCTCGCTCGACGTGCAGAAGAAGTGGTGGGAACTCGGCGGCTATACTTGCCACAAGGGCGTGCTGAACGATCCCGGTTTCGCCAAATCCGCGCCCTTCGCGGCCGACTTCCTCGTCGCCATGGGCCAGGTCGTCGATTTCTGGGCCGAGCCGTCCTACGCGCAGCTGATGCAGGCGGAGCAGGCGCGCATCCACGACTATGTCGTGGCGGAGAAGGGCACCGCCAAACAGGCGCTCGACCTGCTGATCCAGGATTGGACCAAGGTCTTCAAGGAAGACGGCAAGTTCTGACGCAAGCGGGCCTTCGCCCCAGCCGAACCGGGGCTGCGCCTCATCGCAGGTGGCGCAGCCAGTCCCCGACCTTGCCTTTGAACGGTGCTGAGTCATGAATGCGAGCGACGTCACCGGCATCAGGAGCGCGGCAGCGATGCGCGCAGCCTATCCCCCAATCGCCCAGCGGGTCCGGGGTCTCAGCGACAAAGCCATCGCCTGGATCTTCATCGCGCCGACGATGATCCTCCTGCTCGCGATCAACCTGTTCCCGCTGATCTGGACGATCCAGCTTTCCTTCACCAATTACCGCGCCAATCGCCCCAATGCACCGCTGCGCAATGTCGGGCTCGATCACTACCAGACGATCCTGTCGGATCCGGAAATCTGGCAGCGCATGCAGGCGACGGCGCATTTCGTGTTCTGGACGATCCTGCTGCAGACCGTCATCGGCTTTGCGCTGGCCTACCTGATCGACCGCAAATTCCGCGGCCATGGCTTCTGGACCACGCTGATCCTGATCCCGATGATGCTGTCGCCGGCCGTGGTCGGCAATTTCTGGACGTTCCTCTACCAGCCGCAGATCGGCCTGTTCAATTACGTCGTCTCGTTCTTCACGGGGCTTGCGCCGTCCTCCTTCCAGATGCTGGGCGACGTCACCTTGAGCCCCTGGGCGATCATCATCGTCGATACCTGGATGTGGACGCCCTATGTGATGCTGATCTGCCTGGCCGGCCTGCGCTCGATCCCGGACTACATCTACGAGGCAGCCGAGGTCGACCGCGCGAGCAACTGGCGGCAATTCATCTCGATCACGCTGCCGATGTGCCTGCCCTTCATCATGCTGGCCGTGCTCTTCCGCGGCATCGAGAACTTCAAGATGTTCGACATGGTCAACCTCCTGACCTCGGGCGGGCCGGGCTCGACGACCGAACTCGCCTCGATCACGCTGAAGCGCGCCGCCTTCGAGGCCTGGCGCACCGGCTATTCCTCCGCCTTCGCGATCATCCTGTTCGTCGCCGTGTTTGGGCTGGCGAACATCTATGTGAAGGCGCTGAACAAGGTGAAGGCACGATGAGCGGCGCGCTCTCCACGGCCCACTCCGTCGTCGCGCCGAGCGGACGCGTCAAGCTGCTGGCCGGTACCATCGTCGTTCTCTACGCGCTGGTGGCCATCGTGCCGCTGCTCTGGATCGGCCTGACCAGCATCAAGACGCCGCCGGACTCGATCTCCTACCCGCCCAAGGTCGTGCCCTTCCTGCATTTCGAGCCTTCGATCGAAGGCTATTGCAACCTGTTCAACACCCGATCGCGCCAGACGGCGGATTATCTCGCCTCGCTCCCGCCTGCGAATTCCGCCTGCGAAGAGATCACGCGCTCGCGCAGCATGGTGGTCGTCGGCCCGTCGAATTATGTGCCGCGCTTCGTCAATTCGCTGATCATCGCATTCGGCTCGACGCTGCTCTCGGTGGGGCTGGGCACCTGCGCGGCCTATGCCTTCTCGCGCTTCAAGGTGCCGCTGAAGGACGACCTGCTGTTCTTCATCCTGTCGACACGGATGATGCCGCCGATCGCCGTCGCGATCCCGATCTTCCTGATGTATCGCGAGCTCGGCCTCTCCGACACGCGGCTCGGCATGATCCTGCTCTACACCTCGGTCAACGTCTCGCTGGCTGTCTGGCTGCTCAAGGGCTTCATCGACGAGATCCCACGCGAATACGAGGAGGCGGCGATGATCGACGGCTACACACGGCTGCAGGCCTTCCGCAAGGTCGTGCTGCCGCAGGCCACGACCGGAATCGTCGCGACCGCGATCTTCTGCCTTATCTTCGCCTGGAACGAATATGCCTTCGCCGTGCTGCTCACCTCGGGCACGGCGCAGACCGCGCCGCCCTTCATCCCGATCATCATCGGCGAGGGCGGGCAGGATTGGCCGGCGGTTGCGGCCGGAACGACGCTGTTCCTGATCCCGATCCTGGTTTTCACCGTGCTGCTGCGCAAGCACCTCCTGCGCGGTATCACCTTCGGGGCGGTGCGCAAATGAACCTGCATGCCAGCCATTCCCGGCAACCGGGCGGCACGCCTCGATCGCGCTGGCCCAGGGCGCTGCGGCGCGGACCGATGGAGATGCTGGCGACGGTGCTGATCGCGGCCGGCGTGCTCATGCTGCTGCAGCCCTTCTCGCTGACGCTCTACGGCTATTCCTTCGTAACGACGCTGATCGGCGTCATCATGTTCACCTTCGTCACCAAATTCCCGGAGTGAGCCATGGCCGAGATCCGGGTCGATAATCTGGTGAAACGGTTCGGCGCCTTCATGGCGGTGCGCGATACCAGTTTCACGGTCGAGGACGGCGATTTCTTCTGCCTGCTGGGCCCCTCCGGCTGCGGCAAGACGACGACATTGCGGATGGTTGCGGGGCTGGAGCTGCCATCCTCCGGCAGTATCCAGCTCGATGGTGAGGACGTCACCTTCAAGCGGGCGCGCGAACGCGACATCGCCATGGTGTTCCAGCTCTTTGCGCTCTACCCGCATATGAACGTGCGCAAGAACATCAGCTTTCCCTTGGTCTCGATGGGGGTGCCCAGGGACGAGACGAGACGGCGCGTCGAGGAAGCGGCACGCGTGCTGCGCATCGAGCATCTGCTCGACAAATCGATCTCCGGTCTTTCCGGCGGCGACCGGCAGCGGGTCGCACTCGGACGCGCCATCGTGCGCGAACCGAAGGCCTTCATGATGGACGAGCCGCTGGGCGCGCTTGACGCCGAGTTCCGCCATCTGATGTGCGGCGAGCTGCGCGCGCTGCACGATCGGCTGAAGGCGACGACGGTCTATGTCACCCATGACCAGCTCGAAGCGATGTCGATGGCCGACAAGATCGCGGTGATGAATGACGGCGTGATCGAGCAACTCGGCTCGCCGCAGGAGATCTATGACCGCCCGAATTCGATGTTCGTCGGGGATTTCATCGGTTCGCCCGCGATGAATTTCATCCGTTTCGACGGCACGGCCATTGCGGGCTCGACCTCGGTCAGCATCGATGCCGCCTGCGTGACCCTGCCGGAACTGCGCGAGAGCCACGCACCCGGACCGCTGGCGCTTGGGGTGCGGCCCGAGCAGATCGTCATCGGCGATCCCGGCCGGCAGGGCAGCGCCCTTCCGGGCGAGATTTTTGGCACCGAATATCTCGGCACGACCCAGATCGTGACGGTCGCCACCCCGCGCGGCAAGCTCAAGGCGCGCTTGCCTGCCCATCTGCCGGTGGCGGCCGGCGACCGCGTCAGTCTGTCGTTCAGGCCTGAGCGGCTATCGCTGTTCGATGCGGCGACGGGAAAGGCGATCCGCTCCGCCTTGCATGAGGCCAGCACGACGAGGCGCACCCATGGCTGAGGTCACGCTGACGCAAGTCTCGAAGCGGTTCGGTGCGGTGCAGGCCGCGAGCGATCTGTCGCTCACCATCGCCGATGGCGAGTTCGTCGTGCTGCTGGGGCCGACGGGCGCGGGCAAGACAACAGCCTTGCGCCTCATTGCCGGGCTGGAGACCCCGGATGAAGGCCGCATCTTCATCGGCGGCGTCGATGTCACGGCGCTGCCGCCGGCGGCGCGCGACGTCGCCTTCGTGTTCCAGCAATACTCGCTCTATCCGCATCTGAGCGTATTCGACAATCTCGCCTTCCCCTTGCGGTCGCCGACACGGCGTACGCCCGAGGACGAGATCCGGCGCGCGGTCGGCCATGTCGCAAAGCTCCTCAAGATCGAGGACAAGCTGCAGAACCGCGCGACGCAGCTCTCCGGCGGCCAGATGCAGCGCGTCGCGATCGGCCGTGCCTTGGTGCGCAGCCCGTCGATCTACCTGATGGATGAGCCGCTCTCCTCGCTCGATGCCAAGCTGCGCGCGGAACTGCGCATCGAGCTGAAGCATATCCAGCAGGATCTGGGCGCGACCGTCCTCTACGTCACACATGACCAGACCGAAGCGATGACGCTGGCCTCTCGCATCGGCGTGATCAACCAGGGCCGCCTCGTGCAGATCGGAACGCCGCGCAGCATCTATGAGGACCCGACCGACATCTATGTCGCCACCCGCCTCGGCAGCCCCGGCATCAACCTGCTGCCGCGCGCCCTCTTCCCCGGTCTGGGGGCGCCGGCCAGCACGACCACGATCGGCGTGCGCACCGAGCATCTCGCCATCGCCAAGGCGGGGAATGGCGCGGTGACGGGCAAGGTCAACTGGATCGAGCGGCTCGGCGATCAGAACCACCTGCATATCGCAGTGAACCAGCATCAGATCGTCAGCCTGGTCGATCCGGATGAAGGCCTGGATGTCAGCGACGAGGTGAGCGTGAGCCTGCTCAAGCCGCTGTTCTTCGACGCCGACGGCCAGCGGGTGAGGTGAACCATGGACGGCGCGTTGAAGAAGAAGCTGATCCAAGCCATGGCCGCGGCAATCTTGACCCATGCCGGTGAATTGACGGCGCTCGACCAGGCCATTGGCGACGGCGATCACGGCCTGAACATGAAGCGCGGGTTCGAGGCCGTGCTGGCGGACATGGATCCGATCACGGCAAAGCCCTTGCCCGACGCCCTGAAGGCAATCGGCACGACATTGGTGATGAAAGTCGGCGGCGCCTCAGGGCCGCTCTACGGCACGCTATTCATGACGCTGGGTAAGGAACTGCCGCCGGAGCCGACGATTACGGAGATGGCGCAGGCACTGGCCGCGGCGATCGAGGCCGTGAAGGCGCGAGGCAAGTCCGATCTCGGCCAGAAGACCATGCTCGACGTGCTGGCGCCGCTCCAGGCCGCACTCGCTCATGGCGGCGCCGACCTCACGAAGCGCCTTCCCGAGGTCGCCAGGATCGCGGCTGAGGCAACGGTGCCGCTCAAGGCCATTCGCGGACGCGCCTCGTTTCTGGGAGAGCGTTCGATCGGCCATATGGATCCCGGGGCACGCTCATCGGCGCTGCTCGCCACCGCAATCTGCCACGCCATCGGAGCCTGAAGCATGCCAGCCAGCAAGAATGTCGGCATCGTCATCGTGTCGCACTCGGCCAAGGTCGCCGAGGGCGCCGTCGACATGGTTCGCCAGATGGTCGGCGACAATGTCCCACTTGCCGCGGCCGGGGGCAATGCCGAAGGCGGCCTGGGCACCGATGTCGCCGCCATCATGGCGGCGATCGACAAGGCGTGGTCGGAAGCGGGCGTCGCCATCCTGGTCGATCTCGGCGGGGCCGAGACCAATAGCGAGATGGCGGTGGAAATGATGCCGGAGGAGCGGCGCGGGCGCATCGTCATCTGTAATGCACCGATTGTGGAAGGCGCCGTGATGGCCGCCACCGAAGCGTCCGGCGGCTCGCCGCTGGCCGTCGTGCAGGCGACCGCCGAGGAACTCATGTCGGCATGAATGACATGTCGGCAAAAGGTAGCGAGAGGAATGCAAGGATGCAGGAGGTGACGGCCAGCGCCCTGCTCACCAACAAGATCGGGCTTCATGCCCGGCCCTCGGTGAAGCTTACCCAGACCGCCAAGCGCTTCGGCTCCCGTATAGAGGTCGCGACCAGCGCGGCCGGCCCGTGGACCGATGCCAAGAGCCCGGTGAAGATCATGCGCGTCAAGGCGGCCCAGGGCGAAGTGCTGCATTTCAAGGCCAGCGGCGAAGATGCTTCCGCCGCGCTCGCTGCGCTCGTCGATATCGTCGCACGCAAGTTCGATGAGGAGTGAGGCGTGATGGAACGCCGCCTTTCCGGCCTCGCCGCATCGACCGGGCTCGCCTTCGGCCCGGTGGTGGCATTTCGCGCAGTCGGCGAGATGCGGCGCGTGAAGGGCCCGGTTGCAAGTGAGCGACAGGCTCTGGCGGACGCCGTTGCCGCTTCCCTCCAGGCCGTCACGGCATTGGCGGCCAGTCTTCACGGCGAGGCTGCCGATATCGTGGGCTTTCAGGTGGCGCTGCTCGAAGACGACGCCTTGACCGAGGGCGCCTATGCAGCAATCGAGCGCGGCGTGCCTGCCGACACGGCCTGGCGACAGGCGCTGGCGGAGGAGATCGCGGGATATGAGGCGTCCGACGACGCCTATTTCCGCGCCCGCGCCACAGATTTGTCTGATATCCGGGACCGGGTTCTGCGCCAGCTTTTCGGCTTGCCCGAATTGACGAATGCGCCGCCCGGCGCCGTCATCGTGGCGCAGGATCTGCCGCCCTCCGCCTTCCTTGGCATCGATTGGTCGCAAGGCGGCGGCATCGTGCTCGGGGCCGGCAGCCCGACCAGCCATGTCGCCATGCTGGCGCGCGGGCGTGGCGTGCCGATGGTGGTCGGCATCGGCTCCGATTGGGAGGCGGTCTCCGGCACGGTCGTCGTCGATGGCATGGCAGGCCTCGTCCTGACCGGCCCGTCGCGCGCGAGCATCGACGAGGCGCGACGGCGGGCAGACGAACTCGGCCACGGGCGGAGCGAGGCGGAAACCCGCAAGCGCGAGCCTGCGCTGACCCGCGACGGGACCCCGATTGCCGTGATGGTCAATATCGCGGGGAGCGCCGATGTCGCCGGCTTCCCGGCCGAGGCCTGCGACGGCATCGGCCTGACCCGCACGGAGTTCCTCGTCGAGCAGGCCTTGCAGGATGAGGCGCGCCAGTTCGAGGCCTATGCCGCGTTGCTGCACTGGGCTGGCGGTCGGCCGGTAACGATCCGCACGCTCGATGCCGGCGGAGACAAGCCCATCGCCGGCTACACGATCGATGGCGAGACCAATCCCTTTCTTGGCCTGCGTGGCATCAGGCTGTCCCTGCGCCATGCCGACGTCTTCCGCGTCCAATTGCGGGCGTTGGCCCGGGCGGCGAGCCTGGGCCCGCTCAAGGTCATGCTGCCTATGGTCACCGCAGCGCAGGAACTGGAACAAACGAGAGTGCTGCTGGACGGCGTTCTGGCGGAACTCGCGGCGGAAGGATTGCCGCATGCAGCGCCTGCGCTCGGCATCATGGTCGAGGTTCCGGCCGCCGCCATGGCGGTCGCGAGCTTCGACGCCGCCTTTTTCTCGATCGGCTCCAACGATCTGACGCAATACGCGACCGCCGCCGCGCGCGATGGATCGGAGGTCGCGGCCTATGCCGACGTCCTGCATCCCGGCGTGCTCGCCATGATAGCCCATGTCGCGCGCCATGGCGCCGACCTTGGTCGAGAAGTCAGTCTCTGCGGCGATGCGGGAGGCGATCCGCGCGCCATCGCCGCATTGCTGCGGGCCGGCGTCCGGGCCGTGTCGGTCTCTCCCGGGCTGTTGGCGATGGCGAAGGAAGCGATCCGGGCGGTCGATCTCTCGCAGCCAGTGACGGACGCATGACCAGCCCCGAAACCCTCCCGACCGACCCTTCGCCATTGGCCGCGTACAAGGCGATCCTGCGCGCGATCATCGAGAACCGCCCCTCCGGCACCCGGCAGCGGCTGGCGGAAGCCATCGGCAAGAACCGCAGCTTCATTTCGCAGATCATCAGCCCCGCCTATGCCACGCCAGTGCCGGTGCAGCATCTGGAGACGATCTTCCATGTCTGCCATTTCGCGCCGCGGGAGCGGCAGGCCTTCCTGAACGCCTATCGCGCCGCGCATCCGGGGCGCCTGGAGGTGGTCGATGCCGGGCGGCCGATGCGCCGGCTGGTGGTCGAGTTGCCGGATTTCGGCAGCGCCGACCTGAATGCCCGGGTCGACCATATCGTGCTGGGGGTCGCGCGCGGCCTGGTGTCCCTGATCCCGGCCGCCGCCGACGAAGAAGCCGATGCGCAGGGGGAGAGCCTATGAAGAAACTGATCAACGCGGTCGACAGCATTCTGTCGGAGAGCCTCCAGGGACTCGCCGCCATTCATGGCGATATCCTCATGCTCGGCGAAGAGGAAAAGTTCGTTCGACGCAAGGTGCTGAAGCCCGGCAAGGTCGCGCTGATCTCGGGTGGGGGCTCTGGCCATGAACCCTTGCATGCCGGCTTCGTCGGCACCGGCATGCTCGATGCCGCCTGTCCGGGGCAGGTCTTCACCTCGCCGACGCCGGACCAGATGCTGGCGGCGGTGAACGCCGTCGGCACGGCGGCGGGCTCGCTCTTCATCGTCAAGAACTATGAAGGCGACGTGATGAATTTCGAGATGGCGGCCGAGATGGCCGAGAGCCCAGTCGCGACCGTCATCACCGACGACGACGTCGCGGTCCCGGCCTCGACCTGGTCCACCGGCCGGCGTGGCGTCGCAGGCACGCTGATCGTCGAGAAGATGGTCGGCGCCGCCGCCGAGCAGGGCCGCGAGCTCGATGCGCTGAAGTCCCTCGGCGAGGAGGTCAACCGGCGCACCCGCTCGATGGGCGTGGCCCTCACTTCCTGCACCGTGCCCGCAGCCGGCAAGCCGACCTTCACCCTCAGTGAGGACGAGATAGAGATGGGCGTCGGCATCCACGGGGAACCGGGCCGGCGGCGCGTGAAGCTGACAACTGCGGACGCTATCGCCGACGAGATGATGGGCGCGATCCTCGACGATCTTTCCCTGAAGAGCGGCGCGCCCTGCCTGCTGCTCGTCAACGGCTTCGGCGGGACGCCCGCCATGGAGCTCTATCTGATGGCCAATGCTGCAAGGCGCGTCCTGGCGGGACGCGGTCTCGCCATCGCACGTGGGCTGGTTGGGTCTTACGTCACCTCTCTGGACATGGCTGGTTGTTCGCTAACCGTGACGGCGCTGGACGACAGCATGATCCAACTCTGGGACGCGCCGGTCCATACGGCTGCGCTACGTTGGGGGTAAGCACCGCAAGCGTTGGGGCGGATCTTGCCTGGAATTTGCCTTCGCCGTTGAGCCGGCGATGCCGCGCTCACCACTGTGTGGGGGCAACGATCCCTCGGGCTGCGCATGAGATAAAGCCAATAAAGGCCGCTGCTCGTGGTAGGCGCGCCGTTCCTTGCGACTGCCGAATGGGGTGCGGGCGGCTCGCACTGCCCGCCCGCACCCCCGGAGCGTTTGTCTCAGTTCTTCTTGGGCGGAGTCGCCGGCCAGGACTTGATCAGCGTGTCGTAGTCGATCGTCTCGCCCTTCGGCTTCTCATTGGCGAGCTTGGGCTGTGGCGCGATGTTGCCGTCCGCCTTGGACTTGGCGAACCAGGCATCCGCCGTCTGCTTCGGGTTCAGCTTCGGGCCGCAATCGCCCTGGACGCCGGAGCGTTCGAGCCGCTCCAACACCGAGTCCTGCGCCGCCGCGAGTGAATCCATCGCCGCCTGCGCGGTCTTGGCGCCCGAGGAGGCATCGCCGATGTTCTGCCACCAGAGCTGTGCGAGACGCGGGTAGTCGGGAACGTTGTTGCCGGTCGGCGTCCACTGCACGCGCGCCGGCGAGCGGTAGAACTCGATCAGCCCGCCGAGCTTCGGCGCCCGCTCGGTGAAGCTCTTGTCCCAGATGTCGCTCTCGCGGATGAAAGTCAGGCCGACATGGCTCTTCTTCAGGCTGACCGATTTGGAGACGATGAACTGGAGGTAGAGCCAGGCCGCCTTGCGCTTCTCCAGCGGGGTCGATTCAAGCAGGGTCAATGAGCCCGCATCCTGGTAGCCAAGCTTCATGCCTTCCTTCCAGTAGGAGCCCTTGGGCGAGGGGGCCATGCGCCATTTCGGAGTGCCGTCGGCATTCACTACCGGCAGGCCGGGCTTGACCATGTCGGCCGTGAAGGCGGTGTACCAAAAGATCTGCTGGGCGATGGTGCCCTGTGCCGGCACCGGCCCGGACTCGGAGAAGGTCATGCCACGCGCCTGAGGCGGCGCGTATTTGTTGAGCCAGTCGACATATTTCTGGACGGCATAGACCGAAGCCGGGCCGTTGGTGTCGCCGCCGCGATCCACCGAGGAGCCGACCGGGCGGCAGCCCTCCATGCGGATGCCCCATTCGTCGACCGGCTTGCCGTTCGGGATGCCCTTGTCGCCATTGCCGGCCATCGAGAGCCAGGCATCGGTGAAGCGCCAGCCGAGCGAGGGGTCCTTCTTGCCGTAGTCCATATGGCCAAAGACCCGGACGCCGTCGACCTCCTTGATGTCGTTCGAGAAGAACTCGGCAATGTCTTCATAGGCCGACCAGTTGACGGGTACGCCGAGCTCGTAGCCGTACTTGGTCTTGAATTTCTCCTTGAAGTCCGGGCGGGTGAACCAGTCGTAGCGGAACCAGTAAAGGTTCGCGAATTGCTGGTCGGGCAGTTGGTAGAGCTTTCCGTCGGGTGCGGTGCCGAAGGATTTACCGATGAAGTCGTCGACGTCGAGCATCGGGTTGGTGACGTCCTTGCCCGGCCCCGCCATCCAGTCCGTCAGGTTCGTGGTCTGCTTGTAGCGAAAATGCGTGCCGATCAGGTCGGAGTCGTTGATCCAGCCGTCATAGACGTTCCGGCCGGACTGCATCTGTGTCTGCAGCTTCTCGACCACGTCGCCTTCCTGGATCAGGTCGTGCTTCAGCTTGATGCCGGTGATCTCGCTGAAGGCCCTGGCCAGCGTACGGGCTTCGTATTCATGGGTGGTGATGGTCTCGGAGACGATATTGACCTCCATGCCGGCGAAGGGTTTCGCGGCATTGACGAACCACTCCATTTCCTTGAGCTGCGCATCCTTGGCCAGTGTGGAAGGCTGGAATTCGCTGTCGACCCAGCGTCGCGCCGCATCCATGTCGGCGAGGGCGGGCACGGCGCTGAGCAAGGAGCTGAGCGCGGTAGCGGCTAGCATCTGCTTTCTCATCGTTTCCTCCACTAGTTGATTGTTCTTGCGAGCCTTGTTGGCTCCCTTTGCGCAGGCAATGTTCGTGCGAGAGCAGCCTCCGTGGTTAGGGTTAGACGAAGCGAAAAACCGTGGTGGCGTAGAGAAACGAAAGGCCGGTCGCCCACCAGAGATCGGCGGCGGTGAGGCCGAGCCAGGCGAGGTGGATGAAGGCCGATCCAAGCAGGCTCAGGAAGAGTCGGTCGCCGCGTGTCGTCGGGATGCCGAGCACGCCGACGCGCTCGAGTTCGGGCCGCCAGATCGCCAGCGCCGTCATCACGCCGAGCAGGCCGAAGAGACCGGCAAAGAACAGCCCGGTCTGCGGTGTCCACGCCATCCATGCCAGATCGGGCATCAGACCCTCCCCAGGGCAAAGCCCTTGGCGATGTAGTTTCGGACGAACCAGATCACGAGCGCACCGGGGATCAACGTCAGCACGCCGGCGGCCGCGAGCAGTCCCCAGTCCATGCCTGCGGCCGAGACCGTGCGCGTCATCGTGGCGGCGATCGGCTTGGCGTTGACCGTCGTCAGGGTCCGCGCCAGCAAGAGCTCGACCCAGGAGAACATGAAACAGAAGAAGGCGGTGACGCCGATGCCGTTGGCGATGATCGGGGTGAAGATCTTCACGAAGAAGCGCGGGAAGGAATAGCCGTCGAGATAGGCTGTCTCGTCGATTTCGCGCGGCACGCCGGACATGAAGCCTTCGAGGATCCAGACCGCGAGCGGCACATTGAACAGGCAATGAGCCAGCGCCACCGCGAGCGGCGTGTCGAAGAGCCCGATCGCCGAATAGAGGTTGAAGAAGGGCAGTGCGAAGATCGCGGGGGGCGCCATCCGGTTCGAGAGGAGCCAGAAGAACAGGTGCTTGTCGCCGAGGAAGCGGTAGCGCGAGAAGGCATAGGCGGCTGGAAGCGCCAGCGTGATCGAGATCACCGTATTCATGACCACATAGGTCAGCGAGTTGATGTAGCCGGAGTACCAGGACGGGTCGGTGAAGATCGTCCGGTAGTTCTCGAATGTGATCTCGCGCGGCCAGAGCGTCATGCCGGAATTGATCTCGGCATTGGTCTTCAGGCTCATCACGACGAGCCAGTAGATCGGCAGGATCAGGAAAATCAGATAGAGGCCGAGCGTCAGCGCGCTGCCGTTGAAGCGAAGGGCGGAGCGCGCCTTCGGTGCCGCTTCGGCTGCGGAAAGTGCCGCGGTCGAGCTGAGGCTGCCCGTCGTCATCGGCCGCCCTCAGCATCCGCCGGCGGGCGCCGACGCTCGACATCGAGATTGGTCATCACCGTGTAGAAGACCCAGCACACGGCGAGGATGATCAGGTTGTAGACGATCGACATCGCCGCGGCCTTGCCGAGATCGAACTGGCCGAGCGCGAGCTTCACCAGCTCGATCGAGAGGAAGGTCGTCGAATTGCCTGGTCCGCCGCCGGTGACGACGAAGGGCTCGGTATAGATCATGAACGAATCCATGAAGCGCAGCAGAACGGCTATGATCAGCACGCGCCGCATCTTCGGCAGCTGGATGAAACGGAACACCGCCCAGCGGCTGGCGCCGTCGATACGTGCGGCCTGGTAAAAGGCGTCCGGGATCGATTTCAAGCCGGCATAGCAGAGCAGCGCCACCAGCGAGGTCCAGTGCCAGACATCCATCACGATGATGGTGATCCAGGCCGCAAGCGGGTCGGCGACGTAGTTGTAGTCGATGCCGAGCCGGTTGACCGTGTAGCCGAGCAGCCCGATATCGCCGCGCGCGAAGACCTGCCAGATCGTGCCGACTACGTTCCAAGGCACTAGCAGCGGCATCGCCATCAGCACCAGCGTCGCCGCCACCTTCCAGCCCTCGCGCGGCATGGCGAGCGCGACCGCGATGCCGAGCGGCACCTGGATCGTCAGGATGATCGCGGAGAACAGGAGGTTGCGCCAAAACGAGTCGCGCACGCGGCCGCCCAGGTCGCTCGACGGGTCGAGCAGTTCCTTGAACCAGCCGGTGCCGTTCCAGAAGAACTGGTTGTTGCCGAACGTATCCTGCACCGAATAGTTCACCACCGTCATCAGCGGGATCACCGCCGAGAAGGCAACGATGGCGAGGACCGGCAGAACAAGGAACCAGGCGCGGTTGTCATAGGGCTTGTCCATCACGCTCTGCCCTCCAGCCGTTCGCCGTCGGCATAGACATGGATGTGATCGGGCTGAAGGATGAGCCCCGCGCTCTCGCCGATGCCGCTGAGCCCGTCGGGCACACCGGCGGCAACCGCGTGTTCTCGCAGGCGCAGGCGCGCAAGCCGGGAGCGGCCGAGATCGTCGATGCGCTCGACCGTGACGGGCACCCCCTCGCCGGGGCGGGCAAGCGTCGCGAATTCGGGCCTGATCCCGATCTCGATCCGTTTGCCGTACGGAATGTCGTAGCTCCGTGGCAACTCGATCGTCGCTCCCGCGACATGGGCGCAGTTGCCCGCGACAGAGGCCGGAATCACGTTCATGCCCGGGGAGCCGATAAAATAGCCGACGAAGGTATGGGCCGGCTTCTCGAACAATTCGTCCGGCCGCCCGGCCTGCACGACCCTACCGTCGTGCATCACGACCACGGTGTCGGCGAAGGTCAGCGCCTCGGTCTGGTCATGCGTCACATAGATCATGGTGACATCGAGCGCTCTGTGAAGCGCCTTGAGCTTGGAGCGCAACTCCCACTTCAGTTGTGGGTCGATGACGGTCAATGGCTCGTCGAAGAGGATGGCTGCAACATCAGGGCGGACGAGGCCGCGACCGAGCGAGATTTTCTGCTTGGCGTCGGCCGTGAGTCCTCTCGCCTTGCGGTTGAGCTCGCCGGTCAGTTCCAGAAGCGTCGCGATCTCGCGCACACGGCCATCGACGGCTCTGGCCTCCATGCCGCGATTGCGCAGCGGGAAGGCGAGATTCTCGTAGACGGTCATCGTGTCGTAGACGACCGGGAATTGAAACACCTGGGCGATGTTGCGCTCTTCCGTCGGTAGGTGCGCGACATCTCGACCGTCGAACAGCACGCGGCCATGTGATGGGATGACAAGACCCGAGATGATGTTGAGCAACGTCGTCTTGCCGCAGCCGGAGGGGCCGAGCAAGGCGTAGGCGCCTCCCTGGCGCCAGGTCAGCGTCATCGGCTTCAGAGCGAAATCGCCCGGTGCCGAAGCGCCTCGCTTATAGGAATGCGCGAGATCGGAAAGCTCGATGCGCGCCATTGAGCGTCTCCTCAAGCAGCCGAGAGGAAGGCTGGCGCGTGAGCGAGCCGCCCGTTGGAATCAAAGACAAAGACAGTCGTCGGGTCGACATGCACCGAGATGGTGGCGCCGGGCTCCAAATCGTGCACGCCCGGCGCAAGCGCCACCCAGCGCACACCCGCGCATTCGACATGGACGAAACTTTCGGAACCGGCGATCTCAGCCACGATCACCCTGCCGTCGAAGCGCAGGCTAGGCCCGGCGGGAACTCGTAAATGAAGATGATGCGCCCGGAATCCGACCTGATAATCCCCGTCGGCTAGCCCGGTGAGCGCTCCAGTCGCGGGAGCGCTCACACCGTCGGGGAGGACGATTTCCGCGCCATTTTTGGTAACAGGCAAAATGTTGAGCGGCGGATCGGAGAAAATGCGTGCCGTGATCAGATCCTGCGGCCGGCGATAGACCGCCGCGCTCGGCCCATGTTGGGTCACCCGGCCCTGCCAGAGCGTGGCGGTGTGGTCGCCCAGCAGCAGCGCTTCCTGCGGTTCGGTCGTGGCGTAGACGACCGTCGCATTCGACATGCGAACGATCTTGGGAAGTTCCTCGCGCAGTTCCTCGCGCAACTTGTAATCAAGGTTGGCCAATGGCTCGTCGAGCAGGACGAGATCGGCGCCCTTGATCAGCGCGCGAGCCATGGCGGTACGCTGCTGCTGCCCGCCGGAGAGGTTGAGCGGCATCCGCTCAAGGAAGGGGTCGAGTTGCATCAGGCGAGCCATTGCTCGCACCTTGCTCTCGATTTCCGCCTTGGGCAGCCCTTTGACCCTGAGGGGCGAGGCGATGTTCTCGAAGACGTTGAGGTTGGGGTAGTTGATGAATTGCTGGTAGACCATCGCGACCGAGCGCTCGCGTACGGCTAGGCCGGTTACATCCCTCTCTCGGCCGCCCTCATCGACCAGGATGCGCCCCGATGTCGGCCTGTCGAGGCCGGCCATCAGCCGCATCAGCGAGGTCTTTCCCGCCAGCGTCGCGCCGAGCAACACGGTCATCGTTCCCGGTGGAAGCCGCAGCGTCGTCTCGTGAATGTGCGTCAGCGCTCCGACGTCGCGACGCACCTTGTCGAGAACAAGACCCACTCCAGCCTCCTTCAAGCCCTCCGGGTTACCGGAGTGTGAACGATCTCATTCATCGGTGCGTCGAGCATTTCCCGCGGTTCGTCCGACCGGCCCATATCCGAATTCGTCCAGCGCTCGTGGTCCACCCGCTGCCCCATTTGCCGGGAGGTGCCTAGCTCGGGTGCACGGAGCCGGTGCCGAACGCTGGCCCGGATTCGATTTTCTCTCGACACCAGCCAGCATGTCAGGAGCCCTCGTATCACAGGTGCGCAGTAGTCAGATGGCGGTTGCGCAAGCCAAGAATAGCGCCAATTGGTCCTGTTCACGAGGGCTTCGAGGTCGGTTGCCGCAAAAACATCCTGACATAATTCCGATCGAGGGAGCGAAGGGCGCGTCGAGGTCCGTTATGCCGACCCTTCAGGATCGTATCCCCCTGCGTCCGACCTGATCGGTGCTGATCGGTGCTGATCAGTGGAAGACGCTAGCGAGTGAGGCCGTTCACAACTGAAATGTGTCAGTTCAGCCTCGGCAGAAGGGTCCGCCCGCAGCCTCTTGTACTCTGAGGGCGATCCCCCCTTCCGCAGGAAATGATGCAGAACCACTACAGCCGCTTCCTTCCGCAGGATAAGGCGCCGCTGGCAGCGAAGATCCTGATCAGGTTTGGGAAGCGGCGGGAGATCGGGCCATCCGGTTGGCATGATAAAAAGCCGAGTCCGCTTACGGGGCATCCACGGAATGTCCGGAAGTGGCGCGACGCGGCCTCAAGTCTCACTTCCCCGAACACGGGGGTCGTTGATCGCCGGCTGCGTCGTCTTCCGAAAGGCAGACCACGCCTCATTACCAAGTCACTCACGCCGCCGGAAGTGGCCCATTCTCGCTCCAGTCGGATACGCCGCGAGCGAGTTAGGGGTTTCACCTTGATCGCTGTGCCGAGCGCTATTCCGCCTGCGATTGTCCCGATTGTCTATAACACCAGCAACCTGCTGGTCGGCAGCATCGGGGAGCGCCTGGCACCGTTGAATATTCAAGGTGGACCGCTCATCGAACGACCGATCACAGGGCTTGGCCTGGAAGACGAATTCTCTCTTCTGAGATTTCAAAAGAGAATTGAGAGATGTCAGGTATGGCCTAACATGCGGCCATGTTTAACTGGATGCTTTGGCGGCAGGGATCTGCGAGCGCGACGCTGGCTCTGCTGAGCGGCTGGCGCCAAGACTAATGGCGCCTTTCCCGGCCGCGGAATGAGAGAAACGTGATGCACAAGTCGTTCGCCTGGTTCGTCGCCGCCACTCTCGCCCTGGCGACGCCCGCCATTGCCGGCGCAGACCGTTTCGTCGTCGATCTCGCGGCCGAGCCCTCAACGCTCGACCCCCAGCTCCAATGGAATCCCGACAGCTATTACGTTTACCGCAACATCTTCGACAATCTCGTCACGCGCGACGACAAAGGCGAGATTGCTCCGCAGATCGCCACGGCGTGGCGCAACGTGTCCGACACCGAGGTCATCTTCACGCTCCGGCCGGACGTGACGTTCCATGACGGCTCGAGGCTCACGGCCGAGGATGTAGCCTTCAGCATCGAGCGAGTCACCGACAAGAGCTTCGCCAGCCCTCAGCGTGGTCAATTCAACAAGATCGTGCAGGCGGCGCCGCTTTCCCCGACAGAAATCAAGCTCGTCACAGACGGGCCCTATCCCGCGCTGCTTGCTCAGCTCGTCAAGCTCTCCATCGTGCCCAAGAAGGTCGTCGGGGCGATGGGCAAGGATGCCTTCAACCTGAAGCCAGTCGGGAGCGGGCCGTATAAGTTCGAAGCTTGGCAGCGCGGGGTCGCCGTGACCCTGAGCCGCAATGATGCTTATTGGGGAACGAAAGGGCCGTTTCCGGTCGCGCTTTTCCGTGCGGTTCCGGATAGTGCCACGCGTCTCGCCAACCTGCAGGCCGGTGCCTCCGATCTTGTGGTCGGACTCGACAGTGACCAGCTCGCCCAGCTCAAGGGCTCACAGCGCGCCAAGCCTTTGACCACTCTGACGGAGCGCCTCGCCTATCTACGTCTGAATCCTAATCGCCCGCCTTTCGACGATCCCAAGATCCGTGAGGCGATTGCGCGAGCCGTCGACAAGCAGGGGATCATCGACGGCATTCTGGGCGGACAGGAGAAGCCGATCGCACAGATGCTCACGCCCGCACATTTCGGCTGGGCAGATGGCATCGGGGGGCTGGCCTACGATCCCGCCCGCGCGAAGGCCCTGGTTGCCGAGGCGGGTGCGGCCGGAAAAATTCCGATTCCGCTCACGACCGCGCCATTCTTCGACCAGCGCGTCGTTCAGGCGATCCAACAGCAACTGCGCGATGCCGGGCTCGACGTGTCGATCGAGCTGATCGATACGCCCAGCTTCCTGCAGCGCACCCAGCGCGGCCCCGTCGAAGCGCCCGTGCTGGCCATCAGCCGTTCGTCCTGCGCCTGTCAGGATGCGGACGGTGCGCTGTACGAGCTCTTCCACGCCGGCAGCGGTTGGACGATCGTCGAGAATAAGGAGGTCGACGGTCTTCTCGATCGCGCTCGCTCTGCCCTCGACCCGGCCGCGCGGCTGGCCGACTATCGCAAAGTTCACGAGATCATCGCTGCCTCGCTTCCAGTCGTCCCGCTCTACCAAACAGTCGCCGGATATGGCGCAGCCAAGCCTGTGCAGTTCACGCCGACACCGAACGAGAGCTTGTTCCTGAACCGGATCCGCTGGACTGACTGAACGCGTCGCGATGCAAACCCGGCGTAGCCAGCAGTCGGCTGAGTCATCGGCCGAGCAAGGTGTGAAACGGCCCGCCGTCGCTATAGAGCCACGAATGTCCGCTTCCGCGTATAGGCTCAATGTCTGGTTGTGGCGCCGAATGGTATGCGGATGAGGATTTCGATGACCGCCGATCCTAGTCCGGCCCATCCCGCCGTCTCGGCTTATCTCGAGGACGGATACGACCGAGTTCCCGGCATGTCCTCGCGCTTCGCCGCTGCGATATGTGCCCGGCTGCTGCGGCTTCAGACCGAACAGGGCGTGAGCGGACCGATCGCAGAGATCGGCGCCTTCGAGGGCCGCTTCCTGATCGCGCTCGCTCATGCGCTGGAACCAGGCGAGGTCGCACTGGCGGTCGATCTTTTCGAGTGGCCGGATGCCGGCGTGCAAGAGCGATTTGAGGCGAACGCGGCCCGCCATGGTATCGGACCCGAGCGCCGCGTCAGCGTGAAAGCCGACAGCGGCACGATGACGCCGGCGGATCTCATCGCGCACGCGCGGGGCGAGCGCCTGCGGCTCATCCATATCGATGGCGAACACTCGCGCGCTGCCCTGGCGAAGGATCTCGCGCTCGCCACCGCCTGCCTGGTCGAGGGCGGACTGATCGTGCTCGACGACATGCTGCACCCTGGCTACCCGACACTCATGGTCGCCGTGCAGCATTTTCTCGACGCCCATCCCGACATCGTGCCGCTATGCCTCATCGATCGCGAAAGCGTCGTGGCCGCGACCAAGTTCGTGCTGTGCCAGCGCCAATGGTTCGAGCGCTACCAGGCGCCGATGCTGACGATCTTCGAAAGCTGGATCTGGCCGATGGGCGCCAATTTCGAGCCGCACTGGTGCCTGGTGCTATCGCAGGACACCCGGCTCGCAGAGATCCGGTGACGCCCGCAACGGAGCCTGAACGCCCGCTCTACGGCACGCCGCTCGATCCAGGGCGTCCCTTCGCCTAGGTTGAAGAGTGTCCGCTGTCGGGCAAAGCGTCAACTTCCGCTTATGGCGCGAGCAGCGGATGGACTCGGCACGCATCCATACGTGTGGCCAAATTCGGCGCGGGGACTGCTATAGATGGCGCGATTGCCGGACATGTCCCGGCAGAGCAGGAGTAGATTGTGACCGAGCGATTTGAACGGCATCGCCAACCCTGGACACATGAGGAACTCGAGAAGCTAAAGTTGCTCGCCAAGAAGGGCATGGCACTGAAGGCGATTTCGAAAGCGATGACCCGCAGCGAAGAATCCATCAAAGATCGCGCGAAACTCGATGGTATCGGGATCGCCAAGCTCCGTTAGGCCGTGCTCAGACTGCGGCTTGCGACGCAAAGCGACGTCCGCTGCGGGACGATGGCGCAACGTCCTTTCTTGGCGATTCTCATGCGTTGTCGAGTTGGAGTACAAATCCGTTCCTCACCTCGGCCAGCACGCCTAAGAAGTCGCGGACAAGCTGCGGTCGCGGGCGCCCTGGCGGAAAGACAAGGTGTTTGCGAAAATGCAAGGCCGGCTCGAAGCGCAACACCTTGAACCCTGACCGGTCGAGCCCGGTGATTGCTGTCGGATTGACCAAGCCGACGCTGGATCTGAAGCCATTGAATCAGGATGCGAGCGAGCCGCTTCCGCCCGGCCCGTGAAGGGCGTGCGACCTCGGTCGCTGGCACCGAAGTGAGCCTTTCCTTCTCCCATCGGGGGAGAAGGTGGCACGGCGGAGCCGTGACGGATGAGGGCAGAACCTCGTTCCAAACAAGAAAAGGGCCGCCTAAGCGGCCCTTCCCTCATCCGTCTGCTCCGCGGACACCTTCTCCCCCAGAGGGAAGAAGGTGACTACGCCGCCAACCCCTTTGCCATTTCGCTGACCTGCTTCTCGAACAGCGCGCGATAGGCGCCGCCCTCGCGGGTCAGCAGGGCGTCGTGCGGGCCTTCCTCGACCACGCTGCCGCGATCGAAGACCAGGATGCGGTCCATGGCCCGCACCGTGGAGAGACGATGCGCGATCACGACCGTGGTGCGCCCCTCCATCAGGCGCTCGATCGCCTGCTGGATCAGCGCCTCCGATTCCGAATCGAGGCTGGAGGTCGCCTCGTCCAGGATCAGGATCGGCGCATCGGCCAGGAAGCCGCGGGCCAGCGCGACGCGCTGGCGCTCGCCGCCAGAGAGCTTGATGCCGCGCTCGCCGACGAGCGTGCCGTAGCCCTTGGGCAGGCGCATGATGAACTCATGCGCGTTGGCGAACTTCGCCGCCTGCTCGATCTGCGCCTGGCTGGCACCCGGCCGGCCATAGGCGATGTTCTCGGCCAGCGAGCGGTGGAACAGCACCGGCTCCTGCTGCACGATCGCGATCTGCCGGCGCAGGCTCTCCTGCGTGACATCGGCGATATCCTGCCCGTCGATCGCGATCCGGCCCGAGGTGACGTCGTAGAGCCGCTGCACCAGCTTGACGAAGGTCGTCTTGCCGGAGCCGGAGCGGCCGACGAGGCCGACCTTCTCGCCGCCACGGATGGTCAGCGAGAAGTCGCGGTAGAGCGGGTCGACATGGCCGCCGTAATGGAAGGTCACGTCCTCGAAGGCGATCTCGCCCGCCGTCACGCCCATCTCCACGGCGCCCTTCCGGTCCGGCACGCCATAGGGAAGATCGTGCATCCAGACGAGCTCCTCCATGTCGTTGACCGAGCGCTGCAGGTTGTGGACGTGCTGGCCGACATCGCGCAGATAGCCATGCACCACCGCATAGGCCGTCAGCACGAAGGCGACATCGCCCGCGCTCGCCCGTCCTTTCAGCCAGAGCCAGATGACGAGGCCGATCACCGCGGCGCGCAGCAGCAGCAGCACCATCAGCTGGCCGGTGCCCGACCAGGTGCCACGCAGCCAGGCGCGCCGCGTCCTGAGGCTCCACTTCGCCATCACGGTCGCGAGGCGCAGATCCTCGCGCGCCTCCGCGCCATAGGCCTTCACCACGGGGTTGCAGGTGATGGCGTCCGCCAGCGAGCCGCCGAGGCGGGTATCCCAGGCATTGCCCAGCCGCGCCGCCGGCGCGACGAAGCGCAGCGAAAGCACAAGCGTCAGCCCGATATAGGCCAGTGCTCCCACCGCCACCACGAGCCCCATCACCGGCCAGTGCCAGGCGAGCAGCGCCGTCATGCCCAGCAGGATGACGAGCGAGGGCAGCAGCGCGATCAGGATCGTGTCGGTCAGCAGGTCGAGCGCCCACATGCCGCGCGTAATCTTGCGCACCGTCGAGCCGGCGAAGTTGTTGGCGTGCCAGTCGGTCGAGAAGCGTTGCAGGCGCGCGAACGCCTCCTGCGCCACATCGCTCATCGTGCGCAGCGTCATGGTCGTCAGCCCGATGAAGGCGAAGTGCCGCCCCAGCACGGTGACGACGGCGAGCGCCATCATTCCACTGAGCGCCCACAGCGCCGCATCGGCACCGCCGACCCCGGTCGCGACCGCATCGACGAGGCGGCCGGCATAGACCGGCGTGAACAGCTCGGCCAGGGTCGCGACGGCAGTGACGCCGGCAACCCAGGCGACCTGCCTGGGCTGGCGCGCCCAGTGTCTGAAAGTAAAGCCGAGGACGGCTCGAAACGGCTCGCGCCGCCCGGTTTGAGTATCGAGAGACAGAGCGTCATTCGGCGCCGAAACGGCAGCCGACTCCGGATCAGGCGGAGGCGACGACACAGCGCCGACTCCAGCAATGGACAATAATCGTTTGGAAAAGGCTCAGGAGACCGCCGGCAGGCGGGCCTCGTGCGAGACCGACCTAGTGCCGGTGTGGTCGCATGGGAGTGACAGCGGTGGTGACGATTACCATTCAGCCCTCCCTTTCTTGAGTTGGAGCCAGATTGCGGAAGATGCCTGATTGTTAGGCAGAGCGCAACCCTGCCCGCCATGCGACCGCTGCACGGGGCGCCTTCGCTGGTTTCAGGACGAAGCCGGCAGGATCACCAGAACAGCGCGACGAGCCGGGCCGCGATCACCAGCGCGAAAGCGGCGATGATCGTGGCCAGAACCTGTTGGCGCTTGGCGCGGTTGGGGAATTGCCTGGACAGCAGCTTGCCCAGAGGCTTGCGGAAGATGAAGGCCGCGACAAGGAGAACGATGACGATATGAGACAAGGCTCGGCCTCAGCCCTTCTTGTCTGTGGCAGCGGGCTCGACCGGCGCGCCGGCCTTCTTCCAGGCGCCGAAGCCGCCGGCGACATGGGCGACGGGTTTCAGCCCCATCTCCTGCGCCGTCTGCGCCGCGAGCGCGAGCGCCAGCCGCCACCGCAGAAGAACACGAAGCGCTTGTCCTCGGCGAAAACCGGCTTGGTAGGGGCTTTCCGGGTCGATCCAGAATTCGAGCATCCCGCGCGGGCAATGGAAGGCGCCGGGCATGCGCCCTTCCCGCTCCAGCTCGCGCGGATCGCGCAGGTCGACGAAGACGACGTCGTCGCGGCCATGGAGCGCCCGCGCTTCCTCGACCGACAGCGTCTCGATCCGGCTCTCGGCTTCCGCGACCAGGGCCTTGTAGCCCTTCGTGATGGTTTGCGGCACGGTCGCCCTCCCGAATCCGCGCGCACCGTGGCGGCTCGCCGCCGCAGCGTCAATGCCATGGCGCTTGCCGCTGGCGCGGCCTCGGCACAAGCTGCTTGCTTCTCCGGCGGGTGAAGTGGCACAGCGACGGCATGCTCGGTTTCAGTAATCTGGACGTGATCGCCCTGGCGTTCTTCGCCGCCTCCTGGATCGGCTATCACTATGCCGTCGAACTCGGCCCTCATGCGGCCAAGACGCTCAACATGCGGATGAACCTGCGCCGCGCCAGCTGGATCAACGAATCGATGAAGCGGGAGAACCGCATCGTCGACACCCAGGTGATGAACGGCCTGCAGAACGGCACCGCCTTCTTTGCTTCGACCTCGCTGATCGCCATCGGCGGCACGCTCGCCCTGCTGCAATCGACCGACCGCGTCGTCGCCATCTTCTCCGACCTGCCCTTCGTCCCGGTGACGCAGCGCGCGGTCTGGGAAATGAAGGTGATCGGCCTCGCCGGTGTCTTCGGCTATGCCTTCTTCAAATTCGCCTGGAGTTACCGCCTGTTCAATTATTGCGTCATCCTGCTCGGCGCCCTGCCGCCTGCATCGGGGCGCAACGAGATCGCGGCGGCCCATGCCGTGCATGAGACGATCGAGATGAACATCGCCGCCGGCCGCCACTTCAATCGTGGCCAGCGCGCCTTCTTCTTCGCGCTCGCCTATCTCGGCTGGTTCCTCGGGCCGGTCACCTTCCTGGCCTTCACCGGCGCGGTGCTGGTCGCGATGTATCGGCGCCAGTTCGCCTCAGACGCCGCACGCGTCTTCAACTATCCGGGCCAGTCATGAGCATCGACCCCGAAGCGATCGAGAGCACGATCCTCGCACTGCTGGAGCAACAGGGTCCGGGCCGCACTGTGGCGCCGATGGATGTCGCCCGCACGCTCGGCAGCGATCATCCCGACGACTGGGGCCCGCTGATGCAGCCGGTTCGTCGCGCGGCGGTGAAGCTGATGAAGGAAGGCCGGCTGCAGATCACCCGCAAGGGCCGGCCGGTCGATCCCGACGATTTTCGCGGCGTCTACAGGCTGTCCCTGCCTGCTGACGCCGCCTGACGTCACGGCCCCGGGAAGAGCTCGTCACTATAGCCCGCCAAACGATAGGCGAGCAGCCCGACCCATTCCTTGAAGCCGTTATCGGCGATCTCGAGCGCCCTGTGCGCCCGGCTATAGGGCCGAATGAAATCGTCGGGCTCGCCTTTGGACCAGTAGTCGACGGGAAAGGCCTCGACCGGAAACCCCGCCTTCCGGAACACGCCGATCGAGCGCGGCATATGCCAGGCCGAAGTCACCAGAAGCCAGCGCTCGCCCGGCTTCGGATCGACGAGGCGGCGGGTGAAGGTCGCGTTCTCGCGCGTGTTGCGTGACTTGTCTTCGAGAACCAGCCGCTTGGGATCGAGCCCGAGCCCTTCGAACAGCAGCTTGGCGCCGTCGGCCTCGGTCTCCGTCGCCTCCGAGATCAGATTGGCGGCTCCGCCCGTGAAGACCAGCTTCGCTTCGGGATGCAGCCGCGCGAGCTCCACCGCCTTGGTCATGCGCGATGCCGCTGAGTTCAGCACGACATCGCCTCGCGCGACGCCGACCGCTCCGCCCAGCACGACAATACCCGTGACCGGCCCCTTCGCCGCATCCTGCTGCGGGAAGCGATCCTCCAGCGGCCGGATGACCGCGCGTGGCAGCGGGCTGAACGCCATCAACCCGAGCGCAAGCACCGACAGCAGGCCGAGCCAGCGCGCGGCACGGGCAAAGCGCGTGAAGGCAAGCAGCGCGGACAGCCCCGCGAGGAGGATGACGAAGTTGACCGGCGAGAACACGAACCAGACTAGCTTGGACAGGACGAAGAACATCAGGGGCTCGCAGGACCGGGGATTGACGGGCCATCACCGCCCTCGCCCGTATAGCCGCAGGCTGAAGCGGCGCTCCAGCATTTTCCGAGCCAGGCCATCGGCCCCGCGCTCACGAAAGCGCCAGGCGCATCCCTCGATCGCTGCGGTTTCGTGGAAAAGGCGTGTCATCCCGGACGGAGCAAAGCGCAGATCCGGGACCCATGCCGGACGTTCCCTCGGACCCCGCTCTGGCATGGATCCCGGGTCACGCCCGGGATGACGGCGTGGTTCCGTGCAGAATCGGCACGCCCTAACGGATGATTTGCGGTGGCGATTGCGGCCGGCGCGCCGTCTGAGGGAGCGCTTTGGCGAGCTCGATGGCGCGCTCGGCGGCCTCGCGAAGCTCGCAGCCGGCCTGGCGTCCAGCCTGCAGGGTTGCGCTCTGCGTAGCACCGTAGAAGGCGCATTTCTGCGCGACATAGCTTTCCCAGGCCAGTTGCACGGCAGCCAGCCGGCTACGCTGGCTGGCATCGAGCGAGCGTCCAGTCGCCTGCAGGGCAAGCGTGAGACGCTCACGCCAGGCGGCCTCCTCGCGCCGGGCGCAGCCCGCCTCCGCGCCGCGCGGATCGCTGCTGGCCGCACGGACACAGGAGACGGCCACCGTGCCGATACAGGCAGAAGGCGAGGCGCCATTGTCGCGCAGGCAACCCGCGAGCGAAGACAAGTCGGTGCGCAGGGTCGGCGCGTCCTGGGCCGCCACGGAAGTGGCGGCAGCGAGAGAGCACAGGAGCAGGACCGCGCGGAAAGCGTTCATGCACTCATCATGACAGCGTAACGGCACGGATCAAGCGCCGCGGCGAGACCTCACGTGATCGGCAACGGCAGCGCGGCCTGCGCTGCCGGACGGGCAAACAGCGTTTGGTACCAACGCTGTACCGCCGGCCGCTCGATTCGCTCGACCGGCATGTTGAGCCAGCGATGCGCACCGCAGCCGACCGTGATGTCGGCAACGCCGAAACGCTCGCCGGACAGGAACGGCCGGTCGGCCAGTTGCGCCTCGAGGATTGCCATCAACTCCTCGGCCCGCTCTACGCCCTTCGCGATCACGTCGGGATCGGTATGGCCCGGCACCTTGCGCACCACGCCCCAAAGCACGGGCGCCAGGGCCGGCTGAAGCTCGGACAGCATCCAGTCCATCCAGCGCTCGGCCTCGGCTCGCCGCGCTGGATCTTCCTCCGCGATCGTCGCGGCGCCGTGGCGGGCCGCCAGATAGCGCACGATGGTGTTCGACTCCCACAGCTTGAACGCGCCGTCCTCGATCACCGGAATCTGCCCATTGGGATTCATCGCGCGGAATTCCGGCGTGTCGAGCCCGCCGAACGGCCCGCCGACATCGATGCGCTCGAACGCCTGCCCGACCTCGCCAGCCGCCCATACGACCTTCTGGACATTGACGGAGCTCAGCCGCCCCCAGATTTTCAGCATGACCAGATCCTGCCTTCGCTCACGCGAATTCCATGATGACGGCATCGACGGCGAGCGAATCGCCTTCCTTCGCCAGGATCTTGGCGATGGTGACGTCCTTCTCGGCGCGCAGGACGTTCTCCATCTTCATCGCCTCGACCATGGCCAGCGGCTCGCCCACCTTGACCTCCTGCCCGAGCGTGACCGCGATCGACTTGACCAGCCCCGGCATCGGGCAGAGCAGGAACTTGCCGGTATCGGCCGCGACCTTCTCCGGCATCAACGCCGCCAGCTCGGCCTCGCGCTGCGTGTAGACATTGGCGTTGGCATAGGCGCCGGCATGGCCGAGCGCGACGCCGTTGAGGATCGAGCGCACCTGCGCCGCGACCTTCACCCCGTCGAGCGTGCCGTGCCAGACCGGCTCGCCGGGCACCCAGCCGCTGACGACGCTGACGCTGCGGCCCGGGAAGGCGATGACGACCGCCCCGCCCTGCTCCGTCACCTCGCCCTCGAAGCTTTCAGCCCCGAGCTGGACGATGCGCAGCCGGTCGAAGGAAACCCGGCGCCAGCCCTCCATCTGCTCGGAAACGTTGCGCTTGCGCTGGTTCATACGGTGGTCGCAGGCGATCGCGATCGCCGCCATGCGCAGAGCCGTCTCGGCCCTCGGCGCCGGCAGGGAGAACCCCTCCGGGAACTCCTCGGCGATGAAGCCGGTCGAGAGATTGCCCGCGATCCAGCGCGGGTGCTGCATCAGGGCCGAGACGAAGGGGATGTTGTGGCGGATGCCCTCGATGGCGAAGGCGTCGAGCGCGCGGCCCTGCGCCTTGATCGCCGCCTCGCGCGTCGGCGCATGCGTCACCAGCTTGGCGATCATCGGGTCGTAGTAGATCGAGATCTCGCCGCCCTCGAAGACGCCGGTGTCGTTGCGCACCGTCGCCTCGCCATCCGGCCCCTCCGCCGGCGGCCGATAGGTGACCAGCCGTCCTGTCGAGGGCAGGAAATTGCGCGTCGGATCCTCCGCATAGACGCGGGATTCGACCGCCCAGCCATCGAGCTTCACATCCGCCTGCGAGATCGCGAGCTTCTCGCCATAGGCGACGCGGATCATCTGCTCGACGAGATCGATGCCGGTGACCATCTCCGTCACCGGATGCTCGACCTGCAGCCGCGTGTTCATCTCGAGAAAATAAAAGGACTTGTCCTGCCCGGCGACGAACTCCACCGTGCCGGCGGAGTCGTAGTTCACGGCCTTGGCCAGCGCGACCGCCTGCTCTCCCATCTTGCGGCGCGTCGCCTCGTCGAGCAGCGGCGACGGCGCCTCCTCGACGACCTTCTGGTTGCGGCGCTGGATCGAGCACTCGCGCTCGCCGAGATAGATGACGTTGCCGTGCTTGTCGCCCAGCACCTGGATCTCGATATGGCGGGGGTCGACGATGAACTTCTCGACGAAGACGCGGTCGTCGCCGAAGGAGGATGCGGCTTCGGACTTGGCGCGGGCGAAGCCCTCAGCCACCTCGGCCGAGGAATGGGCGATGCGCATGCCCTTGCCGCCACCGCCGGCCGAGGCCTTGATCATCACGGGATAGCCGATCTCGTCTGCGATCGTGACCGCATGCTCGGGGTTCTCGATGATGCCGAGGAAGCCCGGAACGGTGGAGACATTGGCCGCGGCCGCCGCCTTCTTCGATTCGATCTTGTCGCCCATCGCGGCGATGGCGCCGGGATTGGGGCCGATGAAGACGATGCCGTTATCCTTGAGCGCCCTAGCGAAGGCCTCGCGCTCGGAGAGGAAGCCATAACCCGGATGCACCGCCTCGGCGCCGGTCTGCTTGCAGGCCGCGACGATCTTGTCGATCTGGAGATAGGATTGGGCGGCAGGCGCCTCGCCGATATGGACGGCTTCATCGGCCATCTCGACATGCAGCGCATCGCGATCGGCATCCGAATAGACCGCCACGGTCTTGATGCCCATGCGTCGCGCCGTCTTGATGACCCGGCAGGCGATCTCGCCACGGTTCGCGATCAGAATCTTCGAGAACATCCGCGGCATCTCCCGGCTTCAGACGAACTGCAATAGCCGGGGTCTATGGGATGCCGCAACTGCCGTCCACCAATGCGAAAGTCGGCTACAGGCCAAGCCGTTGTGCAAGGATGCACAGGCCAGGGCGCCGGGCCCTATCAGAGGGAGTGCCTACCCGGCACCGTCATGCCCGGGCCTGACCCGGGCATCTCGCGCAGGAAGGGCCTCCCTCTTCCGGCCGGAGATTCTCGGGGCAAGCCCGAGAATGACGCCCGGCTCAGCTCGCGAGCAGGACCCGCTGCGCGCCGCCGCTGGCGGCCCGCGCCACATCCTTCGCCGCCCCCTTGGCGAAGGCGAAGGCGAGCAGCGCTTCGTCGCAATGCTCGGCTTCACGGGCGATCTCGAAGGCGATGCGTTGCGCCGTCGCGGTCGGCCCTTCGCCGGCCGAGAGCGTCGTCACCAGCCAATGCGCCTTGTCGCGGTCGATCACGCCGGTCGGGCGGTTCTCCCAGACGGCGAAATCGACGACCAGCGCCACCAGGTAATCGGCGTAAGCCTTGCAGCTTTGCGGCACGGCACGATCGAGTGCGATGAGCACATCGATAATGTCCCGTGTGGTGACGATGTCGATCAAGATGTCACGCTGAAGCATCTTGACGTCTTCTTCGTCGATGACGCGACGATCCATCACGCGATCGACGAATTCACGAAGCTCATGATCCATCATGTTCGAACCCCTGTCCGGCGTTGTTTTATGCCGGTACGTTCCTGCTGTGGGAACACCATGCACCTCGCCTCGGCAGCAGGTGGTTAACGCGCAAATCTGAACGGATATTCAGGTTAAACAGAGCTGAGTCGTCTTGGTTGCGAGTATCTTACACACGCCTCGGTGCCACCTCGAAAGCGGGTGCGCATCGCGCGAAACTCGCCTCGCATCGACGCGCGTTTCGTCAGGTCCAAAAGCCATCGTGAAAGTCGCATACGATGCCGCTACGACGCCCTTGAGCATCGCCCCGAGAAGCGGGGAATGCGGTTTTCGGAAAGCCGGCGCTAGATCAAAGCCCTACGGCATCAGCCGCATACGGCATTCGGTTCCCTGCTGCAGAGTCTGCTTGTTTTCGCGGAAATGCGAGCCATCCCCGACCGAGCGAAGCGCGGATCCGAAACCATGCCCGAACCTTGAGCGGATGCGCTCCGCCATGGCTCCCGGGTCAAGCCCGGGATGACGCCATGGTTCCGTGCAAAATCAGCGTGCCCTAGGCCGGCACAGGCTCGGCCAATCCCAGCACGCCCGGCAATTCGCCGAACTCCCGCAGCGCATGGCGGGCGCCGAGTGCGACGAGGCTGTCGACCGGCTGGAAGCCCCAGGACACGGCGACGGGCACCACGCCGGCCGCAACTGCCATCTCGATGTCGAAGGAGCTGTCGCCGACCATCGCCGTGCGCTCCGGCGCAGCCCCCGTCTCGGCCATGGCGCGCTGGATCATACCGGGATGCGGCTTGGACGGCGCATCGTCAGCGGACTGCACGGTGTCGAAAAGATCCTGCCAGCCATGCCGCTCGACGATGAACTCCGCGCCCTTGCGCGACTTGCCGGTGGCGATGCCGAGCTTCAGCCCGCTGTGCCGCTTTAATTGCGCCAAGGTCTCGGCGACGCCGGGAAACAGCGGCTCGTCGAGCGAGGCATCGGTTTGGGCCTGCAGGCGCATCGCGCCGAAGACCTGCCGGTAGGTGTCGGTCAGCAGATCGTCGGGCTCTTCGAGCCCGGCCAGCCGCGCCATCGCGATGTCCAGCGTCAGCCCGACGATGCCGAGCCCGGCCTCGCGCCCCGGATGCGGCCGGCCGCAACGCTTGAAGGTTTCGTACTGCGCGCCGAGGATGATCGCCTCGGAATTGATCAGCGTGCCGTCGAGATCGAAGATGATGAGATCCATGACGGCGCTTTAGCGCAGATAGCCCGCCCAAGCCATTGCAGCCCCGTCATGGCATCGTCCCATCGCCGCGAGGCAGTCCGTCGCCCGGCCGTCAGCCTTTGACCTCGCGGGCGCAAGCGTCCACGGCCTTGCGCAGATCGGCGCCGTCCAGCCCCTTGGCGCGCGCATCCTTGCGACATTCGGAGCGCTGAGCGAGATCGGGGCGCTTGGCGTTGAAGCAGGCCGTCAGGGCCGCAACCCGCTCCGGTCCCTCCAGCTTGCGCGCATCGACTTCATCCTTGCAGGCGGTCCGCGCCGCCACCGCCGTCGGCTTGCCGTCGCGCGTGACGCCGTCCTGCGCATAAAGCCGCACGCCCGGAAACTTCGCCTGCATGCACAGGCGCATGGCGGCGCGCAGATCGTCGCCCGACAGCGCGACATTCTCGGACACGCAATCCTGCCGCGCCTTCGCGCGCTCGGTCCGCGGTATTGGCTCGTCCGAAGTCGCCGCAACGGCCGTGGCCGAGGTGGGTTTCGCCGGCGCGGCGGTCTGCGCCTGTGCGGTCGCGGCAAAACCGAGAAGGAAAGCGGAAACGATCAACACCGAACGCATGGTCAGCCCCCTGAGATGACGAGAACATAGTTAGAACAGAAAGCGTTTTGTTCCGCAACTGTTCTCTTACGTTTCGTCAGCTCGGTCCGCGGATCATTCGTCCGGGGCGTTCACGATCGGGTCGTAATGCTCGTCCTCGAAGCCGAGCAGGTTCCAGCTCTGGCGCATATGCGGCGGCAGCGGCGCGCTGACGTCGATCGTGCCCTTGCCGCGCGGATGCGGCAGCACGATCCGCCGCGCCAGCAGGTGCAGCTTGTTCTGGATGCCGCCGGGCAGTTCCCAGTTCTGGATGTTGAAGTATTTGGGGTCGCCGACGATCGGGTGGCCGATATGGGTGGTGTGCGCGCGCAGCTGGTGCGTGCGCCCCGTCACCGGCTTCAGCGACAGCCAGGCGAGTTTCTGCGCCGCAGTCTCGACCACGGCGTAGTAGGTCACGGCATGCATAGCGCCGTCCTCGCCATGCTGGGCGACGGCCATGCGCTGGTCGCCGTCATAGGCCTCCTCGCGCGCGAGATAGGTCGAGATTCGGCCCTGCTTCACGCGCGGCACGCCGACGACCAGCGCCCAGTAGACCTTGCGGGCCGAGCGCGAGCGGAAGGTCTTGGCGAGCGTCGCCGCCGCGAAGCGCGACTTGGCGATGACGAGGCAGCCGGCCGTGTCCTTGTCGAGCCGGTGGACGAGGCGCGGCTTCTGCCCGTCCTTAGCCGTCAGCGCTTCGAGCATCTGATCGACATGGCGCGTCGTGCCCGAGCCGCCCTGCACAGCGAGCCCGGCCGGCTTGTTGAGGACCATAACGTCGTCGTCTTCATAGAGCGTGATCGAGCGCAGGAAGCCGATCGTATCGGCGTCGCCCTTGGCCGAGCGCGGGCGCTCCGACTGCTGCTCCAGCTTCAGCGGCGGGATGCGGATGGTCTGCCCCTCGCTGAGCCGGTCCTTGCTGTCGGCGCGCTTGCCGTCGACGCGCAGCTCGCCCTTCCGGACGATACGCTGGATATGGCTGAACGAAAGCTGCGGGAAGCGCGACTCGAGGAAGCGGTCGATCCGCATCTCGTTCTCGTCCGCCGTCACCACCAGCTGCTGCACGCCGGTGGAGAGCACCTGCGCCGTTTCGGCCTTGACCTGCGCCCGTGTCGGCTTGGGGGGCTCCTCCGTGCGCCGCACGCTTGGTGCCCGCTGCGCACGCTCCTCGCCCGCCGCCGGTCGTGCCGCCGCCCGCCGCCGCGCATCATGGCTCGGCCGCTTGCCGCGGGGCGCGCCCGCGGATGGCGGCTTGCCCCCGCGCGCGGAGCCTCCGGTGCCCTTGCTGCCCGGGCCTTTGCCGCCCGGGCCTTTGCCGCCCGTGCCTTTGCCGCCAGCCCTCATGACAGCCCCCGCACGACAGCCAACCCGCCGGCCAGCGCCGCTAGCGACACCACGACCGAACCGATCACATAGATGGCCGCCAGCATCGCGTCGCCGCGCTCCCAGAGCAGCACGGCATCGAGCGAGAACGCCGAGAAGGTTGTGAAGCCGCCCAGGATGCCGGTGGCGAGGAACAGGCGCAGATCCTGCGGCGCGCCCTCCCCGGCCCTGAAGGCGAACCAGCCGGCGACCAGCCCCATCAGGCCGGAGCCGAGGATGTTGATGGCCATGGTGCCATAGGGAAAGCCCATGCCGAGCCAGCGCGGTGTAAAGACGTTGACGCCGTGGCGCAGCACGCCGCCGATGCCGGCGCCCAGAAAAACGAGTGAAGTGGAAATCATCCTTGTGGAATAGAGCGGGCTGCCGCCACGCACAAACGAAATCCGCCGCAATTGGCTGCACTTCTCCGCCGGCCTTGCATCGATACGGCGGGGCGGCAGAGGCGGCGGATATGGATGTACGGAGTTTTGCGATCACCGGCGCGTCCCGGCGGCTTCTGCGAGGGATGGCTCTTCTGGCCTTCTGCGTCTCCGGCAGCGCAGTCGCGATAGCCCAACAGGGTAGCGCCTCGGACTGGCCGACCGAGAAATGCAACCGCTACAAAAAGGCTTACGAGCAGTCCTTGAATCGGCAAGGCAAGCAGGGCCTGAGCCCCGACTTCCTGGCCAGCCACGAGGCCTTCCTCGCCTCGAACTGCCAGGCCCGCGCCGAGGTCTGCGCCCGCAGCAAGGAAGAACTCGACCTCGCCAACAGGCTCGTGCTGATGGCGATGAACAGCGGCATGTCCGGCACCTTCCTGCCGTTCAACTGCCGGAAGTGAGGTCCAGGCGGCGTCAACGCCGCCGTTCCCGGTCGAAGCTCGGCGGAGAAACGGGAATCCCGGAATGAGGAATGGTCGGAACAGGCCCGGCCATGACGAGCGTTACCCCTCGCCACGCTCCTGGCGCAGCCGCTCCCAATATTCCAGCCGCTTGCGGATCTCGCGCTCGTAGCCGCGCTCCGGCGGATCGTAGAAGCGCTGCCGGCCCAGCGCGTCCGGCCAGTAGTTCTGCCCGGAAAAGGCGTCCGGCTGGTCGTGGTCATAAGCGTAGTCGGCCCCATAGCCCTCCTCGCGCATCAGCTTCGTCGGCGCGTTGAGGATGGTCTTGGGCGGCATGAGCGAACCGCGGTCCTTCGCGATCCGCACTGCCGCCTTGTAGGCGGAATAAGCAGCGTTCGATTTCGGCGCCGTCGCCAGATAGATCACGCAATTGGCCAAAGCGAGCTCGCCCTCCGGCGTGCCGAGCTGCTCATAGGTCTGTGCGGCCGCCCGCGCATGCATCAGGGCCTGGGGATCGGCGAGCCCGATATCCTCCACCGCCATCCGGACCAGCCGCCGCGCCAGGAAACGCGGGTCTTCGCCGGCATCGAGCATGCGCGCGAAATAATAGAGCGCGGCATCGGGATCGGAGCCGCGGATCGTCTTGTGCAGGGCCGAGATCAGATTGTAGTGGCCGTCCTGCGCCTTGTCGTAGATCGGCGCCCGGCGCTGTATAACCTCCGACAAGCCGGCTTCGTCGAGGATCTCGCCGGGCTTGGCCGCACGCCAGATCTCCTCTGCCAGCGTCAGCACCGCGCGCCCGTCGCCATCGGCGAAGCGCGCGAGCGCCAGCCGCGCTTCCGGCGTCAGCGGCAGCTCCCTGTTCTCCAGCACCTCCGCGCGGCCGAGCAGAAAGAGCAGCGAGCCCTCGTCCAGCGATTTGAAGGTCAGGACGCGCGCCCGCGACAGCAGCGCCGCATTGAGCGCGAAGGACGGGTTCTCAGTCGTCGCGCCAATCAGCGTGATCGTGCCGTCCTCCATGACGGGCAGGAAGGCGTCGAGCTGAGCCCGGTTGAAGCGATGGATCTCGTCGACGAAGAGCAGCGTGCCCTTGCCGCCCAGCCGGCGCCCACGCGCCGCTTCGAACACCCGCTTGAGATCGGCGACGCCGGAGAAGATCGCGCTGATCTGCTCGAAGCCGAGATCGACGAGGCCGGCGAGAAGTCGCGCCACCGTGGTCTTGCCGGTGCCGGGCGGGCCCCAGAAGATCAGGCTGCCGACAGAGCCGGAGGCGACGAGCCGCGTCAGCGCGCCGTCCGGCCCGGTCAGATGCTCCTGCCCGGCGACCTCGGCGAGCGTCGTTGGCCGTAGGCGGTCGGCAAGCGGGCGGGGACCCGACTTGTCGAGCCCCGAGGCGGAGAAGAGATCGCTCATGGCTGGGAACCACAACCGTCATTCCGGGGCGCTGCGGAGCAGCGAGCCCGGAACCCATGAACACGGCTCTTGTTCATCGAAGTCCCCACCGTCCCGCCATTTCCACAATCGTCCGGTGTTCATGGATTCCGGGCTCCTCGCTCCGCGAGGCCCCGGAATGACGGCATGGATCAACCGCGAATCTCACCCCGGGAAGACCGAGGTGATGGTCTGGCCGTTGCGGGAGATGGTCACCTCCCAGGCTCGCTTGCGATCCTTCAGGGCGGTCTCGACCTCGCGCGAATTGGCCATCCGCTCGCCGTTGAGCGCCATGATCAGGTCCCCCTTCTGGAAGCCTATATTGGCGCCGGTGCTGCCGTCCTCGATCTCGCTGACGACGACACCTTCATTGCCGGTGTCGATCGAAAGCTCCTCGGCCAGCGCCGGCGAGAGATTCGCCACCGTCAGGCCCGCGAGCGGGGAACGGCTGGTCAGTTTCACCGCGTCGCGCGGCCGCGTCTCGGGCGCGGCGACGAGCTTGATCGCAATGTCGATCTTCTTGCCGCCGCGCAGCACGGTGAGCGCGGTCGTGCCGCCGATCGGCCTTGTGGCGAAGCGATAGCCGAAAGCTTCCGGATCATCGACCGCGGCGCCGTCGACCGAAAGGACCACGTCGGACCGGCGCAGGCCTGCCTGATCGGCCGGCCCCTTCTCGACGACGCTGGCGACGACCGATCCGGCCGGCCGGTCGAGCCCGAGTCCGTCCGCGACATCGGCGGTCAGGCTCTGCAGACGCGCGCCGAGCCACGGCCGCCGCACGGTCTTGACGCCGGCCTTGGCGCTGTCGACGACAAGACGCACCATCGCCGAGGGAATCGCGAAGCCGATGCCTACGCTGCCGCCCGAGCGCGAATAGATTGCGGTGTTGATGCCGACGACACGCCCCTTCATGTCGACCAGCGCGCCGCCCGAATTGCCGGGATTGATCGCCGCATCGGTCTGGATGAAGGACTGCGCATCGCCCACGCCGATCTGCGTGCGGGCGAGCGCCGATACGATGCCCTGCGTCACCGTCTGGCCGACGCCGAAGGGATTGCCCATGGCGAGCACGATGTCGCCGACCTGGAGTTCGTCGGTATCGGCGAGCTCGATCGCGGACAGGTTCTTGGTGTCGGCGAGCTTCAGCACGGCGAGATCGGTGCGCGGGTCGCGCAGCAGGATCGTGGCCTCGACCTCGCGCTTGTCGGCGAAGGCGACCTTCACCTCGCTCATGTTCTCGATGACGTGGTTGTTGGTCACCACGAGGCCCGCGCCCGCGTCGACCACCACGCCGGAGCCCAGCGAGCGCTGCACCCGCTCGCGCGGCACGCCGAAGCCGCCATCTCCGAAGAAGCGCCGGAAGAAGGGATCGTCCATGAACGGGTTCTGCGGCCGCTTCTCGACGCGCGCCCCGTAGACGTTCACCACCGAGGAAGCCGTGCGCTTCACCAGCGGCGCGAAGGACAGCGTCACCTGCTCGCGCGTCTCGGGGACCTGCCGGGCCTGACCGAGCGCCGGCCAGGGGGCGACTGCCGCCCCCAGCGCGCATGCGAACGCGGCGGCGGCCAGCTTCCTGCGGTTTCCTGCGAAGCGTTCGGTCATGCTGTCCTCATCGTGAAACAAAAAGCCGCCGGCACACGTTGGAAATGAACCGACGTGCAGCGTCCTTCATATACCCATCTCGACGCGCCGCGGTTCCGAACCGACATGTCGTGCAACTCCGCGGGCTTCGCAAGCCGCCAGGGACATATCTCATGAGCCTGACCCGGCTTGTCTACGCCAGCCACAGCCTCCTCGACGACTCCGGCCGACGCGCGGAACTCGACAGAATGCTGGCGAGCGCCCGTCGCTCCAACCAGGAAAACCGGGTCACCGGGTTCCTGCTCGTCACGCGAAATGCGTTTGCGCAGGTGCTGGAGGGCGAGATTTCCCATGTGCGGGAAACCTACGGCCGCATCATGGCGGATCCGCGCCATACCGATCTGCGCATATTGGAAGAAAGGCCGATTGTGGAGCGGCTCTTCTCGGGCTGGGCGATGGGCGTCGCCGAGCATGACGAGACCACGCATTTCATCTTCGGGCTCTACGGCGTGACACCCGACAACGACCTTCCGACGCAGCCCGTCGATGCGCTCCTCGACCTCGCCGGAGAACTCGCCCGCCGGCCTGCCTGAGAGATTTCACGCCGACGCGCCACACAGCCAAAAAGAAAGGGCGGCCCGAAGACCGCCCTTTCCGAAATCGAACCGAACAGAGGCCGATCAGGCCGCTTCGTCTTCCGCCGTGAACACCGGACCGGAGTCCTTGCCCTTGGCGTCGACGTCGCGGTCGACGAACTCGATGATCGCCATCGGAGCGTTGTCGCCGAAGCGGAAGCCCGCCTTCATGATGCGGAGATAGCCGCCGTTGCGCTCCTTGTAGCGCGGCCCGAGCACGGCGAAGAGCTTGGCGACGAGGGCGACATCCTTGATCTGCGAGATCGCCTGGCGGCGGGCGTGCAGGTCGCCGCGCTTGCCGAGCGTGATGAGCTTCTCGACGACCGGACGCAGGTCCTTCGCCTTCGGCAGCGTGGTGGTGATCTGCTCGTGCTTGATCAGGGCCTGGGCCATGTTCGCGAACATCGCCTGGCGATGCTCGGCCGTGCGGTTGAAACGGCGGCCGCGGAATCCGTGACGCATTGTTTGGCTCCTTCGTTGCTTACGGCCGCCGTGCCACGGAACGGCCGTTCCTTATGCTCCGGCTCGCATGAGCCGGGCGGGATGGCGCGGGATGCCTCCCGCGCCGGTTGAGGCTCAGTAGTGCTCCTCGAAGCGCTTGGCGAGCTCTTCGATGTTCTCCGGCGGCCAGCCCTGGACGTCCATGCCCAGATGCAGGCCCATGGTCGCCAGCACTTCCTTGATCTCGTTCAGCGACTTGCGGCCGAAGTTCGGGGTGCGCAGCATCTCGCCCTCGGACTTCTGGATGAGGTCGCCGATATAGACGATGTTGTCGTTCTTCAGGCAGTTCGCCGAACGCACAGAGAGCTCGAGTTCGTCGACCTTCTTGAGCAGCGCCGGGTTGAAAGGCAGCTGCGGCGCGGTCGAGACGGCCTCTTCCTTGCGCGGCTCCTCGAAGGTGATGAAGACGGCGAGCTGGTCCTGCAGGATGCGGGCGGCGAGCGCCAGCGCGTCCTCGGGGGTGACCGAGCCGTTGGTCTCGATCTGGAGGGTCAACGAATCCTTGTCGAGGTTCTGGCCCTCGCGGGTGTTCTCGACGCGGTAGGAAACCTTCTTGACCGGCGAGTACAGGCTGTCGACCGGGATCAGGCCGATCGGCGCGTCCTCGGGACGGTTCTGCTCGGCCGGGACGTAGCCCTTGCCGGTGTTGACCGTAAACTCCATCCGGATCTCGGCCCCATCGTCCAGCGTGCAGAGCACGAGGTCGGGGTTGAGGATCGAGACGTCGCCGATGGTGTTGATGTCGCCGGCGGTGACGGTGCCCGGGCCCGACTTGCGCAGGGTCATGCGCTTCGGTCCCTCGCCCTGCATCTTGACCGCGACGGCCTTGATGTTGAGGACGATGTCGGTGACGTCCTCGCGGACACCCGGAATCGAGGAGAACTCGTGCAGCACGCCGTCGATCTGGACGGCGGTGACGGCCGCGCCCTGGAGCGAGGACAGCAGCACGCGACGGAGCGCATTGCCGAGCGTCATGCCGAAGCCGCGCTCGAGCGGACGCGCGATCACGGTGGCCTGACGTTTCGGGTCGTCTCCGACCTTGACTTCGAGCTTGTTCGGCTTGGAAAGATCCTGCCAGTTCTTGCTGATCACGACCGCACTCCTGGTGCTGAATTCATCTGGCGGCCACCGCCGCCCCGGACAGGCGCCCGCCCCTGCGGGCGCCTCGTGCAATGGTCAGACGTCAGACGCGACGGCGCTTGCGCGGACGGCAACCATTGTGCGGGATCGGCGTGACGTCGCGGATCGAGGTCACGGTGAAACCCGCGGCCTGCAGTGCGCGCAGCGCCGATTCGCGGCCCGAACCCGGACCCGTCACCTCGACCTCGAGGGTGCGCATGCCGTGCTCGGCAGCCTTGCGGGCGGCGTCTTCGGCGGCGACCTGCGCGGCATAAGGGGTCGACTTGCGCGAACCCTTGAAGCCCATCGTGCCGGCCGAGGACCACGAGATCGTGTTGCCCTGCGCGTCGGTGATGGTGATCATGGTGTTGTTGAACGAGGCGTTCACATGCGCGACGCCGGAGACGATGTTCTTGCGTTCGCGACGACGGACGCGCTGGGCTTCCTTAGCCATATCTCTTCTTCCATCCTTCAGGCGCGCCCGTCATGCCAGGCGCTGGGGATGCCGGCCGCCCGATACGGGTCAGCCGGCGTAAATACAGCGGGCCGGTTAGCCGGCCCGCCGAAACTCACTTCTTCTTGCCGGCGATCGGCTTCGCCTTACCCTTGCGGGTGCGGGCGTTGGTGTGCGTGCGCTGGCCGCGGACCGGCAGCGAGCGGCGATGGCGCAGGCCGCGATAGCAGCCAAGGTCCATCAGGCGCTTGATGTTCATCGAGACTTCACGGCGCAGATCGCCCTCGACGAGATAGTCGCGGTCGATCGCCTCACGGATCTGAAGCACTTCGGCGTCGGTCAGCTGGTTGACGCGGCGCTCGGCGGCGATGCCGACCTTCTCGCAGATCTCCTGAGCCTTGGCCGAACCAATGCCGTGGATGTACTGAAGGCCGATGACGACGCGCTTGCCGGTCGGAATGTTAACGCCCGCGATACGAGCCATGGTCTCATCTCCATGTCGGCCGGCATGCCCGATGGCACTCCGGCGGTGGGAAAAAATCCTGCGTCCGGTGGAGGCCGGCTCATGCAGGACGTTGAACGGCTCCACGCAGTAACGCGACGTCGCCCCCTCTCGCGAGGGTAACGGCATCGCTCCCATTGGAACCGGATGGCGGGTCGTTAACCGGTCGGGCGACACGAGTCAACCCTCGCACCCAAGAAACATGCCAAGGCCGGCAAAGCGGCCGAAGCACTGTCAGGTCAAGGCCGTAGCCAACGCTGCCATACGGGGCTCCGTCATTCCGGACAAGCGGCGAAGCCGCGCCGATCCGGAATCCATCGAAGAGTACCGTGCTTTACGATGGATTCCGGGTCTCCGCTTTGCTCCGCCCGGAATGACGCGCCTGAGTGCGACCGCTTACTTCTTCACCAAGCTGCACTTGCTCTCCGAAAGCGGCGCGATGATCTCGGATGCCGGGATCCTGCGGACGACCTTGAAGTAGTCCCATGGAGCCTTCGAGGCCGCCGGCGCCTTAACCTCGACCAGCAGCATGTCGTTCATCAGCCGCCCGTCTTCGCGGACCTTGGCACCGGGCGCATAGAAATCCTCGACCGGCATCTCCCGCATCTTTGCGGCAACCGCAGGACCCGCGGCAGTGCCCGCCGCCTTCACCGCCTTGAGATAGTGCAGCACCGAGGAATAGACGCTGGCCTGGATCATGCCCGGCATCTTCTTCGTTCGCGCCATATAGCGGTCCGCCCAGTCGCGGCTCGGCTTGTCGGCATCGTGATAATAAGCGGTGGTGGTGATCAGCCCCTTGGCCTTGTCGAGGCCGAGGCCGTGCACGTCGCTCAGCACCACGACCATCGCGGCGAGCTTCTGCCCGCCATCGACGAGGCCGAACTCGCCGGCTTGCTTGACCGAGTTGATCGTGTCTGTGCCGGCATTGGCGAAGGCGACGATCTTCGCCTTCGAGGCCTGCGCCTGCAGCAGGAAGGAGGAGAAGTCCGGCGTGGAGAGCGGCGCCCGCACCGTGCCGAGCGTCTTGCCGCCATTGGCCGCGACGATGGCCTCGATATCCGCGGTAAGCTGATGGCCGAAGGCATAGTCGGCGGCAATGATGTACCAGCTGTCGCCGCCCTCGCGCAGCACCGACAGCGCCGTGCCCTTGGCCGAGGTCGCGGTGTCGAAGGTCCACATGAAGCCGGTCGCCGAGCAATCCTCGTTGAACAGCCGGGTCGTCGCCGGCCCATTGTAGAGCGCGACCTTCTGGCGTTCCTTGGCGATCCCGCCTACGGCCAGCGCGACCGCCGAGTTCGTTAGGTCGGCGATGGCGGTGACGCCGTCGACATCGTACCAGCGCCGCGCCAGTCCGGCGGCGACGTCGGGCTTGTTCTGGTGGTCGGCCGCGACGATCTCGATTGGCTTGCCAAGCACCGAACCGCCGAAATCCTCGATCGCCAGCTTCGCCGCCTCGACCGAGCCAAGCCCGCCGAATTCGGCATAGTTGCCCGACTGGTCGTTGAGGATGCCGATCTTGACCGCATCCTGCGCCCGCGCCGCAGCCGGCATCAGCGCCAGCGTGCTGGCGACCAGCAATGCACCCCATCTCGTCGTCATGCGCCTGCTCCCTGTCCTGCGCCGGACCGGAAAACCGCTTCGCTCCCGGTCGACGGGCGCTTCACACCGCTTTTCGCGGCTTGCAGTCAGCACATCCGGCGGGCCTGTGCCTGTCAACGCACGGGCAGGCCGAGAAAAGACAAAGGCCGGCACGCAAAAGCGCACCGCCGAACGAAAAAACCCGGAGAGGCCGTTCGGCCTGTCCGGGTTCGGTATCTGCTTCGAGTTTGTGGCCGCCGGCGGATCAGCCCTGCGCCGCCACGGACAATGCGTTCGCGATCACTTCGGAGACGCTGTCGATCGGCTGCATGCCGTCGATCGGGGTCAGCTGACCGCGCTTCTCATAATAGGGCGCAACCACCGCCGTATCGCGGTTATAGGCCTCGAGCCGGGTCTTGAAGACTTCCGGATCATCATCCTTGCGCACCGGCTGGCCGGCGGCTTTCGCCTCTTCGGCGCGGCGGACGATACGGTCGACGAGCTTGCTCTGGTCGACCTTGAGTTCCAGCACGGCGTCGAGCTTCACGCCCTTGCTCTCCAGCATCCGGTCGAGCGCCTCGGCCTGCGCCAGCGTCCGCGGGAAGCCGTCGAGGATGAAGCCCTTCTTGGCATCCGCCTCTTCGATGCGGTCGGCGACGATGCCGATGACGATCTCGTCGGAGACGAGCCCGCCCGCATCCATCACGGCCTTGGCCTTCTGGCCGATCGGCGTGCCGGCGCTGACAGCCGCGCGCAGCATGTCACCGGTCGAGAGTTGCGGAATGCCATGCTTCGCGACGATGCGCGCCGCCTGAGTGCCTTTGCCCGCCCCCGGCGGCCCCAGGAAAATCAACCGCATTTAGCGCCTCGCTCCTCGCAATTTGGCCTTCTTGACCAGCCCTTCGTACTGATGGGCCAGCAGATGTCCGTGAACTTGAGCCACGGTGTCCATCGTCGTCGTCACCACGATGAGCAGCGAAGTGCCGCCCAGCAGGATGATCGGGATCTGAGCATAGGTGATCATGAACTCGGGGATAAGGCAGACGATCGTCAGATAGCCGGCGCCGAGCACGGTGATGCGGGTGAGGATACGGTCGATATGCTCGGCCGTGCGCTCGCCGGGGCGGATGCCCGGCATGAAGCCGCCATGCTTCTTGAGGTTGTCCGCCGTCTCGACCGGGTTGAACACGATCGCGGTGTAGAAGAAGCAGAAGAAGATGATCAGCGCCGCGTAGAGGATCATGAACAGCGGCCGGCCATGCGCGAGATAGGTCGCGATGATGGAGAGGAAGCCCGTCCCGCCCGAAGCCTGCGAGAAGCTCGCGATCGTCGTCGGCAGGAGCAGCAGCGACGAGGCGAAGATCGGCGGGATGACGCCGGAGGTGTTGAGCTTCAGCGGCAGGAACGAGGTCTGGCCCTCATACATGCGGTTGCCGACCTGGCGCTTCGGGTAGTTGATCAGCAGGCGGCGCTGAGCACGCTCCATGAACACGCAGAAGGCGATGACGCAGACCGCCATGACCAGCACGCCGAGCAGCAGCCCGGTCGAGATCGCGCCCTGCCGGCCGAGTTCGAGGGTCTGGGCGAGCTGCGACGGGAATTCGGCGATGATGCCCGCGAAGATGATCATCGAGGTGCCGTTGCCGATGCCGCGGCTGGTGATCTGTTCGCCGAGCCAGAGCAGGAACATCGTGCCGCCGACGAGCGTGAGCGTCGTCGAGAGCAGGAAGAACGGCCCCGGCTCCAGCACCAGATTGCCCGAGCCCTGCAGGCCGACGCCGATCGCATAGGCCTGGAATACGGCCAGCACCAGCGTCAGGTAGCGCGTGTACTGGTTGAGGGTCTTGCGGCCCTGCTCGCCTTCCTTCTTCAGCGCCTCGAAGGTCGGGATGACGCTGGACAGCAGCTGGACGATGATCGAGGCCGAGATGTACGGCATGATAGCCAGCGCGAAGATGGCGAGACGGCCGACGGCGCCGCCCGAGAACATGTTGAACATGCCGAGCACGCCGCTCTGCGACTGGCGGAACAGGTCCGCCACCGCGTCGGGGTTCATGCCGGGCAGCGGTATATAGGTGCCGAGCCGGTAGACGACGAGCGCCCCCAGCGTGAACCAGATCCGCTTCTTCAGTTCGTCCGCCTTGGCGAAGGCCCCGAAGTTGAGGTTTGCCGCAAGCTGTTCAGCCGCCGATGCCATGCGTCCGGTCCTTGGGTCTCAAGTCAGTCATTGAAGCACATCCCCCGCCGCGCTCGCGGTGCGTTTTCGGGTCGCGTGCCTTGCGTCAAACAGTCGAACGGCGGCCTGGGCGCTGGCCCGGCCGCCGTTCGCAAACGTCATGTAGGCGTTAGGATCACGCCTGTGAAGCGGCAGCCAGAATCTTGACCGTGCCGCCCGCCTTCTCGATCGCCGCGACGGCCGACTTGGACGCGCCGGCCACCTCGAAAGCGAGCTTGGTCTTGAGCTCGCCGACGCCGAGGATCTTGACGCCATCCTTGGCCTGACGGGTGATGACACCGGCGGCGACGAGCGCCTCGATGGTGACAGCACCCTTGGCATCGAGCTTACCGGCTTCGACGGCCTGCTGGATGCGGCCGAGGTTCACCTCGTTCAGATCCTTGCTGAACAGGTTGTTGAAGCCGCGCTTGGGCAGGCGACGATACAGCGGCATCTGGCCGCCTTCGAAGCCCTTGATGGCGACACCGGCGCGCGAGGTCTGACCCTTCACGCCGCGGCCACCGGTCTTGCCCTTGCCCGAGCCGATACCACGGCCGACGCGGATGCGCTCCTTGAGAGCGCCTTCGTTGTCACGAATCTCGTTGAGTTTCATGTGTCGCCCTCCTCAATTCGCGTCGACGACGCGCACGAGGTGCTTGACCTTCTCGACCATGCCACGCACCGCGGGGGTGTCCTGGAGGGTCGAGCGGCGGCGGATCTTGTTCAGGCCGAGACCGATCAGGGTCTGGCGCTGGGTGGCGTCGCGGCGGATCGGGGAGCCGATCTGCTCGACGGTCAGGGTCTTCTCAGCCTTTGCCATGAATCCCTCCTCACGCTTCCGCAGCCGCATCCGTGCCGGCATCGCGGCGACGGGTCTGCAGGGCCGAAACCTTGAGCGAGCGACGGGCCGCGACGGAGCGCGGGCTGTCCTCGTTCTTCAGCGCGTCGAAAGTGGCGCGCACGAGGTTGTAGGGGTTCGAGGAGCCGAGCGACTTGGACACGACGTCCTGCATGCCGACCGCCTCGAAGACGGCGCGCATCGGGCCGCCGGCGATGATGCCGGTACCGGCCGGAGCCGCGCGCAGCACGACCTTGCCGGCGCCATGGCGGCCCTGCACGTCGTGATGGAGGGTGCGGCCCTCGCGCAGCGGGATGCGGACGAGGCCGCGCTTGGCGGCTTCCGTCGCCTTGCGGATCGCCTCGGGAACTTCACGGGCCTTGCCGTGGCCGAAGCCGACGCGGCCCTTCTGGTCGCCGACGACGACGAGCGCGGCGAAGCCGAAGCGACGACCACCCTTCACCACCTTGGCGACACGGTTGATGTGGACGAGCTTATCCACGAATTCGGAATCTTCGCTATCCCGACGCTCACGCGGCTCTCTAGCCATCTCTGTCCTCTTACTTGCGCGACGAGAGCCTGAGGCTCCGCCGCTCGCTCGAGCAAATCCCCTTCGGCCTCATTGCCTGGGGGAAGCCTGAAAACGGATGCCGCCCGGCCGGCGCGCGAACGCCGGGCCGGGCGAAACCCGGTAGCCTCAGAAGCTCAGGCCGCCCTCGCGGGCTGCCTCGGCCAGCGCCTTGACGCGGCCGTGGTACATGTACGGGCCACGGTCGAAGACCACGTCCGTCACGCCGGCCTTGACCGCGCGCTCGGCGACGATCTTGCCGATGATGGCGGCCGACTCGACGTTGGCGCCGGACTTGATATCGCCGCGCAGATCCTTGTCGAGCGACGAGGCCGAGGCCAGGGTGACCCCCTTCACGTCGTCGATGACCTGCGCATAGATCTGCTTGCCGGTGCGGTGCACCGAAAGGCGCGGGCGGCCGTTGGCAACCGCCTTGATCGCGCGGCGGACGCGGGCCTTGCGGCGCGCAGTCACATCGTTCTGCTTGCTCATGGCTGGCGTCCTTACTTCTTCTTGCCTTCCTTGCGGAAGATGAACTCGCCGGCGTACTTGACGCCCTTGCCCTTGTAGGGCTCGGGGCCACGATAGTCGCGGATCTCCGCGGCGGTCTGGCCGACGACCTGCTTGTCGATGCCGACGACGACGATCTCCGTCGGCTTCGGCGTCGTGATCGCGACACCGGCCGGGATCTCATAGTCGATATCGTGGCTGTAGCCGAGCGACAGCTTCAGCACCTTGCCAGCGACGGCGGCCTTGTAGCCGACGCCGTTGATCTCGAGGCGCTTCTCGAAGCCGGCGGTGGTGCCGACAACGAGGTTGTTGATGCGGGCACGCGAGGTGCCCCAGAGCGCACGGGCGCGCTTCGACTGCGAACGCGGCTGAACCGCGATCGCACCGTCCTCCATGGCGACCGAGACGTCCTCGGGCACCTCGAAGGAGAGCTCGCCCTTCGAGCCCTTGACCTTGACCAGCTGGCCGGTGACCGTGGCGGTGACGCCTGCGGGAACCGAGACCGGCTTCTTACCGATACGAGACATTGGATCTCTCCTGAAGATGAGCGGGGCGCCTGAAAGGTCAGAAGACCTTGCAGAGCACTTCGCCGCCCACGTTCTGCTCGCGGGCCACATGATCGGCCATAACGCCACGCGGGGTCGAGACGATCGTCACGCCGAGGCCATCGGCCACGCGCGGCATTGTCTCGACCGACGAGTAAACGCGACGGCCGGGCTTCGAAACACGCGAGATCGACCGGATGACCGGCTGGCCCTCGTGATACTTCAGCTCGATGTCGAACTCCGTCCGGCCGTTGCCGAACTCGGTCTGGCTGTAGCCGCGGATATAGCCCTCGGACTGCAGCACGTCGAGCACGCGGGCGCGCAGCTTCGAGCCAGGGGTGGAAACGCGGGACTTGCGACGCATCTGCGCATTGCGGATGCGGGTCAGCATATCGCCGAGCGGATCAATGATTGCCATTGTCCAGTACTCCTCACCAGCTCGATTTCACGAGGCCGGGAACCAGCCCCTTGTTACCGAGCTCACGCAGCGCGACACGCGACATCTTGAGCTTGCGATAAAAAGCGCGCGGACGACCCGTCACCTCGCAACGATTGCGGATGCGGATCTTGGCCGAGTTGCGCGGCAGTTCAGCCAGCTTGAGGCGAGCGAGGAAGCGCTCGTCCATGGGCTGGTTGTCGTCATTGGCAATTGCGAGCAAACGGGCCCGGCGGCCGGCGAATTTCTTCACCAGCTTCCTGCGGCGCTCGTTGTTCTCGACGGAGCTTTTCTTAGCCATCGATCTCTCCTGGTTTCCGCGTATGAACGCTTAGGTTCACTGCCGGAACGGGAAGTTGAAGTGCTTGAGCAAGGCGCGCGCCTCGTCGTCCGACTTCGCAGTCGTGCAGACGATCACGTCCATGCCCCAGACCTGGTCGACCTTGTCGTAGTTGATCTCCGGAAACACGATGTGCTCCTTGATCCCGAGCGCGAAGTTGCCGCGCCCGTCGAACGACTTCGGGTTCAGGCCCCGGAAGTCGCGCACGCGCGGCAAGGCGATGGTGACGAGCCGGTCGACGAACTCGAACATCTTGGTCTTGCGCAGCGTGACCTTGCAGCCCACCGCCATGTTCTCGCGCAGCTTGAAGCCGGCGATGGCGAGGCGGGACTTCGTGATGACCGGCCTCTGGCCGGCAATCATGGCGAGATCGCCGGCGGCGTTGTCGACCTTCTTGCGGTCGGCCGTCGCTTCGCCAACGCCCATGTTGATGACGATCTTCTCGATCGTCGGCACTTCCATGACGTTCTTGTAGCCGAATTCGGCGATCATCGCGGGACGAACGACGTCCTCGTAATGCTTCTTCATGCGCGGCGAGAGAGCCGCCTGCTGAGCCTCAGCCATCGATCAGATCCCCCGAACGCTTGGCGAAACGAACCTTGCGGCCGTCATCGAGCACCTTGAAACCAACGCGGGTCGGCTTGCCGTCCTTCGGATCGGCCACGGCGATGTTCGACAGGTCGATGGTGGCCTCTTTCGAGATGATGCCACCCTCGGACGTCTGCGACTGCTTGGTGTGGCGCTTGACGAGGTTGACACCACGCACGACGGCGCGGGCATCCTTCGGCAGGACCTGCAGCACTTCGCCCGACTTGCCCTTGTCGCGGCCTGCGAGCACGACGACCTTGTCGCCCTTCTTGATCTTCGCAGCCATCACAGCACCTCCGGCGCCAGCGAGATGATCTTCATGTGGTTCTTGGCGCGCAGCTCGCGCGGAACCGGTCCGAAGATACGCGTGCCGACCGGCTCCTTCTGGTTGTTGATCAGCACCGCCGCATTGCGGTCGAAGCGGATCACCGAACCGTCTGCGCGCTTGACGTCCTTGGCGGTGCGAACGACGACCGCCTTCATGACGTCGCCCTTCTTCACGCGACCGCGCGGAATGGCTTCCTTGATCGAAACGACGATGATGTCGCCGACACCGGCGTACTTGCGCTTCGATCCGCCCAGAACCTTGATGCACATCACACGACGCGCGCCGGAATTGTCGGCGACGTCGAGATTCGTCTGCACCTGGATCATGGCCTTGATCCTTCCAATCTGTGTATCAGGCGGTTTCCCGGACCGCCTCAGCGCTGCCCGGGACTACGACTGACGGGGGTCGATCGCCCCCTGGCCTCAAAACAAAACGTGATCCGCAAAAGTGGTTTCCACCTTTGCGGAGAAACATGTCCGGCTTCCTACGGGCGCCCTGCCCGCCCCTGATTCGGGGCCGGGCAAAGCGGTCTCGCCTCACGCCTTGGGGGCGCTGTCGAGCACAACCCAGCTTTTCAGCTTGGAAATCGGCTTGGACTCCTCGATCCACACCGTGTCGCCGATCTTGAACGAACCCGCCTCGTTGTGGGCGTGATAGTTCTTCGTGCGGCGAACCGTCTTCTTGAGGAGCGGGTGCGTATAACGCCGCTCGACCTTCACGACAACAGTTTTGTTCTGCTTGTCGCTGACGACGACGCCCTGCAGTACGCGCTTAGGCATTATTCTCTCCTCACGCGCTGGCCGCAACGGCCTTCGACCGTTGCAGCGTCTTGATGCGGGCGATGTCCTTGCGCAGCTCGGTGACGCGCGCGGAGTTCTCGAGCTGGCCCGTAGCCTTCTGGAAGCGCAGGTTGAACTGCTCCTTCTTCAGCTTGAGCAGCTCGTCATGGAGCTGATCCGTGCTCATCGACTTCAGGTCGGAAAGACGCTGTGTGCTTTTCATGTCGCCCTCCCTTACTCGGCGATGCGCTGGATGAAGCGGGTCTTGATCGGCAGCTTGGCGGCGCCGAGACGGAGCGCCTCGCGGGCGATCTCCTCGGACACGCCGTCGAGCTCGAACATGATCCGGCCCGGCTTGACCTTGGCCGCCCAGAACTCGGGCGAACCCTTGCCCTTACCCATGCGGACTTCGGTCGGCTTCTTGGAAACCGGCACGTCCGGGAAGACGCGGATCCAGACACGGCCGACGCGCTTCATGGCACGGGTGATCGCGCGGCGGGCCGCCTCGATCTGCCGGGCGGTGACGCGCTCGGGCTCCTGGGCCTTCAGGCCGAACTGGCCGAAGTTGAGGTCCGTGCCGCCCTTGGCGACGCCGTGGATGCGTCCCTTGAACTGCTTGCGGAACTTGGTGCGTTTTGGTTGCAGCATGGCTCTTCTCGATCAGCCTTACGCAGCCTGCTCGCGACGATCGCGATCGCGGTGATCGCGGTCACGGCCGCCGGAACGGCCGCCCTCGTCGGAGAGGCGCTTGTCCTGGGCCATCGGGTCGTGTTCCAGGATCTCGCCCTTGAAGATCCAGACCTTGATGCCGCACGTCCCGTAGGTCGTGAAAGCGGTGGCGACGCCGTAGTCGACGTCGGCGCGCAGCGTATGCAGCGGCACGCGGCCCTCACGGTACCATTCGAGGCGGGCGATCTCGGCGCCGCCGAGACGGCCCGAGCAGTTGATGCGGATGCCCTCGGCGCCCAGACGCATCGCCGACTGCACGGCGCGCTTCATGGCGCGACGGAAGGCGACGCGGCGCTCGAGCTGCTGCGCGATCGAGTCGGCAACCAGCGTGGCGTCGATCTCGGGCTTGCGCACCTCGACGATGTTGATCGTGACATCGGCCTTGGTGAGCTTCGAGACTTCCTTGCGGAGCTTCTCGATGTCTGCACCCTTCTTGCCGATCACCACGCCCGGACGCGCCGAGTGGATGGTGACGCGGCACTTCTTGTGCGGACGCTCGATGATGATCTTCGAGACGGCGGCCTGCTTCAGCAGCTTCATGAGGGCGGCGCGGATGGCCATGTCCTCATGCAGCAGCTTGCCGTACTCGCCCTTGCTCGCGAACCAGCGCGAATCCCAGGTGCGATTGATGCCGAGGCGAAGGCCGATCGGATTGATTTTCTGACCCATCGTTCTCTCCTCAGGCCTGCGCAGCCTGCTCGCGCACCACGATCGTGATGTTCGAGAACGGCTTCATGATACGGGCGCCACGGCCGCGGGCGCGGGCGTGGAAGCGCTTCATCACGAGCGCCTTGCCGACGAAGGCCTGGGCAACGACGAGATCGTCGACGTCGAGATCATGATTGTTCTCGGCGTTGGCGATCGCGCTCTGCAGGCACTTGCGAACGTCGTTCGCGATGCGCTTGCGCGAGAACTCGAGATCGGCGAGAGCCGTCGCGACCTTCTTGCCACGGATCAGCTGAGCGACGAGGTTCAGCTTCTGCGGCGAGACGCGAAGGTTGCGGGCAATCGCAATCGCTTCGTTGTCCGGCAGCGCACGGGGGGCTGATGCTTTACCCATGGCTTACTTCCTCTTCGCCTTCTTGTCGGCAGCGTGGCCGTGGAAGGTGCGCGTCGGCGAGAACTCGCCGAACTTGTGGCCCACCATCTCCTCGGACACGGACACCGGCACATGCTTCTGGCCGTTGTAAACGCCGAACGTCAGACCGACGAACTGCGGCAGGATCGTGGAGCGTCGGCTCCAGATCTTGATAACTTCATTGCGGCCCGAGGTCCTGGCGACCTCGGCCTTCTTCAGGAGGTATCCGTCGACAAACGGACCTTTCCAAAGCGAACGCGCCATGACGGACCTCAGTTCTTCTTCTTGCGGGCGTGACGGCTCGACACGATGAACGTATCGGTCCGCTTGTTCGAGCGGGTCTTCTTGCCCTTGGTCGGCAGACCCCAGGGCGTAACCGGGTGACGGCCGCCCGAGGTCCGGCCTTCACCACCGCCGTGCGGATGGTCGACCGGGTTCATCGAGACGCCGCGGTTATGCGGACGGCGGCCGAGCCAGCGAGAGCGACCGGCCTTGCCGTCGTTCCGGTTCATGTGATCCGGGTTCGAGACGGCGCCGACCGTGGCGTAGCACTGGCCCGAGATCAGGCGCTGCTCGCCGGAGTTCAGGCGAACGATGACGTAGCCCTGGTCGCGACCGACGATCTGAGCGTAGTTGCCGGCCGAACGGGCCAAAGCGCCGCCCTTGCCGATCTTGAGCTCGACGTTGTGGACGATCGTGCCGATCGGCAGCGAGCCCATCGGAGCCGCGTTGCCGGGCTTCACGTCGACCGACTCACCCGAGATGACCGTGTCGCCGACAGCCAGGCGCTGCGGCGCCAGGATGTAGGCCTGTTCGCCGTCCTGATACTTGATCAGGGCGATGAAGGCCGTGCGGTTCGGATCGTACTCGAGCCGCTCGACGGTCGCCGGGATGCCGTCCTTGCCGCGACGCTTGAAGTCGACGAGGCGAAGCGTGCGCTTGTGGCCACCGCCGCGGAAGCGGACGGTGATGCGGCCGAGGTTGTTACGGCCGCCCGAGGAGCTCTTGCCCTCGGTCAGCACCTTGACCGGCTTGCCCTTGTAGAGCTCGCTGCGGTCGACGATCACGAGCTGGCGAAGGCTCGGCGTGATCGGCTTGAAGTGTTTCAAAGCCATGATGGCGATCCTTCCCTCAGAGGCCCGTGGTCACGTCGATCGAGTGGCCCTCTTCGAGGGTCACAACGGCCTTCTTGACGTCCGAGCGCTGGCCGAGGCGGCCACGGAAGACCTTGACCTTGCCTTCGGTGACGATCGTGTTGACGCTCTTGACCTTGACGTCGAAGAGCTTCTCGATCGCCGCCTTGATCTGCGGCTTGGTCGCGGTGCGCGCAACCTTGAAGACGACCTTGTTGTGCTCGGAGAGCATCGTCGCCTTCTCGGTGATGACCGGCGCCACGATCACATCGTAGTGGCGCGGGTCCAGATTCTTGGACTGGCTCATTTGAAGCGCGCCTCCAGCGCATCGACAGCCGCGCGCGTCAGGACGAGCTTGTCGCGACGCAGGATGTCATAGACGTTGATGCCCTGGACCGGCAGCACGTCGACATTCGGGATCGAGCGGGCAGCCAGGCCGAAGTTGGTATCGATCTCGGCGCCGCCGACGATCAGCGCGCTCGACAGGTCGAGCTTGCCGAAATGGCCGAGTAGCACCTTGGTCTTCGGCTCGTCGAGCTTCACGTCGTCGATGACGATGATGCCGGCGTCCTTGGCCTTGGCCGAGAGCGCATGGCGCAGGGCGAGCGCACGGACCTTCTTGGGAAGATCGTGAGTGTGGTCGCGCAGCACGGGGCCGAAGGCCTTGCCGCCGCCGCGGAACTGCGGAGCCGAAGCCGCGCCGTGGCGAGCGCCGCCGGTGCCCTTCTGCTTGTAGATCTTCTTGCGGGTGCGATCGACTTCCGAGCGGCCCTTGGACTTGTGAGTCCCGGCGCGGCGCTTGGCAAGCTGATAGCGGACCATGCGGGCGAGCAGATCGGCGCGCGGCTCGAGGCCGAACACCTCATCCGACAGCTCGACCGAACCGGCCGACTTGCCCTCGAGAGTGGTGATATCGAACTTCATCACGCGTTCTCCTCAGCCTGGGCCGCAGGAGCCTCGTCCGCCTTGGCCTCGCCGGAAACCTTGAACTTGCCCGGCAGCGGCGCATCCTTCGGCAGGGCGCGCTTGATGGCGTCGCGGACATGGATCCAGCCGCCGGCAACGCCGGGAACGGCGCCCTCGACGAGGATCAGACCACGCTCGGCATCCGTCTGGACGACGCGCAGGTTCTGCGTGGTGACGCGCTCGGCGCCGAGATGGCCCGGCATCTTCTTGTTCTTGAAGGTCTTGCCCGGATCTTGGCGGCCGCCGGTCGAACCGATCGAACGGTGCGAGACCGAGACGCCGTGCGTGGCGCGCAGACCGCCGAAGTTCCAGCGCTTCATACCGCCGGCGAAACCCTTGCCGGTGGTGGTGCCGGAGACGTCGACGAACTGGCCGACGACGAAGTGGTCCGCGGTCAGCTCGGCGCCGACGGGGATCAGGGCGTCATCGCTGACGCGGAACTCGACCACCTTGCGCTTCGGCTCGACCGTGGCGACCGCGAAATGACCGCGCTCCGCCTTCGAGACATTCTTCACCTTCGCCGTGCCGGAGCCCAGCTGCACGGCCACGTAGCCGTTCTTCTCTTTCGTGCGATGCGCGACAACCTGGCAGCTGTCGAGCTTCAGCACGGTGACCGGGATATGTTCGCCGGCATCGGTGAAGATGCGGGTCATCCCGACTTTCTGTGCAATCACACCGGAACGCATCGGTGCATACCTTCCCTTGGGGTCATGTCCATCCGGCGGAACCGGAAACAGAGGACCCGTTCAAATCGGATCAGAGCTTGATTTCGACGTCGACGCCGGCGGCGAGATCGAGCTTCATGAGGGCGTCGACCGTCTGCGGGGTCGGGTCGACGATGTCGAGAACCCGCTTGTGGGTCCGCATCTCAAACTGCTCGCGCGACTTCTTGTCGATGTGCGGCGAGCGGTTGACGGTGAACTTCTCGATGAGCGTGGGCAGCGGAATCGGCCCGCGGACCTGAGCGCCCGTCCGCTTCGCGGTCGACACGATCTCGCGCGTGGACGCGTCGAGGATGCGGTGGTCGAACGCCTTGAGGCGGATCCGAATGTTCTGACCGTTCATGGTCTTATTTCTCCGTGACGTGAAAAGGCGAAAGCCCCTGCAGGGCCTTCGCCCTCACGCAAACGCGTTACGCGATGATGCTGGCGACGACGCCGGCGCCGACGGTACGTCCGCCTTCGCGGATGGCGAAGCGCAGCTTCTCTTCCATCGCGATCGGGGCGATCAGGGTCACCTCCATCGAGATGTTGTCGCCCGGCATCACCATCTCCGTGCCCTCGGGCAGCGTCACCACGCCGGTCACGTCCGTCGTGCGGAAGTAGAACTGCGGGCGGTAGTTGGTGAAGAACGGCGTGTGACGGCCACCCTCTTCCTTCGTCAGGATGTAGGCCTCGGCCTTGAACTTCGTGTGCGGCTTCACCGAGCCCGGCTTGCACAGCACCTGGCCGCGCTCGACGTCCTCGCGCTTCGTGCCGCGCAGCAGCGCGCCGATGTTGTCGCCAGCCTGGCCCTGGTCCAGCAGCTTGCGGAACATCTCGACGCCCGTCACCGTCGTCTTGACCGTGTCCTTCAGACCGACGATCTCGATTTCCTCGCCGACCTTGACGATGCCGCGCTCGACGCGGCCGGTCACCACCGTGCCGCGGCCCGAGATCGAGAACACGTCCTCGACCGGCATCAGGAACGGCTGGTCGATCGGACGCTCAGGCTGCGGGATGTAGTCGTCGACCGTCTTCATCAGCGCCAGCACCGCGTCATGGCCGATCTCCGGCGTGACGTTGTCCAGAGCCGCCTTGGCCGAGCCCTTGGTGATCGGGATGTCGTCGCCCGGGAAGTCGTACTTCGACAGGAGCTCGCGGATCTCCATCTCCACCAGCTCGAGCAGTTCGGCGTCGTCGACCAGGTCGACCTTGTTCATGAACACCACCAGCGCGGGAACGCCGACCTGGCGCGCCAGCAGGATGTGCTCGCGGGTCTGCGGCATCGGGCCGTCGGCCGCCGACACGACCAGGATCGCGCCGTCCATCTGCGCCGCGCCCGTGATCATGTTCTTCACATAGTCGGCGTGGCCGGGGCAGTCGACATGCGCATAGTGGCGAGCCGGGGTCTCGTACTCGACGTGCGCCGTCGAGATCGTGATGCCGCGGGCCTTCTCCTCAGGCGCCTTGTCGATCTGGTCATACGCCGTGAACGACGCACCGCCGGTCTCGGCCAGCACCTTCGTGATCGCAGCCGTCAAAGACGTCTTGCCATGGTCGACGTGACCAATCGTGCCAATGTTGCAGTGCGGCTTCGTACGAGCGAATTTCTCTTTGGCCATCGTAGCCTCCGTCAGATCTTGTTCAAACGTTCAGTCGGTTCGGTGCGGGTTCAGGCGTACTTGGCCTGGACCTCGGCGGCGACTGCCGACGGCACCTGCTCATAATGGTCGAACTGCATCGTGTAGTTCGCGCGACCTTGCGAGAACGAACGCAGCTGGTTGACGTAGCCGAACATGTTCGCCAGCGGCACCATCGCGTTGATCACGACGGCGTTGCCGCGCATGTCCTGGCCCTGGATCTGGCCACGACGCGAGTTCAGGTCGCCGATGACCGAGCCGGTATAGTCTTCCGGGGTCACGACTTCGACCTTCATGATCGGCTCGAGCAGCACGGAGCCGCCCTTCTGCAGACCTTCGCGCAGCGCCGCACGGGATGCGATTTCGAAGGCGAGAGCCGACGAGTCGACCTCGTGGAAGGCGCCGTCGATCAGCGTGACCTTGACGTCCACCACCGGGAAGCCGGCAAGAACGCCCGAGCCGATGACCGAGTTCAGGCCCTTCTCGACGCCGGGGATATACTCCTTCGGCACCGAGCCGCCGACGACCTTCGACTCGAACTCGAAGCCCTTGCCGGTCTCGTTCGGCTCGATGACGAGCTTGACGCGGGCGAACTGGCCCGTGCCGCCGGTCTGCTTCTTGTGGGTGTAGTCGATCTCGGCCTTCTTGGTCAGCGTCTCGCGATAGGCAACCTGCGGCGCGCCGATGTTGGCATCGACCTTGTAGGTGCGCTTCAGGATGTCGACCTTGATGTCGAGATGGAGCTCGCCCATGCCCTTCAGGATGGTCTGGCCGCTCTCCTGGTCGGTCGACACGCGGAAGGACGGATCCTCGTTCGCGAGCTTCGACAGGGCGAGGCCCAGCTTCTCCTGGTCGGCCTTGGACTTCGGCTCGATCGCGATCGTGATGACCGGCTCGGGGAACTCCATGCGCTCCAGGATGACCGCGTGGGCGGGATCGCAGAGCGTGTCGCCGGTGCGGACGTCCTTGAGGCCGGCCAGGGCGACGATGTCGCCGGCATAAGCCTCCTTGATGTCCTCACGGTTGTTCGCATGCATCAGGAGCATGCGACCGACGCGCTCCTTCTTGTCGCGGGTCGAGTTGATGACGCCCTGGCCGGCTTCGACCTTGCCCGAATAGATACGGCAGAAGGTGATCGTGCCGACGAAGGGGTCGTCCATGATCTTGAAGGCGAGCATCGCGAACGGATCTTCGTCCGTCGGATTGCGGGTGGTCGGCTCTTCGGTCTTGAAGTCGATGCCTTCGACCGCGCCGCGATCGACCGGCGACGGCAGGAAGTCGACGACGGCATCGAGCAGGGGCTGCACGCCCTTGTTCTTGAAGGCCGAGCCACAGAGGACAGGGTGGAACGCGCGGCGCTGGACGGCCGTACGCACCAGGCGGCGCAGGGTATCGGCGTCCGGCTCGGTGCCGTCGAGGTAAGCTTCCATCGCGGCGTCGTCCATGTCGACGGCGGCCTCGATGAGCTTGCCACGATACTCAGTGGCCTTGTCGAGCAGATCGGCAGGGATATCCTTCTCTTCGAAGGACGCACCCAGCGCCTCGCCGTTCCAGACGATCGCCTTCATCTTGATGAGGTCGATGACGCCGGCGAAGTTCGACTCCGAACCGATCGGAATCTGCAGGCAGACGGGCTTTCCGGCGACGCGGTCGATGATGTCCTGGACGCAGCGATAGAAATCGGCGCCGATCTTGTCCATCTTGTTGACGAACACGACGCGCGGCACGTCGTACTTGTCGGCCTGACGCCAGACGGTCTCGGTCTGGGGCTCGACGCCCTGGTTGCCGTCGAGAACGCAGACGGCGCCGTCGAGCACACGCAGCGAACGCTCGACTTCGATCGTGAAATCGACGTGGCCGGGGGTGTCGATGATGTTCAGGCGATGGTCGCGCCACAGGCAGGTCGTCGCAGCGGAGGTGATCGTGATGCCACGCTCCTGCTCCTGCGTCATCCAGTCCATGGTCGCAGCGCCGTCATGGACTTCGCCGATCTTATGCGACTTGCCGGTGTAGAAAAGGATACGCTCGGTCGTCGTCGTCTTGCCCGCATCAATGTGGGCCATGATGCCGAAGTTGCGATAACGGTCGATGGGATGGGAACGGGCCATGATCGTGCTCTGTCTCTCAGGAAACCGCGCCGCTTACCAGCGGTAGTGCGAGAAGGCGCGGTTGGCTTCCGCCATCCGGTGCGTGTCTTCGCGCTTCTTGACGGCATTGCCGCGGTTGTTGGCGGCGTCCATCAGCTCGGCCGACAGGCGCTCCACCATGGTCTTATCGTTACGGCCGCGAGCAGCCGTGATCAGCCAGCGGATCGCCAGCGCCTGACGGCGCTCGGTGCGAACCTCGACCGGAACCTGATAGGTCGCGCCGCCGACGCGGCGGGAACGGACCTCGATCGCCGGAGCGACGTTCTCAAGCGCCGACTTGAAGACACCGAGCGGCTCGCTCTTGGTCTTGGCCTCGATGATGTCGAAGGCACCGTAGACGATCCGCTCGGCGGTCGACTTCTTACCTTCGTACATCACGGAGTTCATGAACTTCGTGACGACGATATCACCGAACTTCGGGTCCGGGATAACTTCGCGCTTTTCGGCACTGTGGCGGCGGGACATCGTCTAGTCTCCGGTCAAATCTTCAACGCGGCGGATCGGCCTGGGCTCGTCGCCCGGCCGATCGGGCCGAAATTACTTGGGACGCTTGGCGCCGTACTTCGAACGGCGCTGCTTGCGGTTCTTGACGCCCTGCGTGTCGAGCACGCCGCGCAGGATGTGATAGCGCACGCCGGGAAGGTCCTTCACGCGGCCGCCACGGATCATGACGACAGAGTGCTCCTGAAGGTTGTGGCCTTCACCCGGAATGTAGCCGATCACCTCGAAGCCGTTGGTCAGGCGAACCTTGGCGACCTTGCGGAGCGCCGAGTTCGGCTTCTTCGGGGTCGTCGTATAGACGCGCGTGCAGACGCCGCGCTTCTGCGGGCAAGACTCGAGCGCCGGAGCGGTGTTACGCGCCTTCACGGGCGACCGCGGCTTGCGGATGAGCTGGCTGATTGTCGGCATTCTGGCCTCTCGCCCCACTGAGCGTTTGGAAATTCGATTTTCCCAGACTGAACAAAGCCACGGCATAAACGAAGCCGCGCCATCGGCGCCCTTCTCGGGGCCTCAGGCGCGTTCGCCAGCAGAGGAACACAGGACGGATCCCGCATTCATGCATCTTGCCATGTCGTCATTCGACGCTGGAATTCCGACGGAGTTTCGGTCGCGAAACTCGCTTGCGAACTTCAGCGCAAGCGACAAACGTGTCCGACAGCCGTCGACAGTGGCGCGCTTATGACTCAAGGAAAGATTCGCGTCAACCCCGAAACGGCCGAAAAGGCCGGGCTTTCGTGGGGTTCGGACCAGTTCGGCCCTTGCCTGCCCTTCCACGAAACAAAAAGGCCGCCCGGGAGGGGCGGCCTTTCCGATGATTACCGACGTTCGGTAGCGGCCGGGGCTTACTCTGCCGCCGGAAGCACCGCTGCAGCCTGGGCAGCGGCCTTCGCCGCCGCATCGGCCTTCTGGCCGACGATGAGATCGTCGCGACGCGTGGCCACCTGCTTGATGCGGGCGACCTGGGCGCCGGTGCCGGCCGGGATGAGCGAGCCGACGATGACGTTCTCCTTGAGACCTTCGAGCATGTCGGACTTGCCGTTGACCGCCGCCTCGGTGAGGACGCGGGTGGTCTCCTGGAACGACGCAGCCGAGATGAACGAGCGGGTCTGCAGCGAGGCCTTGGTGATGCCGAGCAGGACCGGCACGCCGGAAGCCGGCTTCTTGCCCTCCTCGCGCAGCTTCGTGTTGACCTCTTCCAGCTCGATACGGTCGATCTGGTCGCCGGTCAGGATATCGCTGTCTCCGGACTCCGTGATCTCGACCTTCTGCAGCATCTGCCGGACGATGACCTCGATGTGCTTGTCGTTGATGCCGACGCCCTGGAGGCGATAGACCTCCTGGATCTCGTTCACCAGATAAGCCGCCAGCTCCTCGACGCCCTTGATCGCCAGGATGTCGTGCGGGGCCGGGTTGCCGTCGAGGATGTAGTCGCCGACCTCCACGACGTCACCGTCCTGGAGATGGATGTGCTTGCCCTTCGGGATCAGGTACTCGACCCCGTCGGAACCGTCATGCGGCGTCAGCGTCACGCGACGCTTGTTCTTGTAGTCCTTGCCGAAGCCGATGACGCCCGACTTCTCCGCGATGATCGCCGCATCCTTCGGACGACGCGCCTCGAAGAGTTCCGCGACGCGCGGCAGACCGCCGGTGATGTCGCGGGTTTTGGCCGAGTCGGTCGAGACACGCGCCAGCACGTCGCCGGCCTTGATCGAGTGGCCCGGCTCCACCGAGATGATGCCGTCGACGGGCAGGATGTAGCGGGCATCGCCACCACGGGCGAGCTTCGCGATCTTGCCGTCCGTGCCCGTGATCGTCATCGCGGGCTTGAGGTCGGCCGTACGGGCCGAGCCGCGCCAGTCGATCACGACGCGCTTCGAGATGCCGGTCGCCTCGTCGGTTGTCTCGGTCATCGACATGCCGTCCACGAGATCCTCGTAGCCGACCTTGCCGTCCACCTCGGCCAGGATCGGGCGGGAATAGGGATCCCACTCGATCAGACGCTGGCCGCGCTTGACCTTGTCGCCCTCGTCGACTCGCAGCTTCGAGCCGAACTGGACGCGGTGCACGGCGCGCTCGGCGCCGTCCGGGCCGACGATCACGATGGCGATGTTGCGCGCCATGGCGATGAGGTCGCCGTCCGAGTTCCGCGCGACGTTGCGGTTGCGCATCTTGACCGTGCCTTCGAAATTCGACTCGACGAAGGACTGGTCTGCGATGGTGGCTGCGCCGCCGATGTGGAAGGTGCGCATGGTGAGCTGCGTACCCGGCTCGCCGATCGACTGCGCCGCGATGACGCCGACGGCCTCGCCCATGTTGACGGGCGTGCCACGGGCCAGATCGCGCCCATAGCAGGTGGCGCAGACGCCGTTCTTGGTCGCGCAGGTGAGAACCGAGCGGATCTTCACCTCCTGGACGCCGGCGGCGTTGATCTTCTCGATATGGCTCTCCTCGATCATCGTGCCCTTCGGCACGAGAACGTTGCCATCGATGTCGGTCACGTCCTCAGCCGCGGAGCGGCCCAGGATGCGCACGCCGAGCGAGGCGACGACCTGGCCGGCATCGACGATGGCGCGCATCTTGATGCCGTTTTCGGAGCCGCAATCGACCTCCGAGATGATCGCGTCCTGCGCCACGTCGACGAGACGGCGGGTCAGATAGCCGGAGTTGGCCGTCTTGAGCGCCGTATCGGCGAGGCCCTTGCGGGCGCCGTGGGTCGAGTTGAAGTACTCGAGAACGTCGAGGCCTTCCTTGAAGTTCGAGATGATCGGCGACTCGATGATCTCGCCCGACGGCTTGGCCATCAGGCCGCGCATGGCGGCGAGCTGGCGCATCTGCGCCGGCGAACCACGGGCGCCCGAGTGCGACATCATGTAGATCGAGTTGATCTGCTTGTCGCGGCCGGTCTCGTCCTTCTGGACGGTCGAGATGCGGGCCATCATCTCCTGGGCGAGCTTGTCGGAGCACTTCGCCCAGGCGTCGACGACCTTGTTGTACTTCTCGCCCTGCGTGATCAGGCCGTCCTGGTACTGCTGCTCGTAGTCCTTGGCGAGCGCGCGGGTCGTGTCGACGATCTGCCACTTGTTCTCCGGCACGACCATGTCGTCCTTGCCGAAGGAGATGCCGGCCTTGAAGGCGTGCTTGAAGCCGAGCCCCATGACGCGGTCGCAGAAGATCACCGATTCCTTCTGACCGCAGCCGCGATAGACGGCGTCGATCATTCCGGAGATCTCCTTCTTCGTCATCAGCTTGTTGACGACGTCGAAGGACACGGCCGGATGATCCGGCAGCGCGGTCGAGAGGATCACGCGGCCCGGCGTGGTCTCGTAGATCTTGGTATACGGCTTGCCGTCCTGGCCGGTGCCGGTCCAGCGGTATCTGATCTTCGAATGCAGCGTCACGACCTTCTCGTGCAGCGCATGCTCGAGCTCGCCCAGATCACCGAAGACCTTGCCCTGGCCGGGCTCGCCGTCCGAGACGATCGAGAGGTAGTAGAGGCCGAGCACGATGTCCTGCGACGGCACGATGATCGGCTGGCCGTTCGCCGGGTGCAGGATGTTGTTGGTCGACATCATCAGCACGCGCGCTTCGAGCTGCGCCTCGAGCGACAGCGGGACGTGCACGGCCATCTGGTCGCCATCGAAGTCCGCGTTGAAGGCGGCGCAGACCAGCGGATGCAGCTGGATCGCCTTGCCCTCGATCAGCACGGGCTCGAAGGCCTGGATGCCCAGGCGGTGCAGTGTCGGCGCGCGGTTCAGCATCACCGGATGCTCGCGGATGACCTCGTCCAGGATATCCCAGACCTCCGGCTTCTCCTTCTCGACGAGCTTCTTGGCCTGCTTGACCGTGGTCGAGTAGCCCTTGGCGTCGAGGCGCGCATAGATGAACGGCTTGAACAGCTCGAGCGCCATCTTCTTCGGCAGGCCGCACTGGTGGAGCTTCATCTCCGGGCCGACGACGATGACCGAGCGGCCGGAATAGTCGACGCGCTTGCCGAGCAGATTCTGGCGGAAGCGGCCCTGCTTGCCCTTCAGCATGTCGGCGAGCGACTTCAGCGGGCGCTTGTTGGCACCCGTGATGACGCGGCCGCGGCGGCCGTTGTCGAACAGGGCGTCGACCGACTCCTGCAGCATCCGCTTCTCGTTGCGGATGATGATGTCCGGCGCGCGCAGCTCGATCAGCCGCTTCAGGCGGTTGTTGCGGTTGATGACGCGGCGATAGAGGTCGTTCAGGTCCGAGGTCGCGAAGCGTCCGCCGTCGAGCGGCACAAGCGGACGCAGATCCGGCGGGATGACCGGAATCACGGTCATCACCATCCATTCCGGCTTGTTGCCCGACTCCTGGAAGGCCTCGATGATCTTGAGGCGCTTCATCAGCTTCTTGGGCTTCAGCTCCGACGTCGTCGTCGCGATCTCATGCTTGAGATCGGCGTTGATCTGGTCGAGGTCGAGCGCGCGCAGCATCTCGCGGATGGCTTCCGCGCCGATCATGGCGGTGAAGGTGTCCGCGCCGTACTCCTCCTGGCAGCGGACGTACTCCTCCTCCGACAGAAGCTGACGGTCCTTGAGCGGGGTCAGGCCCGGCTCGATGACGACGTAGCTTTCGAAGTAGAGGATGCGCTCCAGATCCTTGAGCGGCATATCCATCAGCAGGCCGATGCGCGAGGGCAGCGACTTCAGGAACCAGATATGCGCGACCGGGGCGGCCAGCTCGATATGGCCCATGCGCTCGCGCCGGACGCGGGCGAGCGTGACTTCGACGCCGCACTTCTCGCAGATGACGCCCTTGAACTTCATGCGCTTGTACTTGCCGCACAGGCACTCATAGTCCTTGATCGGCCCGAAGATGCGCGCGCAGAACAGGCCGTCACGCTCAGGCTTGAACGTGCGGTAGTTGATGGTCTCCGGCTTTTTGATCTCGCCATAGGACCAGGACAGGATCTTCTCCGGGCTCGCGATCGAGATCTTGATCGCGTCGAAGGCCTGCTGCACCGGCTGCTGGCCGAAAAGGTTCATGACCTCTTGCTTCATCGCCTGTCTCCTTCCGCCGGCGGGGGCTAAGGCCGCCCTGCCCGGCTGGTAAATTCCGAAGGCCGGCGGCGTGAGTGCCGCCGGCAATGTTCAAGGCTCGGTCGCGGCTTATTCGGCCGCTTCGGCGGGCGGCAACTCGCCCGGCTTCACCTTGTTGTTGATCAGCTCGACGTTGAGGCCGAGCGAACGCATCTCCTTGACGAGCACGTTGAAGCTCTCGGGGATGCCCGCTTCGAAGTTGTCCTCGCCGCGCACGATCGACTCGTAGACCTTGGTGCGGCCCGCGACGTCGTCCGACTTCACCGTCAGCATCTCCTGCAACGTGTAGGCGGCGCCATAGGCCTCGAGCGCCCAGACCTCCATCTCGCCGAAGCGCTGGCCGCCGAACTGCGCCTTGCCGCCCAGCGGCTGCTGGGTGACGAGCGAGTACGGACCGATCGAACGCGCGTGGATCTTGTCGTCCACGAGGTGGTGCAACTTCAGCATGTAGATGTAGCCCATGGTGACCTTGCGGTCGAAGGGCTCACCGGTGCGGCCGTCATAGAGCGTCGACTGCCCCGACGAGTGCAGGCCGGCCTGCTCCAGAAGCCGCTCGATATCGGCTTCCTTCGCACCGTTGAAGACCGGTGTCGCCACCGGCACGCCGCGGCGCAGGTTCTGACCCATCTCGACGAGTTCGTTCTCGTCCATCGAGGCGATGATCTCGTTGTCCTCGTAGACGGCATCGAACGAAGCCTTCAGCGCCTTGAAGTCGTTCGACTTCTTGTAGGCGTCGAGCGCCTTGCCGATCTGCTTGCCGAGGCCGGCAGCGGCCCAGCCCAGATGCGTCTCCAGGATCTGGCCGACGTTCATGCGCGAGGGCACGCCGAGCGGGTTCAGCACGATGTCGGCATGGGTGCCGTCCTCGAGGAACGGCATGTCCTCCACCGGCACGATGCGCGAGACCACGCCCTTGTTGCCGTGACGGCCGGCCATCTTGTCGCCCGGCTGGATCTTGCGCTTCACCGCGACGAAGACCTTGACCATCTTCATCACGCCCGGAGGCAGCTCGTCGCCGCGCTGCAGCTTCTCGACCTTGTCGAGGAAGCGCTGCTCAAGGCGCTTCTTCGACTCGTCGTACTGCTTCCGCATCGCCTCGATCTCGGTCATCAGCGAGTCTTCGGCGGTGGCGAACAGCCACCACTGCGAACGCGGGAACTCGCTCATCACCTCGCGGGTGATGACCGTGTCCTTCTTGAAGCCCTTCGGGCCGGCAAGGCCGGTCTTCCCGGTCAGGATCTCCGCCAGACGCGCGAAGGTGTTGCGGTCCAGGATCGCCTGCTCGTCGTCGCGGTCCTTGGCGAGACGCTCGATTTCCTCGCGCTCGATCGCCTGGGCGCGCTCGTCCTTGTCGACGCCGTGGCGGTTGAACACGCGGACCTCGACGATCGTGCCCTGCACGCCGGGCGGAACCCGCAGCGAGGTGTCGCGGACGTCCGAGGCCTTCTCGCCGAAGATCGCGCGCAGCAGCTTCTCTTCCGGCGTCATCGGGCTCTCGCCCTTGGGCGTGATCTTGCCGACGAGGATGTCGCCAGCCGCCACTTCGGCGCCGATATAGACGATGCCGGCTTCGTCGAGGTTCTTCAGCGCCTCTTCCGAAACGTTCGGAATGTCGCGCGTGATCTCCTCCGGGCCGAGCTTGGTGTCGCGGGCCATGACCTCGAACTCCTCGATATGGATCGAGGTGAAGACGTCCTGGGACACGATGTTCTCGGAGAGAAGGATTGAATCCTCGAAGTTGTAGCCATTCCACGGCATGAACGCGACGAGCACGTTGCGGCCGAGCGCGAGCTCGCCGAACTCGGTCGACGGGCCGTCCGCGACGATGTCACCCTTCTTGATGATGTCGCCGACGCGCACCAGCGGGCGCTGCGTGATGCAGGTCGACTGGTTGGAGCGCTGGAACTTCTGCAGACGGTAGATGTCGACGCCCGGCTTGGTCGGGTCCATCTCGTCGGAAGCGCGGATGACGATACGGGTCGCGTCGACCTGGTCGACGATGCCGCCGCGGCGGGCCGCGATGGCAGCGCCAGAGTCGCGGGCGACGACCGCTTCCATGCCGGTGCCGACGAAGGGCGCGTCGGCGCGAACCAGCGGCACCGCCTGGCGCTGCATGTTCGAGCCCATCAGCGCACGGTTGGCGTCGTCGTTCTCGAGGAACGGGATCAGCGCCGCGGCGACCGAGACAAGCTGCTTCGGCGACACGTCCTGGAAGTCGACCTTGTCGACCGGCGTGACGATGACTTCGCCTGCGCGGCGGCAGACGATCAGGTCGTCGGTCAGGCGGCCTTCAGCGTCGACGGCAGCATTCGCCTGGGCGACGTTGTACTTCGCCTCTTCCATCGCCGAGAGATAGATCACCTCGTCCGTGACCTTGCCGTCGCGGATGCGGCGATACGGGCTCTCGATGAAGCCGTACTTGTTCACCCGCGCGAAGGTGGCGAGCGAGTTGATCAGGCCGATGTTCGGGCCTTCCGGCGTCTCGATCGGGCAGATGCGGCCGTAATGCGTCGGGTGCACGTCGCGCACCTCGAAGCCGGCGCGCTCGCGGGTCAGACCACCCGGGCCAAGCGCCGAAAGGCGACGCTTGTGAGTGACTTCCGAGAGCGGGTTCGTCTGGTCCATGAACTGCGAGAGCTGCGAGGAACCGAAGAACTCGCGCACGGCGGCAGCCGCCGGCTTGGCGTTGATCAGGTCCTGCGGCATCACGGTGTCGATGTCGACCGACGACATGCGCTCCTTGATGGCGCGCTCCATGCGCAGCAGGCCCAGACGGTACTGGTTCTCCATCAGCTCGCCGACCGAGCGGACGCGGCGGTTGCCGAGATGGTCGATGTCGTCGATCTCGCCCTTGCCGTCGCGCAGGTCGACCAGCGCCTTCACGACCGCGAAGATGTCTTCCTTGCGCAGGATGCGCACGGTGTCCTCGGCGTCGAGGTCGAGGCGCATGTTCATCTTCACGCGGCCGACGGCCGAGAGGTCGTAGCGCTCCGGATCGAAGAACAGCGACTGGAACATGTTCTCAGCCGTCTCGAGCGTCGGCGGCTCGCCCGGACGCATCACGCGGTAGATGTCGAACAGGGCTTCCTCGCGGCGCGAGTTCTTGTCGACGTTCAGCGTGTTGCGGATGTAGGGGCCGACCGTGATGTGGTCGATGTCGAGCACCGGGATCTCGTCGAAGCCGTCATCGGTCAGCTGCTTCAGCAGCTTCTCGGTGATCTCCTCGCCGGCCTCGGCATAGACTTCGCCCGACGCCGGATTGACCAGGTCCTCGGCGATGTACTGCGTATAGAGATCCTCGTCCTGCGCGCGCAGGAACTTCAGGCCCTTCTCGGCGAGCTGGCGGGCGGTGCGGGCGACGAGCTTCTTGCCGGCCTCGACCACGACCTCGCCGGTTTCGGCGTCGATCAGGTCCTCATTGGCCTTAAAGCCCTTCATGCGCTCCGCGTCGTAGGGAACGCGCCAGCCCTTGGGGTCCTTGGTGTAGGTGATGTGGTTGTAGAAGCGGTTGAGGATCTCCTCGCCGTCCATGCCGAGCGCGAACAGCAGCGAGGTGACCGGGATCTTACGCTTCCGGTCGATGCGGGCGTAGACGATGTCCTTGGCGTCGAACTCGATGTCGAGCCAGGAACCGCGATACGGGATGATGCGCGCGGCGAAGAGCAGCTTGCCCGAGGAGTGGGTCTTGCCCTTGTCGTGATCAAAGAACACGCCCGGCGAACGATGCATCTGCGAGACGATGACGCGCTCGGTGCCGTTGACGATGAAGGTGCCGTTATCCGTCATGAGCGGCATGTCGCCCATGTAGACATCCTGCTCCTTGATGTCCTTGACGGACTTCGCCTGGGTGTCGGGATCGATATCGAACACGATCAGGCGCAGCGTCACCTTGAGCGGCGCCGAGAAGGTCATGCCGCGCTGGCGGCACTCGTCGACGTCGTATTTCGGCGGCTCGAAGGTGTACTTCACGAACTCCAGCAGCGAAGCGCCGGAAAAATCGCCGATCGGGAAGACCGACTTGAAGACGGACTGCAATCCCTCGTCGGCCCGGCCGCCCTTGGGTTCGTCGACCATCAGGAACTGGTCATAGGACGCCTTCTGAACCTCGATGAGGTTCGGCATCTGCGCCACTTCCTTGAGTTTGCCGAAGAACTTGCGGACGCGCCTGCGACCCTGGAGCGAATTGACCATGTTGTTCCTCGCAATCTCTTCGGACGGCTCACCCGGTGGTCCGTGGCGACAGCCCCAAGGCCGCCGGGTGAGCCGTTCGGCGCTGCATCGCGCCGACCTGCATTTCCATCGGAGCTACGTCGCAAGGTTGCGACAGGCTCCAACAACAACTCCCGCGCACTAGCGCGGAAACGACGCAACAGCCCCGGAGGCGTAGCCCGCCCCGGGACTGTCGATAGTGACTACGGTCGGACCGGCATCAGCCGGCCCTAGCTCACTTGAGCTCGACCTTGGCGCCGACGGCCTCGAGCTGCTTCTTGAGCTTCTCGGCCTCGTCCTTGCCGACCGACTCCTTGACCGGCTTCGGGGCGCCTTCGACCAGATCCTTGGCTTCCTTGAGGCCCAGGCCGGTGATGGCGCGGACTTCCTTGATCACCTCGATCTTCTTGTCGCCGGCCGCGGCCAGGACAACGGTGAACTCGGTCTGCTCTTCGACAGCGGCGGCGGCAGCGCCACCAGCGGCCGGGCCAGCGGCAACCGCGACGGCGGCGGCAGCGGAAACGCCCCACTTCTCTTCGAGGAGCTTCGCGAGCTCGGCGGCCTCGAGAACGGTGAGCGACGACAGCTCGTCGACGAGCTTGGTAAGATCAGCCATTTTGGGTTCCTACGTGTAAGAGGTTCGAACGATATCGGGATCAGCAGGCCGTTCAGGCCGCATCCTTGTCGGCATATGCCTGGAACACCCGCGCGAGCTTCGCAGCCGGCGCAGTCGAGAGCTGCGCAAGCTTCGTGGCCGGGGCCTGGATGAGGCCGACCAACTTGGCGCGCAATTCGTCGAGCGAGGGCATCGTGGCCAGAGCCTTGACACCATCGGGGTTCAGGGCGGTCGTGCCCATCGCGCCGCCCAGGATGACGAGCTTGTCGTTCTCCTTGGCGAAAGCGGTGGCGACCTTCGGCGCCGCGACCGGATCGTTTGAATAAGCGATCAGGGTGGGACCCGTCAGCAGATTGCTAATGGACGCGACGTCGGTGCCTTCAAGAGCGATCTTGGCCAGCCGGTTCTTTGCGACCTTAACAGTGGCGCCATTCGCCTTCATCTCGCGACGAAGCTTCTGGAACTGGGCCACGGTCAAGCCCGCATAGTGGGCCACGACGACGACCGACGTGTTCGCAAACACATCGTTCAGCGACGCGACGGCATCTTTTTTTGCCGTTTTATCCACTGGGCTCTCTCCGGTAGGCGGCAGGCTTTCGAGGGCTTGCCGCCGGTTGCACGTGTCGCTTCCTGGAACCCCGGTTGACACCGGCGTCCCGCGAAGCGACGCTTGGTGCCCTGTCCCCGCTCCCGAACCCGAAAGGGCCGCGATCGGGCGAGATGGTTCGAACCGTCTTCTCCGGATCCTGCGATCCGGGATTAAGCTCTTGCACCGTCTATGCAGGCCTCTTGGCGAAATTATGCCCGGGGCCGAAGCTCCGGAGCACCTGCAGTCTCAGACAGGACTGGGTGATTCCCGCTCGAAAAATCGCTCTTCCGAACCTGAAGCACCCATTTCTTCAGCGGAAAACCGCCGAAAAACGCGAAACGGACCCCTTCGTGCCAAGCACGCCGGAGCCTCGTCACTCATGGAAACAGGCAGCGTCATAGCGCCTTCGCCTGCTTCTGCCAAGTAGGCTCTTGACTTCACGAAATCAAGAGCGGGTGAGCGGCCGGCGATCTGGCCGCTCTTCCCTGCATCGATCAGCCGCCGACGACAGTGTTCGGCTCGACCTTGACGCCCGGGCCCATGGTCGAGGAGATCGCGACGCGCTGGATATAGGTGCCCTTGGCGCCGGCGGGCTTCGCCTTGGCGACCGAGTCGACGAAAGCCTTGATGTTCTCCGAGAGCTTCTCGGCCGAGAACGAGGCCTTGCCGACGGCGGCGTGGATGATGCCGGCCTTCTCGACGCGGAACTCGACCGAACCACCCTTCGAGGCGGCGACGGCGGCGGTGACGTCCATCGTCACGGTGCCGACGCGCGGGTTCGGCATCAGGCCGCGCGGGCCGAGCACCTTGCCGAGACGGCCGACGAGACCCATCATGTCCGGGGTCGCGATGCAGCGATCGAAGTTGATCTCGCCCTTCTGGACGGACTCGACCAGCTCCTCGGCGCCGACGATGTCGGCACCCGCGGCCTTGGCCTCGTCAGCCTTGGCGCCACGAGCGAAGACGGCGACGCGCAGCGTGCGGCCCGAGCCGTTCGGCAGATTGCAGACGCCGCGGACCATCTGGTCGGCGTGACGCGGATCGACGCCGAGATTCATCGCGATCTCGACGGTCTCGTCGAACTTGGCGTTGGCCCGGTCCTTAATGAACGAGACAGCCTGATCGAGCGGGTAGAGCTTGGTGCGGTCAATGCCTTCACGGCCCTTGACGACGCGCTTTCCGGTATGTGCCATGTCAGCCCCCTCAGCCCACGACTTCCAGGCCCATCGAGCGGGCCGAGCCACGGATCATGGCCGAAGCCGATTCGACGGTGTCGCAGTTGAGATCCGCCATCTTCTTCTCGGCGATCTCGCCGATCTGAGCAGCGGTCACCTTGCCGACGTTGCCGCCACGGCCCGGAGTCTTCGAGCCGGAGGTGAGGCCAGCGGCCTTCTTCAGCCAGTAGGACACCGGCGGCTGCTTCATTTCGAAGGTGAAGGAGCGATCCTGATACGCGGTGATGATCACCGGGATCGGCATGCCCTTTTCCATCTGCGCGGTCTTCGCGTTGAAGGCCTTGCAGAATTCCATGATGTTGAGGCCGCGCTGACCCAGCGCCGGACCGATCGGCGGCGACGGATTGGCCGCGCCCGCCGGAACCTGAAGCTTCACGTAGCCCGTGATCTTCTTTGCCATGATGGCTGCTCCTGCCGCCTGCCCGGATGCCTATCCGGAACGACGACGACCCCGCCTGCCGATGCTCTTCATCGGGGCCGGGGTGGTTGCAGTGCGTGGTGCGGCGCCTTTGATCCGGCTGGCGACCGGCACGCCTTCCACGCGGTTGAGGCCGGGCCTATCGCATATCCGGCTGCGGAATGGAAGGGGGCTTCGCGGCCTGAGCCCCCGGCATGTCGGCTTTCGGGACATGCTGGATATAATCGTCGAGGGCAAGGCATATATGAACGGCGACCAGCCCGACGAGTACGAAGGCCAGGATCGCGTGGCCGCGGAACAGCATGTCCGCATGCCCGGCACCCTCAGGCCAGATCGCCGGCAGGGAAACCCCGCCATAGATCTCCCGCGCACCAAAATCCGACACGCCCGCCAGCCCGAGCAGCGGAATCGCGATCAGCAGGCCATAGAGAACCCGGTGCACCGTCCGCCCGCCGGCCGTGCGGGACCAGCGCCCGCGCAGCCGCGCGAAGATGCGGTAGGCCAGCCGAGCCGCCACCAGGGCGAGCAGCAGGAACCCGGCCGTCTTGTGAAAGGTCATAAGTCCGTCCGCCCAGGCGCCGCCTCCGATCTCCTTCATCAGGATCCCGATGCAGAACAGCATCAGGACGAGCGCTGCCGTGCTCCAGTGCAGCACCTTGGCCAGGAGCGGAAACTCATGGGCGCCGATACGCTGCCGGCGGACCGTGGCGGCATTCCGGGAATCGGTGAGCATCGTCATGCGTGCTGCACGCCTTGCCTATCAGTCATGAAGCTGTCGACCGCCTGCCTCAGGGCAGCGGCCTGACCGTCGATGTCGGCGGAAGCCTTGGCCATCCGCTCCGTCATCCGGCGCCAATCCTCGATCATGCCGGCGACCTGCTCGACCTGTTCGGCCATGCCCCGCACGTCGCCCGCGGTTTGCGCAGTGCCGATGTTGATCGAGCGCGAGGTGTCGTCCTGCTTGCGCGCCAGCTCGGCGATCGAATCTGCGGCGGTCTCGACGGCATTGACCGAAGCGACGAGGGAGCCGATGCGCCCGATGATCCGCTCGGCGGCCGTGCCGATGGAATCGAGTCCGTGCCGCACCTGCCCGGTCGCCTCCGCGGTCCGATTGGCGAGCTGCTTCACCTCGGCGGCCACCACCGCGAAACCGCGCCCGCTTTCCCCGGCCCTTGCCGCCTCGATGGTCGCATTGAGCGCAAGGAGATTGGTCTGGTTGGCGACGGTGCTGATCAGCGTCACCACGGCGGAGATCGAGCCCACCGCCTCGCGCAGCAGCACGCTGTCGTCTGTCGCTTCCTCGACCAGGGATTTCGCCGCGTTCGCGATCCCCGAGGTCCGGCGGGCCTCGCCGGCCGTCGTCGCGAGAAGCTCGGCGATTTCATTCAGCGACGAGGACATCTGGCCGACATGGATGGCGGCACGCTGGCTCGACTGCGCCGCCGCACCAGCGTGCTGATCGACGAAGCCGGAGAGCTGCGAGAGTTCGTTCGACGCGTCGGTCATGCTCGCGGCATGGGTTTCGAGCGCCGTGGCGATGCCGGCGATGTTGTCCTGAAAGGCCTGACCGCTGACCCGCAACGCCTGTTGCCGCTCGACCTCTCCGGCCAGCGAGGCGAGCCGCTCCTTTGCCGCCTCCTGCCTTAGCTTCTCATCCGAGAGATGGGCCTGCAGCGCCCGGCCGAGCATGCCGATCTCGTCGCCGCGGCGTGCGAGCTTGCGCACCCAGCCGGCATCCTCTCCCGGCGCACCCAGAGCCGTGGCCATTGTCGAGATCGGACGCACCAGCCAGCGATGTTCGAAGGAAATGATCAGGGCGGCCAGGAAGAGACCGAGCGCCGCCAGCAGCACCGTGTTCTGCCGCGAGCTTTCGACCTGGGCGCCGAGTGCCTCGCTGACACCCACCATCGCCGCGTTCAGCAGCACGCGCAGCTCGTTGCGCTGCCCGGCAACCTTACGTAGCGCCTCGCGCGCGACCGCGGCATCGGCCCCGAGCTTCGACGAAAGCTCCTGCAGCCCCTGGACAGCATCGGCCGCCCGTGCGGCGATCTCGCCCTCGCTGCGTTCGGCCACGGCCTTCGCCGCCGCCGTCATGAGCTCGATGTCATCTGAAAGGCCGCGGCGATCGCCCCCGGAGACGATCGCGACGACGACGTGGCTATAGGCGGCGTCCGTTTCCGAGAGCATCGCCGCAGCGCCGGTATGGGCGGCGATCGCCCTGGCGAAGCCGGCGAGCTTGATGGAGCCGATGGTCTCGGCGGCGCCGAACACGCAAGCGAGGACGCCGAGGATCAACGCCCAGAGCGTGAGCCGCTGGCGAACCGTGGCCTTGAAGAAACTGGGAAACATCGTGCCCTGCGTCGGATTACCGACGCAAAGCGTTGGCGCAGTTGTGTTAAAGGCCGCTTAACCTAACGGAACCGATTGCAGATCCGGCCCAGGAATATCAGCCGGCTCAGAGCTTCTCGACCTGGCTGTATTCCAGCTCGACCGGCGTGGCGCGGCCGAAGATCGAGACCGCGACCTTGAGGCGGGCGCGGGCATGGTCGACATCCTCGACGACGCCGTTGAACGAGGCGAAGGGGCCATCCGCCACCTTGACCTGCTCGCCGACCTCGAAAACGATCGTCGGCTTCGGCCGCTCGATGCCCTCGGCGACCTGTCCCTTGATCCGCATCGCTTCATGCTCGGGGATCGGCATGGGCTTGGCCTTGTCGGCACCGAGGAAGCCGGTGACCTTCGGCGTGTTCTTGATGAGGTGGTAGACCTCGTCGGTCATCTCGCACTTCACCAGCACGTAGCCGGGGAAGAACTTGCGCTCGGTGTCGACCTTGCGGCCGCGACGGACCTCGACGACCTTCTCGGTCGGCACCAGCACCTCGTCGAACTTGTCGGCGAGGTTGCGCTGCGCCGCCTGGTCACGGATCGACTGGGCGACCTTGTTCTCGAAGTTCGAATAGGCGTGGACGATGTACCAGCGGGTGCTCACGTTCGTAATTCCGTTCAACGGGCGCCGAGGATGATGCCGAGCACCCAGCGGATGACGGTGTCGGTGAAGAGGAAGAACAGGCTGGAGGCGACCACCATCGCGAGCACGAGGCCCGTGGTGATCAGCGTCTCCCGGCGCGAAGGCCAGGTGACCTTGGACGCCTCGGAGCGCACGTCCTGCAGGAACTGGAAGGGATTGGATTTCGCCATGAACCACCTCGGGTTCCGAAGCTGCGCCCGGCCTTGCCGCGACGCCGAATCGGCCGTCCTGAAACATTCGCGGCGCGGGACCCGGAGGGGTCGCGCGCCGTCATCGCAAGCCTCTTACATCGCTTGGAGCCGTTAGCCAAGAGCCTTTCGGGCCACGGCATCCTCAGTTCCGGCTTGCAGCCATCAGCAGGAAGAACGGCCGCTCGCGCTCCTTCGCCCAGCCCGGCTCGGCGGCGACTTGTTCCGGGCTCGGAGCCCATTCGACCAGCTTCGTCAGCGAGAAGCCTGCGGCCAGCAGCAGATCGACATAGGTCGCGATGGTGCGGTGGCGCTTGACCACGCCCTCCGCCAGCCAGTTGCTGACCCGCTCGCCCTCGTCGAGGTAGCCATTGACCGGCCAGGTCGCGCGACCATCGGCGTCCGCGAGCCATTCCTGCCGGGCCGGTGCGGTCAGGAGCGGATGCTCGACCGAACAGACCAGGCTTCCGCCGGGCTTCAGCGCCGCATGCACGCGGCCGAACAGCCCGGCGAGATCGGCGAGATAGTGAAAGGCGAGAGAGCTGTAGATGAGATCGAAGGCGGCAGGCTGCGGCACGAAGCTTTCGAGATCGGCGCGTTCGTAGACGACGCCGGCCTCGCGCGTCTCGCGCCGCGCCCGCTCCAGCATCTTCTCGGAGAGGTCGATTCCGAGCACGCTCCGGGCGCCCTCACCTGCAGCGAAGCGGCAGAACCAGCCGAAGCCGCAGCCGAGATCGAGCACGTCCTTGCCGGCGAGTTCCGGCAGCATCGAACGCAGGACCGGCCATTCCGGCGCCCCGTCCAATCCATGGACGGAACGCGGCAATTGGCTATAGCCCGCGAAAAAAGTCTCGTCGTCGTAGATATTCTGGGTCATGGCGCTCAAAAAACCGCGTTGCGGTCCGCGCATCGGTCGCCCGGAGAGCGACTGGCAGGGGCGGTAGGGCTCGAACCTACGACAACCGGTTTTGGAGACCGGTACTCTACCAACTGAGCTACACCCCTGCAGGTGCGCGTCATGTGCCCCAAGGCGCGGCACATTTCAAGTCGAAATCTCGCGGCATCCTCATTTGCGATAGGGGCCGAGTTCCCGGGCATAGCGCTCGACCAGCTTCAAACCGAACTCGGTCGGCCTCAGCGCCGGACCGCGATCATGGATCGGAATGCCGGCGCGTGCGCCGAAGATGCGCTTGCCATAACAGAGCAGCGTCTCGATCGACTGCATGATGAAGGTGATCGCCGGCAGCACCTCGCGATAGGCGGCATCCGCCCCCGCCTCGTCCCCGGCCCTGTAGAGATTGTAGGCCCGCAGCGCGTAGTCGATCGTATCGGGCGCCAGGATCATGCCGATGCAGCCCGCCCGGAAATTGTCGACGAGCTCGAGCCCGCCGCGCCCGTTCAAGATCGGCAGCCGCCCTTCGGTCACAGCGATCAGGCGCTCGATCTCGACGACCGAGCCCTCGCCTTTGATCAGGCTGATGTTCGGATGCCGGCGTGTGAGTTCGCGGATATCCTCCGCCGAAAGACCACGCCCCATATAGGCCGGCGCATTCTGAATCGCGACCGGCAGAGAGGTCGTATCGGCGATGCGACCGAAGAAGCTGATATACTCGGCCGCGCCGAAGCTGCCGACCATCGGCGGCTGCAGAATCACCCAGTCGGCGCCGTTCTTCTCGGCGACCTTCACCAGCTCGGCCTGCTCCGCCACCGAGGAGCCGAAGATGGTGAAGGCGAGCGGCTTCCTGCCCGCCACATCCTCCGCCATCCATTCCATCACGGTGCAGCGCTCGGCGAAGCTCAGCTTCGAGACCTCGGTGGCGAGCCCCAGCGCCGCCATGCCCTGCACGTCGAGATCAACGCTGATCTCAGCCTGCCGGCGCATCGCCGCTCGATCGAGCCGTTCGTTCTCGTCGAACAGGGCGAAGACGATCGAATGGATACCGGGAAACGGCGGCTTGAATGGCATGGGCAGGCTCCTCCGCGACGTGAGCGGCTGATCCGCTCTCTCAAAACGATTGAGAGCATGGAACAGGTCATCCGCACAGAGCACGGGACGAGACTAGCCTTGCATTCAAGGCATGCGCGCAGAGCTGTCGCGTCAAAGAAAAAGGGCGGTGTCGCCACCGCCCTTTCCCAAATCGCTATGCGTGTCGATCAGGCAATGATCGAAGCAACAACACCTGCTCCAACCGTACGTCCGCCTTCGCGGATGGCGAAGCGCAGCTTCTCTTCCATCGCGATCGGGGCGATCAGGGTCACCTCCATCGAGATGTTGTCGCCCGGCATCACCATCTCCGTGCCCTCGGGCAGCGTCACCACGCCGGTCACGTCCGTCGTGCGGAAGTAGAACTGCGGGCGGTAGTTGGTGAAGAACGGCGTGTGACGGCCACCCTCTTCCTTCGTCAGGATGTAGGCCTCGGCCTTGAACTTCGTGTGCGGCTTCACCGAGCCCGGCTTGCACAGCACCTGGCCGCGCTCGACGTCCTCGCGCTTCGTGCCGCGCAGCAGCGCGCCGATGTTGTCGCCAGCCTGGCCCTGGTCCAGCAGCTTGCGGAACATCTCGACGCCCGTCACCGTCGTCTTGACCGTGTCCTTCAGACCGACGATCTCGATTTCCTCGCCGACCTTGACGATGCCGCGCTCGACGCGGCCGGTCACCACCGTGCCGCGGCCCGAGATCGAGAACACGTCCTCGACCGGCATCAGGAACGGCTGGTCGATCGGACGCTCAGGCTGCGGGATGTAGTCGTCGACCGTCTTCATCAGCGCCAGCACCGCGTCATGGCCGATCTCCGGCGTGACGTTGTCCAGAGCCGCCTTGGCCGAGCCCTTGGTGATCGGGATGTCGTCGCCCGGGAAGTCGTACTTCGACAGGAGCTCGCGGATCTCCATCTCCACCAGCTCGAGCAGTTCGGCGTCGTCGACCAGGTCGACCTTGTTCATGAACACCACCAGCGCGGGAACGCCGACCTGGCGCGCCAGCAGGATGTGCTCGCGGGTCTGCGGCATCGGGCCGTCGGCCGCCGACACGACCAGGATCGCGCCGTCCATCTGCGCCGCGCCCGTGATCATGTTCTTCACATAGTCGGCGTGGCCGGGGCAGTCGACATGCGCATAGTGGCGAGCCGGGGTCTCGTACTCGACGTGCGCCGTCGAGATCGTGATGCCGCGGGCCTTCTCCTCAGGCGCCTTGTCGATCTGGTCATACGCCGTGAACGACGCACCGCCGGTCTCGGCCAGCACCTTCGTGATCGCAGCCGTCAAAGACGTCTTGCCATGGTCGACGTGACCAATCGTGCCAATGTTGCAGTGCGGCTTCGTACGAGCGAATTTCTCTTTGGCCATGACACCCTTGTCCTCGAAGGCGGCCCTTCGGGCCTTGAAACGCGGGTCCGATTAGGAGGTTTTGGCGCAGGATGCAAGGTTGCTCGCGGCGCACCTCGCATCAGACAACTCTCATGCCTGCATCCACCACGATGCGATTGGGCAAAGGTCGATATCGCGAGCAGTCGTCGCATTGGTAGGCCGAGAGCCGACCACCCTCGGCGCTCCACAAATCCGGACTTGAGCTCCCTATCGATCTCGCTTGAAAAGCCAGCTCGAAAACTGCGGTTGCAGAGATGCGAGCATGCGGGTCATCGGGTCGGGATCGAAAGCTCCCGGCTTCCCGCCGCCAAAATCGACGATGAACTCGCCACCCGTGCCAGAGTGATGGATGGGCGGAGAAGTCAGCAGGACCTTACCGCTCTTGGCATCGACGATCGTGAAGGTCACGGTGATGCTGTTGCTGTTGCCGGCCTGCCCAGCCGCCAACGTCCTGAAGAAGCGGCTGACTGCCGGCGCGATCTGGACCTGAAGCAAACTTACAACGACACGCACAGGCCGATGGCCGCGCAGTTCTTCGGCCAGCGGCTCGGCAAATACGCGCTTCACGCGCGGTGAGAACTGCGCGGAAAGAAAAGCGCGCAGTTCGACGGGCGACGGCTCCGCTCGCGGCTGCGCCTGTTCTGGCGGAATGGGCTCGTTCCCCTCCGGCGGCAACAGCCCTTTCGACTTCAGGAAGTCGTTCCGCATGTTGAGCCATTCACCGGAGAGCGTTGGAGCCGCCTCGCCCTCCACAGATACGAACTTGAAGCTTTTAACGTCCTCAATGGACAATTCGTGTTTGTTGGCCGACAGGCACCCGGTCAGCACGGTCACGAGAACAATGACGGGGAAGAAGCGGCATAGTGACGGCATAGGCATCTCCGGTCGCGAATCTCCTCGCATTCCGCTCGGAGTCGGCATGGCGTCTATGTCGCGTCGCCCTAAGGCTGCAATCAGCCGTTGGTATCAGCCGGCCCTAACACGCGCCGATAGCGCTGCACCGTCTTCGCTTCGCCAGAGACCTTCTCCGGATCGCCGGAGTTTCACCGCAGAACGCCCGTTCCTTCGCGACCTTGCAGATCGGCGATATCGGGGCGAGCACGCGCGTGTCACCGGACGCACCGCCCACGAGGTTGTTGGCGGGGTCTGCACCGCGGTCGACCGCGAAACGGCGCCAAAATCCGCTCCGTGAACGTCACGGGATCACGACCAGTCCCTGCGGGCCCAGCTTGTAGAGTTGCTTGCTGACGGGAAAGCCTCCGTCGGGCGCTTTCGTCAGCGCCCGCAACGCGGCGACCACCTCGGCGTCGTCGGCGTCTCCAAATGCGAGGAGGTCGCGAGACGGCATGGCGATGGCGACATTGAGCGGCAGATCTGGAATGTACTTCCAGGGATTCTCCAGGAGCAGGATCGAGGCGTTGTAGTCGCCCTCGCCGAAATGGAACTTCCGCAGCTTTCCGAAATCATGGATCTCAAATTTGTCGACGCGCCGGACCCAGTTGTCCAGAGCCGCGCGCAACACGTCCTTGTCGCTCATCCCGTAGAGACCACCTTCTCCAACGGAGACAAAGCGCGTGATTTTCGGAAGATCCAGTCCCGCTGCGACGATGATGTCGCCCTCCAGCGGAACATATAGCAACCGCGCGTTGGGATCGCCCTTTTTGCGAGCCATGGCGGCGAACTGCTCGACATAGGATCGGTGCTTCATGACAGGGATCAGAGCCCCGATGAACCGTGCGCGCTCCGCTTCGGTCTTGACCGATAACTGGCCGGCGACAGCCTCAGTGATGCGCTGCGTGAGCTTGTCGTAGGCAGCCTGCCGGCTCTTTGCGTCCGGCAAGGCGTTGAACTGCGCGCCGAGCGGGGCCAGCCCCATCCTTATATCGCGGCCGCCTGCCCTGAAAACCACATCGCCAGCTTCGACGCGCAGGGCGCTCACGCCCGGGCGCCCCTTGATCATGGTCGTCAGCAGCCCCGCCATCTCGGTCTCGCTGAGAGGCCGAGCTTCGTTCAGCCGCTCACGTCCTATTGTACCGGCAATCGAAGCCGTCGTAGCGGCAATGACGGCGACAGCCGCGAACAGCACAACCAGAAAGCGCAACATATCGAGTCCCCCAACCCACGAGCAGCATCGCGCATTGAGAACATAATGGCAACATATTTTTCTTACGTTGCGTCATCAAACCCCGAACACCCGCCGATAGCGCGCCACCATCTCTGGTTCGCCCGAGACCTTCTCGGGATTGTCGGAGAGCTTCACGGCCGGCCGGCCATTCGCTTTCGTGACCTTGCAGACCAGCGACATCGGATCGAGCGCACGCGAGCCGTCCGGCGAGCAGCCGACGAGGTCGTTGGTGAGGTCGGTGCCCCAGCCGAACGCCATGCGCACCTTGCCGTCGAAATGATGGTAGACGCGCTCGATCGCATCGACATCGAGCCCGTCGGAAAAGACCAGCAGCTTCTCGCGCGGATCGCGCCCATGCTGGCGCCACCATTCCATGATTGTCTCGCCTGCCGGGATCGGCGGCGCGCTGTCCGGCCGGAAGCCGGTCCAGTCCGCCACCCAGTCCGGCGCATGGCGCAGGAAGCTCTGCGTCCCGAAGGCGTCCGGCAACGCGATCAGCAGGTTGCCGCCATAGACCTGCCGCCATTCGTCGAGCACGCGATAAGGTGCGCGCAGCAGCTCCTCGTCGGTATCGGCCAGCGCCGCCAGCACCATCGGCAGCTCATGGGCGTTGGTGCCGATCGCCTCGAGATCGGTGTCCATCGCGAGCAGCACGTTCGAGGTGCCGGTGAAGGCCTTGCCCAGCCCCTCCTTCAGCGCCAGGACGCACCAGCGCTGCCAGAGATGGCCGTGGCGCCGGCGCGTGCCGAAATCGGAGAGTCTGAGATTCGGCAGCTTCTGCAGCCGCTCCACCTTGTTCCACATCTTCGCCTTGGCGCGCGCATAGAGCACGTCGAGCGAGAAGCGCCTCTGGCCGAGCATGACCCGGCGCGCCCTGAGCTCGTTGATGATGGCGAGAGCCGGCACCTCCCACATGGTGCTGTGGGTCCAGGGACCTTCGAAATGCAGCTCGTACTGGCCGTCGACCTTGCGCAGATCGTATTCGGGCAGCTGGAATTCGGCGAGCCAGGCCATGAAGTCCGGCGAGAACATCTGCGTCTTGCCGTAGAAGCTGTTGCCGGTCAGCCAGATCAGCTCCTTCTTGGTGAAGCGCAGCGAGCGCGCATGGTCGAGCTGCGCGCGCAATTCGCCCTCGTCGACGATGTCGGCAAGGCGGATATGCCGCGAGCGGTTGATCAGCGAGAAGGTGACGCGAACCTCCGGGTGGAAAGCCCGGATCATCTGCAGCATCAGCAGCTTGTAGAAATCGGTATCGAGGAGGCTGCGGATGATAGGGTCGAGCCGCCAGCCGTGATTATACGTCCGCGTTGCGATGTCAGTGTAGATCATATCGGCATCAGATCCGGGAGAGCTCGGCGGCGGGACTGCACAGGGCGGCGCGCGGGCGCCGGGCAAACGGGCCTCATCAGAACAGCGCCTTGAGCGCCGGCGCAAGCGTCGGCCACGCAGCCATGCCCAGCGAGAGGACCATGAGCGCCGCCAGCAGGACGCCCAGCAGCGGCAGCACGGCCCGGAAGACGGCGCCCGCCGGCACCCGCATGATGCCGCTGACGACATAGACGAGGATGCCGAGCGGCGGCGTCAGCCCATGGATCATCAGGTTGACCACGAGCACGACGCCGAACTGGATGGGGTCGAGCCCCGCCGCCACGGCCACGGGCAGCAGCAGCGGCGCCAGCAGCAGGATCGCGGCGCCGATGTCGAGAAAGAGGCCGGCGATCAGCAGCACGACATTGGCGAGCAGCATCACTGCATAGGGTCCGGCACCGAAGGCGGTGACGAACCCCGCCATCTGCTCGGAGATGCGATCGACCGCCAGCAGGAAGGCGAAAGGCGCCGAGGCGCCGATCAACAGCCCGATCGCGGCGGCCTCGGCCGCGGATTTGCGCAGCGCCGCCAGCACGCCGCGCCCGTTCAGGCTGCGCAGTATAAGGCAGGCGATGGCGGCATAGGCGACGGCCAGCGCTGAGGCTTCCGTCACGGTCACCACGCCGAAGCGGATGCCGACCACGACGACGATGCCGAGCCCGATCGCGGGAATGGCGCCGATCAGCGCCCTGCCCCGCTCGGCCGCGCTGGCCTTCGGCGCCGCTTCGACGACGCCGCGGACGCTGAGATGGATGCCGATGGCGAGCGCCAGTGCCAGCACGCCGCCCGCGACGAAGCCGCCGACCAGCAGCGAGCCGACCGAGAGATTGGTCGCGCTGGCCAGGATCAGGAAGGCGATCGAAGGCGGGATGATGTTGTCGAGCATCGAGACGCCGGCGACGATCGCCGCCGCATTGGCGGGCGGATACCCCCGTGCCACCAGCGTCGGCGCCATCACCTTGGCGCCGAAGGCAGCATTTGCCACGGAGGAGCCGGACGCACCGGAGAACAACACGCTGGCGACCAGCGCCGTCTGCGCCAACCCCGCGCGCCAATGGCCGACCAGCGTCGCGGCAAAGCGGATCAGCCGCTCGGCCAGTCCGCCCTCGGTCAGGAGTTCGCCAGCCAGCAGGAAGAAGGGGATGGCCAGCAGCAGGAACTTGCCCACGCCACCCACGGTGGTCTGCACGATCGCCGGCTCCGGCAGCAATCCGCCGAAGGGACCCGTCAGGGAGACGCCGGCCAGCAAGGCGAAGGGCAAGGGCGCGCCGAGCAGCAGCCCGGCTCCCGCAACCAGCGCCGCGACGAGGCTCGGGGTCGGGAAGAGATCGAAGGAAAGCTGCGCAAGGCCGTAGAAGCCGAGGCCGAGCGCCAGCGACGCAGCAGCCCCCGCCCAGCCCCGGATGAGTCCGGCGCGCAGAAACAGCGCCAGTATCGTCAGCCCGCCGCCACAGGCGAAGACGGCGAAGCGCAGCGCTTCCGGCAGGCCGAGCACGGTGGACTGCCCGCCGACGAGCATCGCGACGCTCGCCCCTCCCATGGCAAGCACCAAAGCACCGTGAAACGCGATCGCATCGGCGAAGATGTCAGCGAGCCGGCGAAGCGGCGCAGGCAGCAACCGAGCGAGCGCATCGAGCCGCATCGCCAGCGTACCGGTCACCGCAAGCGGTGCGCCGATGGCGATCAGCACCAGATGCAGCCAGATCGCGAGTTCGTCGGACCAGACGAAGCCGCCGCCGAACGCATAGCGCCGCAGCACCGCCGCCATCACGACGAGGAACAGCACAGCCAGCACAGCGGCACCGGCGTGCTCCAGCACCGAGCGGAGAGCCGCCTCGACCCGCGCCGCCAGCCTGTTCCCGTCGCGATCTCGCTCTGTCTCGATCATCCCAGCCGCAGCACTGCGCCCTTCCCCGGCCCCAGTTCCGGCCTCGTGGGCCTCGCGTCAAGCGATCCGAATTGACATCGCCCATGATTTCGCGACAGGAGCGGACTTGTGGCGCCGGCTTGGCCGGGCTTGGATGGCGCCATTGCTGAACCGAGTGCCCAGGCCTTCCAGAAGACGAGCATGGCTTCCGAAACGACTTCGCCCACCGCCGGCTTCGGCACGAACCCCGCCACGGCATACGACCTCGCCGTCATCGGCGGCGGCATCAATGGCTGCGGCATCGCCCGCGATGCGGCCGGGCGCGGCGCGTCGGTGGTGCTGTTCGAGAAGGACGATCTCGCCAGCGCCACCTCGTCGCGCTCGACCAAGCTGATCCATGGCGGCCTGCGCTATCTCGAACATTACGAGTTCCGTCTGGTGCGCGAGGCGCTGATGGAGCGCGAGCGGCTCTGGGCCATCGCGCCGCACATCATCCGCCCGCTGCGCTTCGTGCTGCCGCATCACAAGGGCCTGCGCCCGGCCTGGCTGCTGCGGCTCGGCCTGTTCCTCTACGACCATATCGGCGGCCGCAAGCTCCTGCCGGCGACGCGCACGCTCGACCTCGCGCACGACCCCGCAGGCCAGCCGCTGAAGGACGACAAGGCCAAGGCCTTCGAATATTCCGATTGCTGGGTCGAGGATGCCCGCCTCGTCGTGCTCAACGCGATGGACGCCGCCGTGCGCGGCACGGCGGTTCACACGCACACGAGGGTGGCCTCGGCAAGGCGCGAGGATGGCCTCTGGCAGATCGAGACGGAAGGCGCGGACGGCAGGCAGACGATCTGGGCGAAGGCGCTCGTCAATGCCGCCGGCCCCTGGGTCGGCGACGTGCTGAACGGCGTCGTCCACAGCAACGCCAGGGCCGGCGTCCGCATGGTCCAGGGCAGCCATATCGTCGTGCCCCGGCTCTACGAGCACGACCGCTGCTATATCTTCCAGAACGCGGACGGGCGCATCATCTTCGCGATCCCCTACGAGCAGGATTTCACCCTGATCGGTACCACCGACCGCGACTACAAGGGCGACCCGGCCGAAGTCGCCGCGACGCCCGAGGAGATCGCCTATCTCTGCGCCGCCGCGAGCGAGTATTTCCGCCAGCCGGTGAAGCCCGAATCCGTGGTCTGGACCTATTCCGGCGTGCGCCCGCTCTATGACGACGGTGCCTCGAAGGCACAGGAGGCGACCCGCGACTACGTGCTGACGCTAGACGCTCGGCAGGGTGAGGCGCCTCTGCTCTCCGTCTTCGGTGGCAAGATCACGACCTATCGTCGGCTTGCGGAGGCCGCCATCGCCAAGCTGGCGCCGCATGCGCCCTGGGCGGCCCGCGCCGAATGGACGATGACGGGCGCCCTGCCCGGCGGCGATTTCGCGGTCGGCACCTTCGAGGAGCTAGCCGGCGAGATCGCGGCCGCGCATCCCTGGCTGGAGCGGAGGACGGCGTCGCGCCTCGCCCGCGCCTATGGCACCCGCGCGCGCGACATCCTCGACGGCGCCAAAAGCCTCGCCGATCTCGGCCGCCATTTCGGCGCCGATCTCTACGAGCGCGAGGTCCGCTACCTGATGAAGGCGGAATGGGCGCGCCGCGCCCAGGATGTGCTCTGGCGGCGCAGCAAGCTCGGCCTGCGGCTCTCCGCCGACGAAGCCGGGGCACTTGACGAATTCATGCAGGAAGCCGCACCAAGGACGGCCTAAGGCGGTCCGGACATCTGCAGGGCCGTGCCCGGACAGAGCGACCATTGTCATTCCGGGGCTTCGCGCATCGAAGAACCCGGAACCCACGACTTGAGCCTGCTGGGTTTTTGGTGGAACCACGCCGTCATTCCGGGGCGCTGCGCAGCGGCGAACCCGGAACCCAGAACCGATGCCGTCGAAGGTTTGCCCGAGCCGGCCCAAACAGTCCTCTCGGAAACCGCATCGGTTCTGGGTTCCGGGCTCTTCGCTGACGCGAAGCCCCGGAATGACGGCGTGGTTTCGTCCTAAATCGGCCGGTTCCAGACGCTCACGGAATCCAGGCCGGCGGGCGCACGATGATGACCTTGCCGGTGCTGTCCACCTGGATGTACTTGCCGTTGGCCCCGGTCTTGACCTCATCCCAGCCGAGCCGGCCATGCTTCGGGCCGAAATGGCCGGAGCCGTCATTGGCGCCGTTGGAATGCGCGATCAGCAGCGCGTCCGGAACCACGTTGTTGTAGGACACCAGCGCGATATGGCCGGGCTTGCGCGTCTCGAGAAGCTGGTCTGTCATCCAGACCACCATGTCGCCGGTCCGCACCTCGTCGAAATCCCAGATCAGCGCGCTGGCGAGGCCGGGCGGCTTGCCCTTCTTGGCCGCACCGACGAGGAACGGGCAGCTCGCGCCACCCGAATATTTGTCGAGGCTGATCCGCTCCAGCTCGCTGTAATAGGCGACGACGAAGCCTGTGCAGTCGACGCCGAGGCTCTGGTCTGCCCAGGCCTGGATCGTGTCCTCCGTCGCCTTTCCGGTCTCCCGCGCAAGGTTCAGGATATGCTCGCAATCGTCGGGGCTGACCTTGCCCATGCTGGCGCGGTTGAAGGCCTTCTTGTCGACGTAGAGCTTTTTCCTGGTCGCTTCCTGCATCACGAGGCCGCGCTTTGTCGCGCCCGCATCGGCATTGTGAATCCCGATCATGTACTTGTTGATCGAGACCGTCGTATCGCCGGCCGGCACGTTCCAGTAGCGGTCGACCCAGGCGCCCGGCGAAGGCGAGGCGTTGGCGATATCCGTCGGGTTGCCGGAATCCGGAACAGCCATGGCAAATCTCCTCGGTGGAGTTGAAACCGGGTGCTAACTCGCCTTGCTCACGCCACCTGATAGGCGAAGCTGCCGTTCTCGACGGAGACCTTAGCTTCGGTCAGCGGCTTCTTCTCGAGCTGCAGATTGAGGATCGCCCGCGAGAGCGCCGGCAGCATCGAGTTGGTGATGATGTTGTCGATCATGCGCCCGCCCGAATCCGGGTCGTTGCACTGCGCGACGATGTGCTCGACCACCGCGTCGTCATAGCCGAAGCTCGCCTTGTGGTTCTCCGCCAGCCGCTTGCCGATGCGCCCGAGCTGGAGCCGGACGATGCCGCCCAGCATCTCCGGCGAGAGCGGATAATAGGGGATGGTGACGAGGCGCCCGATCAGCGCCGGCGGAAAGACCTTGAGCAGCGCCGGCCTGAGCGAGACCGCCAGTTCCTCGGGGTCGGGCTTGGCCGCGCCATTCCCGGCCTGGCTCATGATCTCGTCGGTGCCGACATTCGAGGTCAGGATGATCAGCGTATTCTTGAAGTCGATGCGCCGGCCGGTGCCGTCCTCCATCTGGCCCTTGTCGAAGACCTGGAAGAACAGCTCGTGCACGTCGGGATGCGCCTTCTCGACCTCGTCGAGCAGCACCACCGAATAGGGCTTGCGCCGCACCGCCTCGGTCAGCCGCCCGCCCTCGCCATAGCCGACATAGCCAGGAGGCGCGCCTTTCAGCGTCGAGACGGTATGCGCCTCCTGGAACTCGCTCATATTGATGGTGATGACGTTCTGCTCGCCGCCATAGAGCGCTTCGGCCAGGGCCAGCGCCGTCTCGGTCTTGCCGACGCCCGAAGGGCCGCAGAGCATGAAGACGCCGATCGGCTTGTTGGGGTTGTCGAGCTTGGCGCGGTTCGTCTCGATCCGCTTGGCGATCATGCCGATGCCATGGCCCTGGCCGACGACGCGCCGGTTCAGCGTCTCGGCGAGGTTGAGCACCGTCTCGATCTCGTCCTTGACCATCCGCCCGACCCGGATGCCGGTCCAGTCCGACACGACGGAGGCGACCGACTGCTCGTCGACATGGGCATAGATCATCCGGTTGGCCGGATCGATCGCGCCGAGCGAGCTGAACTTCTCCTTCAGGCTGGCGCGCGTCGCCTCGGGATCGACTGGCGCTTCAACCGGCGCCGGCCCGGACTGCGTGTCGTCATTGGCGGCAGCGGCCTCGCCGCCGGCCGGCGGGGTCATGCGACCATCCCCCTTGTCGCTGGTCTCCCCGAGCTTGCCGCGCAGCAGGGTGATCTCCTCGACCAGCGCCAGCTCCGAGGCCCAGTCGGCCTCCAGGGCTTCGAGCTTGGTCTTCAGCTCGGCGCTTTCGTCGTCGATCTTGCCGAGCCGCTCGTCGGTGGCGTCGCCGAGATCCTTGTCGGCGACCAGCGCCGCCCTCTCGTTCTCAAGCGCCGAGATCGCAACGCGCGCATCCTCGATCGCAGCCGGCGTCGCAGTCTGGCTGATGGCGACGCGGGCGCAGGCGGTGTCGAGCAGGCTCACGGCCTTGTCGGGAAGCTGGCGTGCCGGGATGTAGCGCGAGGAAAGCGTCACCGCCGCGACGATCGCAGCGTCGGAGATGCGCACCTTGTGGTGCTTCTCCATCGGCCCGATCAGCCCGCGCAGCATGGTGCAGCAGCGCAGCACGTCCGGCTCGTCGACCTGCACCGGCTGGAAGCGCCGGGTCAGCGCCGGGTCTTTCTCGAAATACTGCCGGTATTCCGACCATGTCGTCGCGGCGATCGTCCTGAGCGTGCCGCGCGCCAAAGCGGGCTTCAGCAGGTTCGCGGCATCGCCCGTGCCGGCCTGCCCGCCGGCGCCGATCAGCGTATGTGCCTCGTCGATGAACAGGATCACGGGGGTCGGCGAGGACTGCACCTCGTCGATCACCGAGCGTAGACGCTGCTCGAACTCGCCCTTCATCGAGGCGCCGGCCTGCATCAGCCCGATATCGAGCGCACAGACCTTCACGCCCCTCAGTGGCGGCGGCACGTCGCCCGAGGCGACGCGCTGGGCGAAGCCCTCGGCGATCGCCGTCTTGCCGACGCCGGCCTCGCCGGTGAGGATCGGGTTGTTCTGGCGCCGGCGCATCAGCACGTCGATGACCTGCCGGATCTCGTCGTCGCGGCCGAGGATCGGGTCCATCGTGCCGGAGCGAGCCTTGACGGTGAGGTCCTGCGAGAAGCGGTCGAGCGCCGTGGTGCCCTTCGGTCCGTCGGCAGCCTCGGCACCGGGCGTCCCGGCGGCGCGCAGGCCGGAGCCGTCCATCGGCCGGAGATTCTCCTCGCCCGAGCTTTCCCAGATCTTGCCGTAGCCCGCCGCAAGCTCCTCGACCGGGATCTTGGCGAACTCCTTGGAGAGGCCGGAGAGCGCCCGGCGCAGATCGTTCGACTTCAACGCCGCCACCAGAAGATGGCCTGTCCTGATCTGCGTCTCGCCGAAGAACAGGGTCGCATAGTGCCAGCCACGGTCGAGGATATCGACGATGTGGTTGGCGATGCCCGGCATCTCCGTCTCATTCTTGCGGAAGCCCTCGACGACACCGCCCAGATCCATCAGCAGCCGGGCGCGATCGAGCTTGTAGTGGTCCGCCGTCAGGGTGAGGTCGTTCGCGCTGCCCTGCAGGATCTGGACGAGCCAATGCGCCAGCTCGACATTGCGGTTGCCCGCTCCCTTGGCCTGCCTGAGAGCCTGAAGGAAGCTGTCGTAGCCGACGCGGTTGAGCTTGCCCGTGACGGATTCGAGGCTGATATCGGCCATGGTCGTCCCCTTCAGTGTCCGGCGGTCGCAGTGCGGCTTCGTTTCAGGCGCAGGCTTTCGGCGGGATGGAAGCGGGCGTCGCGGCGCAACGCGCCGGGCTCGACATCCCAGTTCGGCGCCATCCAGCTCGTCCAGCCGAGATGGCCGGATCGCCCGAGCCGCACCGGTTTCACCTCGCCGACCGGCAAGGCGAGCTCGACATCCCATTCGAACTGCTCGCCGAGATGGAAGAACACCGCATCGGCCAGCGGCTCGCAGCGGTCGCCGTTGGGCAGGAAGCGCTCGAACTGCGCGAGGTCGCCAGCCACGATCTTCACGCGGAACTTGTCCTCGACGCTATAGACGCTGGCCCCAAGCAGCGCGTCGCCTCCCAGCGTGCAATGTGCGCCGCCGAGCCGTGTCCGGTCGGCGGGATCGAAGACGAGCCGCATGCCGACGAACTGTTCGATCTCGACATCCGCCTTGAACAACCCCGCCAGGAAACGCCTGAGCCGCGAGGCCGATTTCGCCTGCGCGCCGATCAGCCCTGCATGGGCGAGCTTCTCGGCATCGGGAACGCTGTCCCGGCCGGCATAGGGCTTCGAGCCCAGCCCGACCGTGCTGCCGATGTAGGCGGCGAAGCGGTCGAGATCGGGCCGGTCATGCTGCGCGATCGGCCGCGAATCCGCCCAGGCTCGATAGAACAGCTGCAGGAAGCGGTGGTTGAAGATGTCGAGGAATCGCGGGAAGGCGTCGTCCCGCGCGATCTGCCAGTGGTAGGTCTCCTCGGTCGTCGCCAGCGGCAGCGCGCCCTGTGGCCCGAGCAGGCCGAGGAACTTGACCAGCAGCCGCAGACGCCCCTGCCCGTCGCGATCGGCCTCGGCGATGCTGGAGGCCGGAAAGTCGAGATAGGCCGGCTCGCCCAGCGCGACATATTCGTCCCGCCGCGCCGCGACGTCGCCGATCTTGCCCCGCTCCGGAAAGCTGCGCTCCAGCCGGCGCATCACCGCATAGAAATCGAAGCGCCAGGGCTCGGCCTCCAGCCGCGCCTGGTAGCTCGGCGCCTTCTCCAGCGGGTTGGCCGGTTCCTCGCTCACAGGATGCGCCTCGAACCGGCCCGCGGCGGAAAGCGCATGACTTCGCCGCGCTCCACCGTACGGATCACCGTCTGGGTGAAATGGTTCATCGCTGCGTATTCGGCGAAGAAGCGGTCGAGCGCCGCGCCCAGCAGGAAGACGCCCGAGCCTTCGAAGGCCTTCTCGTCGAGCAGCACGGTGATCTCGAGCCCGCGCGCCGCGCCCGTCCCCGCCCGCTGCGGAAAGCGCCGCACGACGGCCCGGCTGTCGACGCTCTTGATGCCGCGGATGCGCCGCTCGGTCGCGCTGTCGGCGAGGTCGGCGAAAAGCGAGAGCAGCTCCCGCAACGCCTCGCCGTTCTGGCCCGCACCGCGCTGGACGAGGCCGAGCTGGTTGAGGCTGAGCAGGTTGATCAACCGCCAAGTGACGACACCCGTGCTCGCCGTCTCCGCCCGCAGCTTGAGCTGGGAGACGATCGGCTCGCGCGGCGGCGTCGGCCCGGCAAGGCAGGAGACATCCAGCGAGACATTGTCGATCAGCCGGAAATCGGCCCCGCCGATGCCGGTCGGCAGATGCTCGGTCAGGTGCCGGTTCGAGCAGAGCGCGCGCACGCTGAGCTCGGCGACCGATGCGGTTTCCGAAAGGCTCGCCGGCTCGACCAGCGAGATGAACATCTCCGTACCCGTATAGTCGGAGGCGCGGCCCTGCCGACGCTCGGCGGAGGAGCGCCGGCGCGGCAGCCGGCGCTGCGTGTAGTGCAGGCCATGCACCGGCGAAGCGCCTTCCGGCGATGAATAGAGCGGATGGACCGGCTGCTTCTCGCGCCCGCCGATATAGTGGGCGTGGACCGAGAGAACGCTGTGCGGCTCGTAGTCGAGCGCCCGGCTGCGATCCGGCACGACATGGAACTCGTGCTGGTTCGTCTTCACCGGGATGCGGTCGGCCGTCTTCTCGAAGAGGTTGATCGCGGGCGCTGCGTAAAGCGCGAACATCTCCTTGCGCACGGCGCCCGGCAGCCGCGTATTGACCTCGTCGAAGACGAAGATCAGCTCGACCGTCTTCGCGGTGAGCTTCGGCAGGACCCTGTTCAGCCCCTCCAGCCGGAAGCCGAGGAACTTGCGCGGGAACCAGAAGAGTTCGCGCAGCAGCTCGAAGCCGCGGAAGACTCGCGTATCGGCCGGCAGCAGCGCCTCGTCTTCGTCGAAGCCGATCTGCTCGAGCCGGCAATCCTCGCCCGGCGTCACCACCGGATCGCCGAAGGCGTCGAGATGGCGGAAATGCAAGCCGATGCAGTTCGCGAAGAGCTGCTCGTAGAGCGCGACCGCGTCGCCCTCCCCGCCGAGGAGATGGAAGCTCAATTCGCGGGCGCGGCAGCCGGCAAACCAGCTCGCCGGATTCTTGAGCGCGTCCGCCGCGGAGGGCTCCTGCTCGCGATCGGCCATGACGCGATGGGTCAGCGTCAGGCGCAGGCCCGCCAGAGCGCGCGGACCGACCTTGAGACCGAGCGCCTGCAATGAGCCGGGTGCCGGGATGTACTCCGCCGCCGTAACCTCGAAGGGCCAGAGCATGATATCGGAGCCGAGGCGGTAGCGGCAGGCGACGCGGCGCTCGCGCTCGAGATAGGTCGCATCGACATAGGAGCCGCGCGGAATGCGGACACCCTCGCGAAGGCCGGGATCGGAATAGGGCGGCTCGATGCCCGCCAGCAGCGCCGAAGGCGTCGGTGCCAGGTAGTTCGGCAGCAGCTGCTCAAGCAGGTTGTTGGTGAACTCGGGAAACTCGTGCTTCAGCTTGAGCTGCACGCGGGCGGCGAGGAAGGCCGCGCCCTCCAGCAGGCCCCCGACCATCGGGTCCATGCGCTCGCCGGCGAGCCCGCCGAGCCGCTCGGCAATGCCGGGATACTCCTCGGCGAACTCCTTGCTGTGCTCCATGAAGAGCCGGAGTTCCTGGTTGTAGAGGTCGAGAAACTCCTGGTTCATCGCGTCAGCGTCCCTTGATCGCGATCTTGCCGGTGTCGAGCTCGAGATCGGCGACGAACTGCACGGGCACGTTGAGCGGCTCGCAGTTGAGGTCGGCCCGGACCAGGAAGCGCACCTTGAGTTCCGCCGGATCCACCGTCTGGTCGCGCTCCACGGCGATCGACTTGCGGATCAGGCGCGGCTCGTAGCCGATCAGCACATCCGCCAGATCCTCGCGGATCGCATCGACGCGGTGCTCGTCGATCGACAGCCGCGTCATGTCGGGGAAGCCGTGGTTGAGCACGGACCGGCGGACATGCTCCAGCCCCGAGAGATCGAGCGCGGAAGCCAGGTTGATCGTGTTCACCAGCGCGTCCAGATCGATGCTGATCTCGCGCCTGAGCTTCTGCTCGGTGATCGCCGCGCGCGGCGCGGCGCGGCGGTTCGCGATCACGCGTTCGCCGCCCTCGTCCCGCAGGTCGAGCGCGGTCCTCGCATCCTTTTCCAGATGCGCCTCCCGGAATGCGAACATCAAAGGCGGCCGCAGCCGCTTCTTCGAGATCGGATCGGCCATCATGTCCTGTCCGGCAGTAGTGCGCCGGTTCCGGAGACCCGGAACCGGCGCACTATCCTCACTTCGCGTTGGCCTTGATGTCCCAGGTCATCGTTATCGGCGCATCGAGCGCGCCGTCCTGCTTTTGCGGCTTATATTCGTATTTGATCTTCGCGTAGTTCAGCGAGAACTGGTCGGTCGGGATGCTGGTCCCGCCGGCCGCGTCGCCGGACTGGTAGCTCGACACCAGCAGGTCCTCCAGCGTCACGACATAGTAGTCCTGCTGCGTCTCGCCCTGCTTGCGGACATAGAGCACGGCCTTCTTGATGTGCTTGCCGCTGGCGCAGGACAGCGCCAGGTTCGCCGACGCCTTGCCGACCGACGAGGTGAAGTGAATGTCCTGGAAGCTCGCCTTGCCGGCGCCACCGCCGGCGTTGGATGCATGCGAGCCGGCATTGCTGACGCCCCAGGAGAAGGAATCGACCTCGATCGTGTCCTTGTGGTTCTTGTCCTTGCTTTCGCCCTTGATGCCATCGATCTCGAGCAGGAAGTCGCTAGCCATGTTTACCTCCAAGGTGGAATGTTGTGACGCTCGCTGGTGCGAACGGGTTTGGGGACGCACTTCTCCTGTCGCGCCGCCTCGACCGGCCGGCGCGCCGAAGATTCTCGTTGGCCATCACCTGCTGATCAGGTGAAGGTCACTGCTTGGGAGCTGGCAGTCGCGAGACCAGGCTCAGGCCGATATCCATGCCTTCGAGCTGGAAGTGCGGCCGCAGATAGAACTTGGCCGAGTAGTAGCCAGGGTTCTCCTCGTCCTCGAAGACGTCGATGCGCGCATCGGAGAGCGGGCGCCGCGCCTTCGTCTCTTCGCTGGAATTGACCGGATCGCCGTCGACATAGTCGGTGATCCACTCCTGCAGCCAGCGGCGCAGCGGCTCCTTTTCCTTGTAGGAACCGATCTTGTCGCGAACCATGCACTTCAGGTAGTGCGCGAAGCGCGAGACCGCGAACATGTAGGGCAAGCGCGCCGACAGGTTGTCGGAGGCTGTCGCCGCCACCCCGTCCGGCCCCGAGAAGGCCTTGGGCTTGTAGAGCGACTGCGCACCGATGAAGGCCGCCTTGTCGGTGTTCTTGCGATGGATCAGCGGGATCAGGCCGGATTTGGCCAGCTCCGCCTCGCGCCGGTCGCTGATCGCGATCTCGGTCGGGCATTTCAGGTCGATGCCGCCATCGTCGGTCGGGAATGTGTGGGTCGGCAGGTTGAGCACCTCGCCGCCCGACTGGACGCCGCGGATGCGGGTGCACCAGCCATATTCCTTAAAGGCGCGGTTGATGTTGACGGCCATGGCATAGGCCGCGTTCATCCAGGCGTAATTCTCGCCCTTGTGGCCGTCGGTGTCTTCCTCGAAGGCGAACTCCTCGACCGGCTCGGACTTGGCGCCGTAAGGCACCCGCGAGAGCACCCGCGGCAGGCACAGCCCGACATAGCGGGAGTCGGCCGCGTCGCGCAGGCCCTTCCAGGCCGCGTAGTCCGGCGTGTCGAAGACCTTGCCGAGATCGCGCGGGTTGGAGAGTTCCGTCCAGCTGTCCATGCCCATCAGGGTCGGCTCGGCGCCGGCGAAGAAAGGAGCATGCGCCGCCGCGGCCACCTTCGACAGATCGCGCAGGAGCTGCACGTCGGTCGGTACATGGCTGAAGTGGTAGTCGCCGACCAGGCAGCCGAAGGGCTGGCCGCCGAGCTGACCGAACTCCTGCTCGTAGACCTGCTTGAACAGCGGGCTCTGGTCCCAGCGCGCGCCGGGATAGGTCTTGAGATTGCGCGCCAGCTCGTTCTTCGAGACGTTCATCACCTTGATCTTCAACTGCGCGTCCGTCTCGGAGTTGAAGACGAGGTAGTTGAGGCCGCGCCAGGCGCTCTCGATCTTCTGGTATTCCGGTGCGTGCAGCACCGCGTTCATCTGCTCGGTCAACTTGGCGTCGAGCCGGGCGATCATCTCCTCGATCGTGTCGATGACGTCGCCCTTGATCAGGGTCTGATCCGCCAGCGCCTGGTTGACCAGCGTCGCGACCGCGTTCTCGACCTCGGTCGCCGCCCTTTCGGTCTTCGGTTTGAAACTCTGCTTCAGGACTGCCGAGAAATCATCGATCTCGCGGGTCTCTACAGCCGCGCCACCGGGCTGCTGGGTTTGTGCTTCCGCTGCCATTGCCGCCTCGCTTGCTTAACCGCCTGGCAGACCCGCAGCGGCGGGCCCGCACCCATGATCAATTCTGCTTCTTGTCCTCGGCAGGCTCGCTCTTGCCGAGCCTGTCCTTGAGGGTGGCCATCAGCTGCGGGTCGGCGAGCAGCGCCTTGATCTGGTCGCTCGCGGCCATCTTGCCGTCCATGTAGCGCAGCAGATTGGCGAGTTGCTCGCGCGCCTCCAGCAGCTTCGCCGTCGCCGGGATCTGGCGGGCGACCGCAGCCGGGTTGAAATCCTCGAACTTCGAGAACTTCAGCGCCACCGACAACTTCTCGTTGCTGTCGTCGCCGAGCTTGTTGGCGACGTTGAAGGACACGGCAGGCTCGATCGCGGCCATGCGCTGATCGAAATTGTCCATGTCGAAATCGAGGAACTTGCGCTGGGAGATTTCCGGCTTCTCGATCGCCGAGGCGTTGCCGGAGAGATCGGCCAGCACGCCCATCACGAAGGGCAGCTCGATCTTCTGCTCGGCGTTGTACGGATCCTCATAGGTGATGTGCACCCGAGGCGGCCTGTTGCGGCGGATGAACTTCTGTCCTGAATCCCCGGCCATGTGACGTGCCCCTCTGCATCCGTGCCACGCCGACGTAACGTGACATCCTATCCGTTTTCGTCCGTCATCGATATAGTCGCGCCATCGCGACGGAAGGTTCAAAGCAAAGGCAAAAAACTGACCTAGCTGTCGGTCTCCGGAACCTGAGCGACGTCTGGCAGGATATTGCCCAGAAGAGACATGAAATCATGCTGCGCCAGAGCGCAGGCCTTGTCCATCAAGAGCGGCGTCGGATGCGAGGGCTCGACCCGCCGATAGAAGGCGGCGACCGCCCTCATCGCGTCCACGGCCTCGCTGCGGCTGCCGATCGCGATAGCGGATGCTGCGACAGGCGGCGCGGGAGCGACCTCGATCGCCGCAGGCTCGCCGGCTTCGGCGTCGTCCTCCACCGCTTGTTCGTCATCGCCATCGTTTCCGTAGCCGCTATCCTCGGCCTCGTCGGCCGCTTCGGCGTAGCCCTGATCGGCTTCGCTCTCCGCCTCGTAGCCATTCGGCACCGGCAAGCGTTCGAGCGGCAGCCGAAACCGGCGCAATTCGCCGATCTCGATGACAGCCTTGTCGACATGCTCGGGAAACATGATCTGGATGACCTCGATCAGCGACTTTCCGATCAACTGCTGGGCTTGTCCGATCAGCAGGACCGCCGGGCTGGAAGGCTCGGTTTTGCGAAAGTAGCCGAGGCAGGCCGAGAGCGTATCCTTCACTTGGAGGATGTTCGAAACGCTGCCGGGACCGAAGCTTGCGGCGCTCGCTGCCGGCACCGGCGCGCCGCTCGCCACTGGCGCTGCACCGGCCGATTGATGGCCCGGAACGCGCCGCGCGACTGCAGCGTCCAGAAAGGCAGCGATCTGTTCCAGAAGCGCCGCCAGGCGCGGAAAGCCGAGCGGATGATCGACACCGACCTTCTCGAGCCAGACCATGCGCATGCGGGCGAGCGCATCGCGCGCCGCGCTGACATGGCCGAGAATCGCCGTCAGATCCTCCGGCTCGACATCGCCCAGCGCGGCCTGGATGGCTCCGGCATCGGGATGCTGCTCGCCCTCGACGAGACGGGTCTCGCCGCTGGCGACGAGCTGGCTGCGGAAGGCGAAAGGGCCGATCCGGCGGCTGACGAAGAGCGGCGCATGCTGCAGCGGCAACACCACGGTCGCCAGTTCGTCGAGCCCCTGGAGCGCGACTTCGCGCATGACGAAATCGCCGTCCATTGCCCGCGGATGCACTTCCTCCCAGTAATCGCCGAGGAGGCCCGCCATGGTTGAGAGGCTGGCCGCGAAACCCGGGACGTCGCGGTTGAGGATCGTCAGCTTCGCGCCGAGCACGAGCACGCGCAGGTCGCGCGAGCGCTCCAGCAGCTTGCCGAGATCGGCGAAGGCAGCCGGAAACTCGATGCCGCTGCGATCGAAAGCGACCTGCCGCCCATCATCGTCGCGGCGGAAATACGACGCCGGCAGCGCGACCTCGAGCCGCGCCGTGACATTCATGAAGTCGGTATCGTCCTCGAGATCCGGCCCGCAGGGTTCGTCGGCCGAAACCGGCTTCGTCAGTTCGGCAAAATTCAAGGCCGCCATCGCTCTCCCCGCTTGCAGGATCGGCGGCCCGGGCTGGCCCCGCGCCGCCTCGGCTGTCTGGCCTGGCTGGTTATTCGGTGCGCAGACGGGTCTCGACGCGGCGATTGTCGCCGGACAGCGGATCGGGCGCGATCGGCCGGCTCTGGCCGTATCCCCTGGCGACGAGCTTGGTGGGGCTCACGCCGCGATCCCCGAGATAGCGGACCACGGCCTGCGCGCGGCGCTGCGACAGGCTGAGATTATAGCCGGGCGTGCCGGCCGCATCGGTATGCCCCTCGACCATGAAGCTCTGGGCGGAGAGTTGCGGGGTCTTCAGCGCCTTGGCGAACTCATCGAGATTAAGCTTCGCCTCGGGCTCGAGCACGTCGGAATTGTATTTGAACTTGACGACGAGATCGAAGGCGCTCGGCGGCTTGGCCACCTCGACGACATGGCCAGCCTTGGCGCATTCGGCCTCGGTGCCGACGCACAGGCCGCGCGTCACCGCGGGCTTGGGCACAGCCGCCGGCCCGAAATGCTTGACGATGTCGTCGGCCTTGTAGGTCTGCGCTCCAGCCGTTGCGGCCATGGTGAGAACCCCGAGGCCGGTCAGAGCGACCAATGTGATGAAGCCGGACTGCTTGCGCATGGGAACCCTCCCGATAAGTTGCGCCATTCGGCGTATGAAGACTTTAGGAGTCGACGATGACTCTCCATGTTAGTTACGTCAAGGCAAAAATAGGTTCAATCGGCGAGAGGTTTTGTTGATGACTGCCAATCTAGGGCAAGGTCAAAGAACCGCGTCATTCACGACGCCGTCTGGCCAAGATAAATTTACACTTATCAAGTTCGAAGCCAGCGAAGCTTTGAGCGAGTTATTTACATACAACATCGAAGCGGCGAGCAAGACGGACAACGCCGACCTGCAAAGCATGATGAGCGAGAAATGCTCGATCAAGTTCACGCTGAAGAACAAGAGCGAGCGCGTGCTGAACGGCACGCTGGTCGACGCGCAGTGGCTCGGCCAACAGGACGATCTCTACATCTATCGCTTCACGCTCAGACCCTGGCTCTGGTTGCTCTCGCAGCGGGCCGACTGCCGGATCTTCAAGAACAAGAGCGCGATCGACATCATCAAGGAGATCTTCGGCAAGGAAGGCTCGGCGAGCTTCGATGACCGCACGAGCGAGACGCTGCAGCCGATCGACTACTGCGTGCAGTATCGCGAAACCGATCTGGATTTCGTGCTGCGGCTGATGGAGCAGTACGGCATCTATTATTATTTCAAGCACAGCGACGGCGACCACAAGCTCGTGCTCTGCGATTCCCGCTCCGCTCACGATCAGGTCACGGCCGCAGCCGAGCCGAGCTTCCAGGGCGATGCCTCGGCCTATTCGCTCGTCAAGCAGGGCAACCGCTTCCCGCACTCCCAGGTCGAGCACCTCACCCACTGGTCGACGATGCGCCGCCTGCGCACCGGCAAGTTCGAGCTCAAGGACTACGACTTCGAGAAATCGGAATCGGACCTGACCGCCCGTGCCGAAGAGGGCTTTCCCAAGGCCAAATCCTATGAAGCCTATGACTATCCCGCCGCCTACACCAAGCGCGACCAGGGCGAGCATTTCGCCCGCGTCATGGCCGAGGCCGAGCAGGCCAGGGACGACAGGCGCCATGCCGGTGGCGACGCCGCAAGCCTCTATCCCGGCGCCCTGATGAAGCTCGCGGACCATCCGGCCGGCACCGAGAATGTCGAGTACCTCGTTGTCCGGGCAACCCATGCCTTCGGCATCCAGAGCTATCGTTCCTCCTCCAGGCAGGACGAGGCGCTCTATCACGGCTCCTACGAACTCCAGAAATGCGAGCGGCGCTTCCGCGCGCCCATCGTCACGCCGCGCCCCACCGTCTACGGGCCGCACACCGCCAAGGTGGTCGGTGAGCGTAACCAGGGCGAGGAAGGCGACATCGACGTCGACGAATACGGCCGGATCTGGCTGCGCTTTCATTGGGATCGCGAGGACGGCTCGACCTCCTGCCGCACCCGTGTCGCGCAGATGTGGGCCGGCAAGGGCTGGGGCGGCCAGATCATCCCGCGAATCGGCCAGGAGGTGATCGTCGAGTACCTCGAGGGCAACCCCGACCTGCCGCTCGTAGTCGGCGCGGTCGTCAACGACCAGCACAAGCCGCCCTATGAACTGCCGGCGAACAAGACCCAATCGGGCCTGAAATCGGAATCGACCGATGGAGCCGGCTTCCCCGACACCTACAACGAGATCAAGTTCGAGGACCGCAAGGACCACGAGGTCTTCGAGATGCATGCAGAGAAGGACCACAAGGTGGTGGTCAACAACATCGAGACGCGCGAGATCGGCGAACGCTACCAGGACGGCGGCTATTCGCGAAAGACGACGCTCAAGAAGGGCGACGACAGGCTCGACGTCGAAAACGGCAAGATCGATGTCGAGGCGCTGACCGAGATCAACCTCAAGGTCGGCGAGAGCAAGATCAAGATGACGCCCGGCAGCATCGAGATCACCTCGCCGAGCATCAGGATCAAGAGCGTCGGCATGACCGAGGTGGGCAGCGATGGCACCGTCGTGATCAAGGCCCCCATGATAACGATCAACTGAGAATGGCCGGGGCCTCCATGTCACGCCTGCGCTTCAGCACCGCCCGCGAGGTGTTCGAGACCTTTCCCTCGGCGCACGAGGCCGTCACGATGCCGCCGACCACGGAGCCGCCGCTTGCCTTCCTTGCCCGGCTGATCAGGGGCCCGGCGCCGTCGGAGGCGGTCGGCTTCTGCGCCTTCCTGCTTCCGCGGCGCGAAACCGTCTGGTGGGCGCTGCAGGCCGTGCGTGCGATGCAGCCGCCCGGCACGCAGGATCCCGGCCTCGCCGCCGCCGAAACCTGGGTGCGCGAGCCCGGAGACCGCACCCGCTTCGACGCGCTGAAGCTCGCCCAAACGGGCGACCGCGCCCGGCCGGGCACCTGGGTCGCCTGGGCGGCCGGGTATTCCGGCGGCAGCATGATCGAAAGCCACGGCGTGCCCTGCCCGCCCGACCTCACCGCCAAGATGGCGCGCATCGCCGTGCTCAACGCGATCAATCGCCTGCCCTCACGCGACCGCGAGGGCGCATTGCATCGCTGCGTCGAAGCATGCATTCGTTTGGCTGAAGACGATGCCGGCAAGCGCTAGAGCATCGGCCCGAAAAGTGGGGCCCGGTTTTCGGAGAAAGCCGATGCAAAATCAAAGAGCTACAGCATCGGTCCGAGTACGATATTCGGTTCGATGCTGTAGAAGCGGTTCGCTACCATGGCGCTGACACTGACGATCGAGAACGAGACCTCCCTGCCGGATGGCGGCCCGCTGAGCGTGACCGCCAGCGGCGGGCGCGGCCTCGACATCGGCCGCGACCAGCATCTCGACTGGGCTCTGCCAGATCCCACCCGCGCCATCTCCGGCCGCCACTGCGAAATCCGCTTCCGCGACGGCGCCTGGTGGCTGCGCGACATTTCGACCAATGGCACTTTCGTCAATGGCGGCGATCATCGCGTGCAGTCGCCCTATCGGCTCCAGAACGGCGACCGGCTCGAAATCGGCCACTACGTCATCGCCGTCGTGATCGACGACGATGCCGGTCAGGCTCCGGCCCAATCCCTCGCCCCGCCGCCCTATGTGGCCCAGCCGGAATCGCTCTGGGCGGCGAGCGAGGAAGCTGCGCCGCCGATTTCGCGCCGGGAGCTGATGCCGCCCAGCCACGCTAAACCGGTCCATGCCAGCTTCATCGACTGGGCTACGGACATCCCTGTGCCCGATGCAGGGCCTCCTCCGCCACCGGCCACTCCGGGCTGGCCCGCGCCGGCCGCGCAAGGGGACGACTTTGCCTGGGCGCCGATGCAGCCGTCGCCGGTCGCCCCCGTCGAACCCATCGCGCCGATCCCGACGCCACGCCGCCCGGCCCCGAGCAGCGCGCCTGCCGCAAACCCCTGGGACGAGCCGGGCATCGACCCGGTCCCGGCCGATGCGGCAACCGAACCACAGCTGGCTCCTCCCCGGGCTTTCGCGCCCGAACCTCCCTTCGCAGCCGAAAGCGCCGCGCAGCCCGCAGCCGCAGCGCCGATCTCGATGGGCGAGTTCATGCAGCGCTTCGCCAAGGGCGCCGGCGTCTCGCCGCAGTCGCTGTCGTCGCAGGACCCCGGCGCCTTCGCCGAGCAGCTCGGCGGGCTGATGCGGCTGATCGCGGAGGAGCTCAAGGGCCTGCTCGCCGCCCGCGCCGAGAGCAAGCGCATCGCCCGCAGCACCAACCAGACGATGATCCAGGCGCAGGACAACAACCCGCTGAAGTTCTCGCCGACCGTCGACGATGCCCTGCAATTGATCTTCGGCCAGCCGCGCAGCGGCTATCTCGACGCCAGGCGCGCCTTCGACGAGAGCTTCCGCGACCTCAAGGCCCACCAGATCAAGACCTATTCGGCCATGCAGCATGCGCTGAAGATGCTGGTCGAGGACCTCGACCCCCAGGCGGTCGCCGAGAGCACCGCGCAGGACGGCGGCATCGGCGGCCTGATCGGCTCGCGCAAGCCGAAGATGTGGGACGCCTATGTCGCCCGTTGGGAGGCCAAGACAGCCCCTTACGAAAACGGGCTGGTCGACGCCTTCATGATCTATTTCGCCGAGTGCTACGACCGCGGCGGGAAATGACGGCCGGGTTATGCGGCCGTCATCAACTCAGTTTGTTTTGGTCTCTGACGCGGGCATTTGCGATGACGATGATGCGTCGCATGATTGCGGTGAGAGCGACGATTGGCTTTTTTCCGTTTGCGATGAGGCGTGTGTAGGCGTCGCGCATGGCGGGGTCGTGCCTTGCGGCGGCCATTGCGGGCATGAACAGGGCGGCCTTGATTTCGGCCCTGCCGCCTCTGGTTGGGCGGTAGGCGTCTCGACTGCCGCTCTGGTTTGGATGAGGAGCCAGGCCTGCGAGTGCGGCGGCCTGGCGCCGGCTGATGCGTCCGAGCTCGGGCATGAGTGCGATGAGGGTGGCGGCGGTGGTCGTTCCGATGCCGCGGATGGAGCGCAAGGCCTGCTCGCTTCTGTCGGTGCGGGCGATGGTGCGCAGGGTCTCGGCGATGGTTTGCGCCAGGGCGGCGATCTGGGCTTTGAGGCAGTCGTGCAGGGCCTGGAGCGGGGCTTTGACCGGTTCGATGCCGGGAGCGTTGAGCCGGTTGGTGCAGGCCGTTCTCTGGGCGACGAGATCGGCTCTGGTCCGCACCAGGACCTGGAGGCGCTCGCGTGCCGGGGCGGGCGCCTGCCAGCGGATCAGCCGAGCGTGGCGCTCGGCGCCGTAGCGGGCAAGCGCCCTGGCATCGAGCGCATCGCTCTTCCCGAGCGTCCCATAGGAGCGGATGAAGGCCTTGACCTTGCGGGCATCGGCGCGATGGGCCGGGCAGCCGGCTGAGACGAGCGCCGCCAGCAGGGCGTCCTCATAGCCGCCCGTCGCCTCGCAGACGACGAGGCAGTCCGGGCCGAGCCCGGCTGCGAAGGCTGCCAGGGCCGAAGCCTCGTTAGGGAGACTGCCGAGGGTGTCGCCGCGGCTGTCGAAGACGACGATCCCGGCCTTGCCGACATCACAGCCGAGGAAACGGGAGGGTTCAGGGACCGTGGTGCAAACCGGCATCGGGAGCTATCCTCGAAGGGCTTGTGATTGTCTGCGGGCGTTCGGCTCATGCGAAGAGGCCCTGGCAACTCACCAAGCGTGACAAGGAAGCGACCCGCAACCTCGATGACGACGGGCGAAAGCCCTGGCTCGGGACGGTCGACGAGTCGCGTCTGGTCCGGCCGGCCAGCCGGACCAGACATCCCGCTCACGCGGAACAAAACCTCAATACCCCATCACAAACAGACAATGCTCGGGCTTGACCCCAATCACCTCCACACCGTCATTCCGGGGCGGGCCGCAGGCCTGAGCCCGGAATCCAGAACCGATGCCGCCCATCGGAAGGGCGGCGGCATCCGGTCACTTCCTTGCCGAAGCGCATCGGTTCTGGGTTCCGGGCCCATTGCTTCGCAATGTCCCGGAATGACGAGAGGTATCCGTCAGCGCTTCGCCGCCACCGCTGTAATCTCGATGCCGTAACCGGGCGAGGCGAGCTTCGCCTCGACGGTCGCACGCGCCGGCGCATGGCCTGCCGCCACCCACTTGTCCCAGACAGCGTTCATCTCGCCGATCTTGCCGATATCGGTGAGGAAGATCTGGACGCTGAGGATGCGCTCCTTGCTGCTGCCGGCCTGCGCCAGCGTGTCCTCCAGCAGCGCCAGCACCTCTTCCGTCTGCTCGGTCAGGGAAGCGCCCTCGGTCTTCTCCGGCACATGGCCGGCGAGGAAGACGATGCCGTTGAAGATGGCGGCGTCGCAGTAGCGGGCGGCCAATCCGATGCGTTCGATGGTCATGGGCTTGCGTCCTGTCGCGCGAGAAAATGGAAGCGCCCGCTTGGCCCGCCCGTCCGCGTCGGTCAAGCCGTTGGCAGCGCCAGGATCTCGCGGATCGCCCGGAGCTGAAGCTGGCGCGGCTCCTCGTCCATAGCCGCCTTGTAGTAGCCGAGGATGCTGAGCTGCTCGTAGGTCGCCCAGATCGACTCGTCCTCGAAAGCGGCCACCCGCTCCTCCAGGTTGAGGATCATGCCGTATTCGACGCCGCCGGGCTCGCCATAGACGATCGGCGGCGGCGTCGGCTTGCTGCGCTTCTGGGCTTCTGCCGCGGCGAAGGCCGCGAGCGCACCGGGATGCCAGAACTGCTCGTAAGCGGCGACGATGTCTGTCGCCGCGTCGCCCCTCGTCGCCAGCACGCGCCGGCAGGCCGCTGCGAAGGCGTCGGTCAGGCCGTTCGCCTCGGCGGCCGAATCGGCCTTGTTGTAGTCGGCCCGCAGCGGCTCGACATAGCCGAAGAGGTTTTCGAGCTGCCGCGCCGCCGGCCCCGACAGGAACAGCCAGGGAAAGGCACCATCGATCGAGATCTGCCCCGGCAGCAGATGGGCGGCCTGCTCGCCGTCATCAGCCCGGAAGAACTGGCGCACGGCCGCCGTGCAGCTGACGTTCGGCACCGGCAGCATCGGCCGCTTGCGCCGGGCGGGATCGCGGATCAAGGCCATGAAGCACAAAGTCTCGGCGATGCGGCCGTTGCGGGCCGTGCCGTGGTTCAGCGCCCGACGCTGATCGGAGGAGAGCCGCTGCACGATCTTGTGGCGGAAGCGCTCGCTCTTGGCCTCCTGGCGATCGGGAACGGTCCGGTTATTCTTGCCCATCGCACCCACTGAAGAAGAAAATGCTTGAGGATCAGCCGCTTGCGCCGTTTTCCTGAATCAATTCGCGATCATCCGCCGATGATGACAGTCGGCAACCCTATGACGATCTTGTTGGGCGGGCCGAGCGCCTCGGTGATCGTGTCGCCCACCCGGCAAGCCGGCAGGTTGTTGATCAGCACGGTCTGCGAACCGTCGATGACGACGCCGGGCCCATGCGGCTGCGGCGGCATCAGGGTCAGGCAGTTATGGATGTCGGCGCCGCCCGAAGCGCCGGTGATGGTCGAGCTCATCGCCGAGAGCGCAGCCGTCTTGGCTGCCTCCTCCGCCGCCTTGGCGGCGGGCGCACCCGGTGTTCCGGCCGCCGCCAGCGTCGCGGCGGCAGCAACCTGAAGTGTCGTATCGGACGCCGCCTTGGCGGACTGGATGGCGGCTGCCGCGGCCGCCGGCACGCCGCGCCAGGCCGGCAGGCTGCCGATCAATACGTTGGGGCTGCCCGGCCCCGGCTGCAGGATGCCCGGCAGCGGGTGGATCACGGGGTCGAGGATGCGGGCGGCCGGTCCCTTGGGCATGCGTCGCTGGCTCCCGGGCGGATTCGTTGCTGTCAGCACTGCCGCGAAATTCTCGGCGCCGCATCCTTCAAGTCAATGACGGCGGCCCGCGCGCGAGGGGAATAGGATTCCCTTGGTGACGCTGGGTTACGTCCTCGATAAGCTCACCATGCCTGCCTTCGAGTGAGCGAGACCGGAATGTCGTGGTACAGCAAGGTCGTCTGGTCGGAAGGGCTTTTCCTCAGGCCGCATCACTTCCAGCAGAACGACCGCTATCTCGAAAATTTGCTGGAAAGCCGCGTCAGGACCATCTCGCCCTATCCATGGGGCTTCTCGGTGCTAGAGATCGACCGCGACCTCGCCCAGCAGAGCCGCATCGGCCTGCGCCGCGCCGTCGGCGTGATGCCGGACGGCACCCCCTTCGCGCTGCCCGACAACAGCCCCCTGCCGGCCGCGATCGAGGTGCCGGAGAATGCTGCCGGCCAGATCGTCTGGCTCTCGCTGCCGCTGGCCGCCGCCAATACCCGCGAGGTCGAGGACGCGCTGAACGGCTCGGCCAGCCGCTACGTCCCCGCAAACGAGATGCTGATCGATTCGACCGCCTCCCTGCGCACCGAGGAGGAGATCGACGTCGCCCATCCGCGCCTGACGCTGGAGCTGCGCAAGACCTCGAAGGCCGGCTATGTCGGCCTCGCGCTCGGCCGCATCCTCGAGGTGCGCGACCGCGCCATCCTCTTCGACGAGAAATTCGCCCCGCCGGTGCTGGTCTGCTCGGCCTATCCGGTGATCGAGGGCTGGCTCGACCGGGTCATCGGCTGGATCGACAACAAGCTGGAGGAGCTCGCCCGCTACGCCGCCGATCCGACGGCGGGCGGCGGCCTGCAGAGCGCGGACTACTTCGTGCTTCAGCTTCTCAACCGCAACATCCCCGTGCTGAAGCACATGCGCCGGTCGCGCTTCATCCATCCCGAGCGGCTGTTCACGGTCTTCCTTGCGCTCGCCGGTGAGCTCGCGACCTTCACCACGGCCGAGCGCCGCGCCCGCGACTATCCGGCCTATGACCACGACGATCTGGAGAACTGCTTCGCGCCCGTCGTGCGCGACATCCAGGATTTCCTCTCGGCCAATCTCGGCCGCCGCGCCATACGGCTGGAAATCATCGAACGCGCGCCCAACGCCTTCATGTCGACGATCCGGGATCGCAGCCTCGTCCGCAACGCGACGCTGGTGCTGGAAGTCGCGGCGCGCCGGCCGCTGACCGAGATCCAGGCGCAGTTCCCACAGCTCTTCAAGATCGGCCCCAACACCAAGATGAACGAGATCGTCCATGCCCATCTGCCGGGCATCAGCCTCGTCCATCTGCCGACGCCGCCGCCGCAGATCCGCGCGCTCACGGATCATGTATACTTCTACCTCGACCGCACCTCGCCGCTCTGGCCCGAGTTCAGCACGGCGAGTTCGATCGGCATGCATTTTTCCGGTGACTGGCCCGATCTCGAACTCGAGCTCTGGGCCGTTCTGGAGGGCAGGCGATGAGCGACGACGGTTCGTCCGACCCGTTCGGCCGTTCCGAACGGACCATCATCCGGCCGAACCCCGGCGGGCGCCGCGCGCCCCTGCCACAAGCTCCCGCACCGCCTTCACCCGCCGCGCCGCAAGCGCAGCCCTACGCCCCCCCACAGGTGCCCTCGCCCGGCGTGCCCGGCGGCGGCGACGAATGGATGTCGAACCCGGCGCCGATCCCGCAGCGCCCGCAGGTTCCCCCGCCTCCGGGAGGAGGCCACTCGCTGCCGCGCCGCGACCAGTTGTTGACGCCGAACGCGAACCCGCTGCTGCGCGCCGCCGGTCCGCTCCTGCTGCTGCTCGGGCGGATGCGCGCCAATCTCTCCAACGCGCCCTTCGCCCAGTTGCTGGGCCAGGTCGGCGAAACGATCGAGGCCTTCGATCATGAGGTCCGCGCCGCCGGCGTCTCCGCCGAGACCGCCCGCACCGCGAAATACGTCCTCGCCGCCACCGCCGACGACATCGTCCAGAACACTCCCGGTGACGACCGCCATGTCTGGACGCAGTACAGCATGCTCTCGCGCTTTTTCGGCGAGCGCACCGGCGGCGTGCGCTTCTTCGAGGAGCTGGACAAGGCCAAGGCCGACCCCTCGGTCAATTACGACCTGCTGGAACTGATGCATGCCTGCCTGGCGCTGGGCTTCCAGGGCATCCATCGCACCTCCTCCGGGGGGGCCAACAACCTGCAGATGATCCAGCGCAACCTCTTCGAGACGCTGCGGCGGGTGAAGCAGCCCGACCCCGAACTCTCGCCGCGCTGGCGCGGGCAGGCCATCGCGGCAACGGTCGCAGGCTTCAAGCTGCCGGTCTGGTCGGTGGCGGCGATCGCTGCGGTCGCCCTGCTCGGCATCTATTTCGTGTTCCGCGCCCTGCTCTCGGGCAATGCCGAGGCGGCCTCGACTGCCCTGCTCTCCGTCCACCCCAAGGGCGAGATCGGCATCATGCGCAAGGTCTTCGCGGCCCCGCCGCCGCCTCCCCCGCCTCCGCCTCAGCCGCCCAAGGTCTGCGCCGCCGTGCAGCCGCCGATCGTTTGCCTTGTCACGCCCAACGTCATCATCGTCCGCCTCGTCGGCATCACGCTGTTCGAGCCGGGCCAGGCGGCCGTGCGCGCCGAGTTCCAGCCGCTGATCGAGCGCATCGCCGCCGTGCTGGAGCAGGAGGGCGGCGCGATCAAGGTCATCGGCCATACCGACAACGTGCCGATCCGCACCGCCCGCTTCCCCTCGAACGTCGAGCTCTCGCAGGCGCGCGCCAAGGCGGTCGGCGACGTGCTGAAGACCAAGCTCAGCAAGGCGGATCGCATCAGCTTCGAGGGCAAGGGCGCGGACACGCCGATCGCGCCCAATACCGCCGCCGACGGCCGCGCCCAGAACCGGCGCGTCGAAATCCTGATCCAGCGTCAGGGCTAGGAGGCGCGCATGAACCTCGCCACCTGGCTCCGCATCCTCGCAATCCTCATCGGCGCGCTCGCGCTCGCGGCGCTGGTCTGGTTCGGCGGCCCCTTCCTCGCCTTCGGCGACGTCCGGCCCTTCGAATCCTTCTGGGTGCGCCTGCCCGTCGTCGTGCTGCTGCTGGTCGGGGCGCTCGGCTGGATCGCCTTCGTCGTCATCCGACGCCGCAAGGCGACCGCTGCGCTCTCCGAAGCGCTGGAGAAGGAGGAGACGACTGGCGACGGCGCCGCGATCTCCAATGCGATGCGCGACGCGCTGGCGACGCTCAAGACCGCGCGCGGCAAGGGCGGCGGCGACTATCTCTACGACCTGCCCTGGTACGTCATTATCGGCCCGCCCGGCGCCGGCAAGACGACCGCGCTGGTCAATTCCGGGCTGAAATTCCCGCTCGCGCGCGGCGCAACGCCGGCCGCCGTCGCGGGCTCCGGCGGCACGCGCTATTGCGACTGGTGGTTCGCCGAGGATGCGGTACTGATCGACACCGCCGGCCGCTACACCACGCAGGACACGGACACCAGGGCCGAGAAGACGAGCTGGTTCGCTTTCCTGGACCTGCTCAAGACCAACCGCCCGCGCCAGCCGATCAACGGCGTGCTCGTCGCGATCAGCGTCGAGGATCTGCTGACCTCGACGCCGGAGGAGATCGCCGCCCATGCCGACGCGATCCGCTCGCGCCTGCTCGAATTGCACGAGCGGCTGAAGGTCGATTTCCCGGTCTATGCCGTCTTCACCAAGGCGGACCTCATCGCCGGCTTCAACGAGTATTTCGGCGCGCTGACCGAGCCGCAGCGGCGCATGGTCTGGGGCCACACCTTCCAGACCGCCGACAAGACGCGCAACATGATCGGCGACGTGCCGCCGGAATATGACGCGCTGATCGAGCGGCTGAACGAACGTCTCTCAGACCGGCTGCAGGACGAGCACAACCCGACATCCCGCGCCCAGATCTTCGGCTTCCCGAGCCAGATGGCCACGCTGAAGCGTTCGATCGTCGATTTCCTCACCCGCGTCTTCGAGCCGACGCGCTACCACGCCAACGCCACCCTGCGCGGCTTCTATTTCACCTCGGGCACGCAAGAGGGAACGCCGATCGACCAGCTCATCGGCGCGCTCTCCCGCAATTTCGGCTCGGATCATGCCGGCGCCGCCGCCTTCTCCGGCAAGGGCAAGAGCTATTTCCTCACCGACCTCATCCAGAAGGTGGTGATCGGCGAATCCGGCTGGGTCTCGACCGATCTCGGCGCCGCGCGCCGCTCGACCATGCTGCGCATCGCCGGCTTCGCGACGGTCGCGATCTTGTCGCTCGCCGCGCTCGGCCTGTGGTGGACGAGCTTCTCGCGCAACAGCGACCTCATCACCGCGACCAATTACGGCCTGTCCGACTATCGCAGCGCCGCAGCCCCGGTCCTTCAGGAGACCACCGTCTCCGACCGCAATTTCAGCCGCATCCTGCCGCTGCTGCACAAGCTCCGGAACATGCCGGCGGGCTACGCCACCCAGAACGAGCCGACGCCGACGCTCGCCACCCTGGGCTTGAGCCAGCGCGACCGCCTGCAGAACGCGACCGAGATCACCTATCAGCAGGCGCTGGAGCGGATGCTGCGCCCGCGCATCATCTTCCGGCTGGAGGAGCAGCTCGAGGCCAACGCCAACAATCCCGGCTTCGTCTACGAGGCGTTGAAGGTCTACATGATGATCGGAGGCCAGGCGAAGATGGACCGCGACCTCGTCACCTCCTGGATGCGCCTTGACTGGGCCGAGAACCTCTTCCCCGGCCCCGCCAACGCCAAGGGCCGCGAGGCGCTGGAGGAGCATCTGGCCGCGATGCTCGACCTCGACGAGGGCTCGGCCGAGCCGATGGTCAAGCTCAACCAGTCGCTGATCGAGCAGAGCCAGCGCACCTTGCGCCGCCTCAGCATCGCCGAGCGCGCCTATGAGCTGCTGCGGACGCAGGCGCGCGGCGAGAGCCAGAAGGATTGGGTCGCCTCCCAGCGCGGCGGGTCCGATGTCCGCCTCGTCTTCGAAGGCAGCGGCGGAGAGGACCTCGACCAGATCCGCGTGCCGTATTTCTACACCTATGACGGCTTCCAGACCGCCTTCATCGGCCGGCTCGGCGACATCGGCGACCGAATAGAGAAGGAGCGCTGGGTGCTGGGCGAGAATGTCGACCAGCAGGCGATCACCGCCCAGTACGCGACGCTCTTCCAGGACCTGATGAAGCTCTACGCCCGTGACTATGTCGCCGGCTGGCAGCGCGCGCTGAAGCGGCTGAAGCTGCGCCCGCTCAACGCCGACAAGCCGCGCTATGTCGCGCTCAGCGCGATCTCGGCGCCGACCTCGCCGTTCAAGCAGGTGTTAGAATCCCTGCGCGACGAGACGCAGCTCACCAAGGAGCGCCCGAACGCGAAGAAGGCCGTGGCGCAGGCCGCCGCCGCTGCCGCGGCACAGACGCTTGACCAGCGCGCGAGCCAGGCGCTCGGCCGCCTCGGCAGCAATCTCCCGCTTGCCGCGCCGGGGGTCGATCGCGTGCTTGCCGGCGGCAGGGACCCGGCGCTGGGGGCCGACATCGAGGGCCAGTTCAAGCCCTTCCACGTGCTGGTCGACGGCGATCTCGGCCGCCGGCCGGTCGACCAGCTCCTGCAGACCTTCTCCGAGATCAACCAGAATCTCGCCACCGCCGCGACCAATCCGGCGCAGTCGGCGGCGGCGAATGCCGCGCTCGTGCCGCTGATCGCGACCTTGCGCGCCAACTCCTCGCGCTACCCTGCCCCCTTCGACGGCATGATCATCCAGGCGGTCAACGACTTCGAGGGCGATGCCACCGGCGCGACCGTCGCCCTGCTCCGGCAGGCGCTGGCCGAACAGGTCACGCGCATCTGCACCGAGGTGATGAACAACCGCTACCCCTTCACCAAGGCCAGCACCCGCGACGTGCCGCTCGCCGATTTCGCCCGGCTCTTCGCCCCCGGCCAGATCATGGACAAGTTCTACAAGGACCGGCTGGAGCCCTTCGTCGACACCTCCAAGCCGCAATGGAGCTGGCGCGTCGACAGCCGCGTGGCGCGCGCGCTGTCTCCCACGACCTTGCGTGAATTCCAGCGCGCCAGCGAGATCAAGGACGCCTTCTTCCCGACCGGCGGCAACCTGCCCTCCTTCCAGATGGTGGTGACGCCGACCGCGCTCTCGGCCGATGCCGCCAACGCCAAGCTCGAGATCAACGGCTTTACGGTGACGAGCCAGCAGGGCGTCAACACGCCGACGCCGGTGATGTGGCCGGGCGGGGGCGTCGGCAAGACGGCGATCACGCTGACGCTCGGCGGCGGCAGCGGCAATTCCGGCGGCATGTTCGGTGGCGGCTTCTTCTCCTCGGGCTCGCAGAATGCCGCGCAGGGCGAGGCCAAGCTCTTCGAGAAGGACGGCACCTGGTCCTTCTTCCGCCTGCTCGATGCCGGCTCGGTGCTGAAGCAGGGCGACAATGTCGGCTTCACGCTGAACGGCGGCGGCCGGCAGGTCGGCTATTCCTTCGGCGTCGGCTCGCTCAAGAACCCGCTGATCCTGCCGGCGTTGCGGGAAATCCGCTGCCCCGCGGGGATCTGACGCGGTGCCCTGCGGCCTCTTCGGCAAGCTCCCCGCCAAGCGCGACTTCATCGCGCTCAACGCCCCCGCAGGCTTCCTGGCCGTCTACGAGAAATGGCTGCAGGGCGGGCTGACCGCGAGCCGGCTCGAACTCGGAAGCCGCTGGCAGGAGGCCTATCTCAACGCACCGATCTGGCGCTTCTGGCTGGGCGCCGGCCATGGCGGGCAGACGGTGGCCGGCGCCTTTATGCCCTCGGTCGACGGCATCGGCCGCTATTTCCCGCTGACCGTCTTCGCCGTGGCCGCGCCGGGCGCGGCGATCCCCCCGCCGGAACTCGATCCGCAGGATGGATGGTTCGCGGCGATCGAGGATTTCCTGCTGCAGGCGCTGGAACCCGATGCGAGCTACGAGGCCGTCGCACAGCGCCTCGCCGCGTTGCCCGTGCCCAACGACCATCACCTTGCCGCCCCGCCGCAGGATATGGTGCGGCTCTCGGACGGGACCATCGTCAGCGCGGCCATTGCGTCCGGCTTTCCGGAGCGGCTGGTGGCGCTGCGCGTCGAGGATCATTCGCGGGCCTATGCCCATGCCTCATATCTCTGGACCGTCGGCGGGCCGAATTTCGAGGCGCTGGCGCTGACCGGCCAGGCCCTGCCCGATCCCTATCTCTTCACCGGCCTGCTGACGGGACGCTTCGATGCCCATCTCGCAGCCGAACGCGCCGGATAATGAGGGCGATGCCATGAACGATGCTCCGCGCGCGGCCTCCGATTTCGAGACCGGCTGCATCAGCCATACCGGCAAGGTCCGCAAGGCGAACGAGGACAACTTCCTGCTGCGCCCCGAAGTCGGCCTCTGGGCCGTGGCGGACGGCATGGGCGGGCACGAGAACGGCGCGCTCGCCAGCGCCACCGTCGTTGCCGCGCTGGAAGGCGTCGGCGCGACGAACTCGGCCTCGGAGCTGCTCGCCATGCTGGAGGGCAGCGTGCTCGAAGCCAACCACACCCTGCGCGAGGAAATCCGCCAGCGCGGCGCGACGATGGGTGCGACCCTCGTCGTCCTGCTGATCCACCAGCGTCATTTCGCCTGCCTCTGGTCGGGCGACAGCCGGATCTATCTCGTCCGCGCCGGACGCATCACGCAGATATCACGCGACCATACCGAGGTGCAGGACATGGTAGATCGCGGCCTGCTGACGCCCGACGAAGCGAAGAACTCGCCACGCCGGCACGTCATCACCCACGCGATCGGCGTGCACGAAACGCCGGAACTCGACCTCGAGAACGGCGAGATCGCCGATGGCGACGCCTTCCTGCTCTGCTCGGACGGGCTGACGGAGCACGTCGCCGATGCCGAGATCCTGCAGGCCGTCGAGGCTGGCGGCGCGCAGGCCGCCTGCGACACCCTGCTGGCGCTGACGCTGGAGCGCGGCGCGCGCGACAACGTCACCGTCGTCATCGTCCGCTATCGACAGGGCGCGAGCGAGAGAACACGCTGGATGCCGAACCGGCGCGCACCAGGGAGCTCCACGCCATGAGCGACGACTCCGAGCGCACCGTCTTCGCCCCGCGCGCCAATGCCCGCATCGGCACCAGGCTCAACGGCATCTACGAGATCGAGAGCCTGATCGCGGTCGGCGGCATGGGCGAGGTCTACAAGGGCCGCGCCATCCAGACCGGCGACGCGGTCGCGATCAAGATGATCCGCCCCGACATGGCCCGCGACGAGGCCGTGATCGCGCTGTTCCGGCGCGAAGCGGCAGCGCTGCACAACCTCTATAACGAGGCCATCGTCCGCTACTACGTCTTCGCCATCGATCCGGCGAGCGAGTCGCCCTACCTCGCCATGGAGTTCGTCGACGGCCAGCCGCTCTCCGAGCGCATCAAGCAGCAGCCTTTGACGATCGAGGAAGCCGATGTGCTGCGCCAGCGGGTCGGGCCCGGGCTGCACGCCGCCCATCGCCTCGGCATCGTCCACCGCGACATCTCGCCGGACAACATCATCCTGCCCGGCGGCGATCCCTCCCGCGCCAAGATCATCGATTTCGGCATCGCCCGCTCCAGCCTGCTCGGCGAAGGCACGGTGATCGGCTCCGGCTTCGCCGGCAAATACAACTATGTCTCGCCCGAGCAACTCGGGCTCTATGGCGGCGAGGTCACCGGCCGCTCCGACATGTATTCCTTCGCGCTGGTGCTGGCCGAAGCCGTCGCCGGCCGCGCGCTCGATATGGGCGGCTCGCAGGTCCAGATCCTCGACAAGCGCCGCCGCCTGCCCGATCTCTCCGGCGTCGATGCCCGCCTGCGCCCGCTGCTCGCGCGCATGCTCGCGCCCGACCCCGCAAACCGCCCGGCCGACATGGCCGAGGTCGCCGCCTGGCAATCGCCTGCCGCCGGCAAGAAGGCGGCTGGCCCTGCCGGCCAGAAGAGGCAAGGAAGGTCGCCGATGGCGCTCGTCGCGGGCGTCGCGATCCTCGCGCTGCTGGCAGGAGGCGGCTTCTACGCCTGGAAGAGCCTTCAGCCCGAACAGACGAGCAAGAATGCCCGCCTCCCGAGCGCCGATCCCCCGCCTCTATCCGAGCAGCCTTCCGCAAGCGCCACCGCCAGCAACAACGCGCCAGCCCTGACCGAAGCTCCAGCAGAGAAGCCGGCGCAGGCAGCCGCGCCGAGCACCACAACGCAGACGTCTGCACCGCCGGTCGCTGCCCCGCAGCCCTCGCCGCCACCCTCGGTGCCGAACCCGGCACCTCCCCAGATCGCCACCAACGTCGAGACCGCACCACCGGCGCCGCCTGCGCGCCCGCCCGCAGCCGAGCCTGCCAAGCCTCCGCCGCCCCCCGAGTTAGGGCCTGTTGAGAAGCCGCCGGTCGCCATCGCAAAACCGCCATCCAGCCCGCCCGTGATCCAGCCCTCGACACAGGCGCCGCCGCCCCCGCAGACCGCCGCGCTCGCGCCGGAGCCTGAGCCGCGCACGCCGGCCGAACGGGTCGAGCGCTATGTTCGCGACTACGATGGCGGCTCTTGTTTCTTCCTGTGGCCCCTGGAAATCGGCGACCGCAAGGCGACGCTGGAAGGCTTCGGCAGCGCATCGGGCCCCTTCGTCACCTTCGACAATGCCTTCAAGGCCGCGCAGGGCTTCGAGGCGCAGATCAACCTGCGCCCCGTCACCAGCGCGCAGTGCCCGATGGTCGAGTTCCTGCGCCAGCCGGGCGTCGGCATCGATCGCTCTCCGCGGCTACAGATCGGCGCGTTCAACATGAAGAGCGGCGAAATCCTCAACGGCTCGGTGGAAGCCGGCGGCGGCCAGAGCCTCGATGTCGTGCTGATCGGCGACGACGGACTCGTCTACAACCTCGAAAGCTTCATGAAGCGCGAGGGCGGCAAGGTCACCTTCAACCTCAAGCTCGAATCGACCGGCGGCGCCGCCCGCCCGCAGACTGTGCTCGCCCTCGTCAGCCAGGAACCGTTGCCCGCGCTCGCGGGCCCCAACCCGGCTCCTGCCAGCGAGTTCTTCGCCAATCTCAAGCTCGACCTGGCGCGCCAGCCGGGCAAGCTCGGGCTCGGGATCAAATATTTCCGGATCGAGTGACGGACAGGCGTCGTTCTCGGGCCTGACCCGAGAATCTCAGGACCAGCGGGCTCTTGTTTCCGAGACGCTCGGATCAAGCCCGAGCATGACGGAGCATTCGGCTTCGGCCTCTCACTCCTCCCGGTACAGCACGCCCCATTCGTCCTGCCAGACGCCCGCCGCATCCTCGACGACGATCGGTGCCTGGATTTCGTTGGCGAGGCGGATGGCAGTGCGGAAGGCGTCCTTCGCCGCCAGCTCGTCGCTGACGAAATCATTGACGAGATGCCCGCCGGCCAGTTCGGCCGGGCAGAGCACCCGCCCGAAGGCCTCGCCGCTGCGTTCGCTCAGGCTGAGCGTGATCGCGTCGGGCTGCGGCTCGTCGACCTGCTCGAAACGGTTGGCCGGCATGAGCTTTCTCCTCATCGATGCCCGGGAACCGGGCGTGGCTGGCCGCAGGCGGGATCGCACGCGGCGGAAAACGTCATTTCTTCGGTTGCGGCCGGGCGAGGCCCGGCCCCATCGTCGGCCTGACCGCGCTGTAGCGATCGAGCCTGATCTTGATCATGTCGTTGAATTTCTTGTGGACCTCGGAGACTGACAGCACCTTCGTCTCGCCACCGGCATCGGCGTAGAAGATCGGCCGGTTGGCCTGGGCCGGCTTCGGCAGCAGCTCGGCCGCCTTGACGCCCGGCGTCTCCTCCATCGTCTCGATAAAGGTCTGCGCCGCATCCGGCCCGAGGAAATGGATGAGGTAGATCTCGCCGCCCGTGAGATGGCGCCCCAGCGCACGCTCCAGCCTCAGCGTGTCGCGCTTCAGCATCTCCGCCGCCAGCAGCGCCGAAACATAGGGTTCGCGCCGCATGTCGAGGATGCGCTGGCGCTCATCGCCATTGCCGATCGTGAACTGCCTGCCGGAACGGCCGATCAGCTTGGCGTCCGCGGCAAGTCCGTGCTTGGCGCCGAACTCGTAGATCACGCCGAGCCAGGTCTGCTCGATGAACTGGTAGAGGCCGGTCGCTGACGAGGTCTTCGCCTTCACCGCGGTGGAGAACGAGGATTCCTTGTCCGCCACCGCCATCAGAAGCGTCGGATCGGCGCCCACGACCTTGCTGGCGCGCACGATCGTATCGACCAGATGCCGGCGGATCTTGATCGGCCCGAAGGTCAGGATCTGGTCGGGATCGCCGCTGGAGATCTGCGGCGGCGGCTGCGGCGCTCCGCTGGGTGCGGTCGGCGCCGTCGGCACGCTCTGCATCTTCGGCGGCACCAGCAGGATGTTGGAGGGAAGCTGCAGCTGGTTGACCGGCACCTGCTGCGTCGGCGCATCCTCCTGCGGCTTGATCGCGGCCAGCGAGGGATCGTTGTCGAGGGCGAACTGGGCGGCCTGCCGCGCGCCCTCCAGATCCTGCTCCACCGAGGACAGGATCAGCGAGGGCCGGGCCGGGCCATCCTTCAGCGCGGGCGCCTCGACCGCCGCGACCTCGTCCTCACCAGCCGGCTTGGACCGCTCCGGCCGCTGCAGCCTTGCATAGGCGAGGCCGAGCACGGCCGCCGCCACACAGGCGACGCCCACTCCCACGGCTGCGATCGCCATGCGTCCGGAAAAGCCTTTCCGAGCCGGCGAAACCGGATCGGGCGCTTCGCCCACAGGCATTGCGGACGGCTTATGAGGATACTTCGGAGCGACGTCCAACGATGGCTGAGCGGCGCCCTGCCGAGATGCAGGCGCAGCAGGCGGGCGTCCGGTGTCGGGGGTCTTCGCGGCAGGCGCCGCCCCCGCCCTCTCAGCCGCCTTCGCCGGCTGCGCAGGTCGCTGAGTCTGACCGGAGGCACGCTCCGGCGCAGGAGAGGCGGCACTGTCCGAGACGAGGCGGCGCAGGCCCGCAAGCCAGGCTGCATCGTCGCGCTCGCCTAGCGTCGCAAGCTCGTCGACGAGCCGCTGCGCCGTCATCTGCGGCACGCCCGCGTCCCGCGCGATCATTGCGGCTGCACCCTTGGCGGGATGCTCCGTCACGGTCTTCAGGGCGAAGAACCAGAGCTGGAGCGGCGTGCGCCGGCTTTCCATCGGCGTGCCCGCCGCCGGATGAATCATGTAGTGGCAGTGGTTACAGGCGAAGCCGCGCAGCTTCGGGCGCATCTCGAACGAGGCGGCGCGTCCGCAGGCCGCGCAGGCCATGATCGTGCCGCCATGGCGCAGCCGCATCAGCTCGGCGAGGCAGGCTTCCTCGGGAAACAGCGCCTGGAATTGCCGGAAGCGCTCGCTCATTCTGACGGCCCGCGCCTCATCGCCCCTTCCGCAAGGTTACGCCCCGCTCCGCGGAGCGACAATCGTCATGCGCGCAGCAGGGCGAGACGGGCGACATCCCTGAGATGCATCGCCACCTCGGCTGCCGTCGCCCGCTCCGGTAGGTTCGGCACGGCGACGCCGGCAGCCCGCGTCTCGGCCAGGAAGGCGTTCATCTCGTCGAGCAGCATGCGCTGGTCGCGCGAGCCGTCGAGGAGGCTGACGAATTTCCGCACCACGATGCTGTCGAGCTGAACGGTGCGGTGGCGCAGATCGGTCACTTCGAGGGCGGTCGCGGCCTGCCAGCGTGCGATCTCGCTTGCGGCCGGCTTCTCGCTGATCTCCGTCGTCAGCACCGGCGGTTCCAGCCGGATGTCGAGCAGCCCGGCCTTGAAGATCGCGATCAGCGCCTCCTCCAGCCGCCCGATTTCGTGGGCGCTATCGGGCCCCAGCCCATCGCCGACTTCGTCGCAGCAACGCGCGACCAATTCGTCCCAGGCAATGCTGGCCGGCCAGATCGCGCTCATAATGCCGAGCGCCGCCTTGCACAGAGGCAGATCGACCGAAAGCCGAACCCCCTCGTCGAACTCGAAACGCTCGACGCCGGGCCGCGCCTCTTCCGTCACCTGCTGGGCCAGTCGCGCATTGGCGGCAAGGTAATAGGGCCTCAGCGCATCCGGGCGGATGCCCCTTTGCAGGGGCAGATCGGCCCGGCACAGCAATGTCTCGCGAAACGGACGGCCGATCAGCAGATCGAGCGTCTGCTCGCGCCGCGCCACCTCCTCCACCGGAATCTGCGCCAGCAACTGCTGCGCTGGCCCCTTGGCGGCGCCGTAGAGGTTCGGGAACGAGGCCTCCGCCAGGAATTGCAGCCCGTGACGCTCCGCCGTGGACAAGACCTCGTGCAGAGCGAAGGCGCGCGCTCCGGGGTTCAGGTCATCATGGTAGAAGACGTTGTCCGGAAGCTCGTCGATCTGCTTCAGGCGCTGGCGCAACGCCGCGCCATGGAAGCTGTCGGGATCGCTGGCTTCGGCGACATCCTTGAGCGCCGCACGCGCCACCCGCACCCGCTCGCGCGGCTCGTCGATATCGCGGACCGCATAGAGCATGACGTCCCGTGCCAGATCGCGCAGGCGACAGCCCGGCAGCGCGTTGTAGCTGACATAGGCGACGCCCTGCGGCGCCAGCAATTCGCCGAAGAGCGCGACGATGCGCTCCCTCACCGGATCCGGCACCCAGGAAAACACGCCGTGGACGATGATGTAGTCGAAGCGCCCGAGATCGGCCGTCAGTTCCAGAATATCGCGCTGCTCGAACGCGACATTCGCAAGGCCGAGTTCGCCCGCGCTGGCGTTCGCCTGCCGGATCGAATCCCCGCTGAGGTCGATGCCGAGGAACTGGCTCCGCGGGTATTGCGCGGCCATCGGGATCAGGTTTCCGCCTCGCCCGCAGCCGAGTTCGAGCACGCGCATGGTGGATGGCAGTGCCGGGCTCATCCCATGGAAATGCGCGATGGTCGCCAACCGCGATGGATGAGTCTGGGAGAATGAATGGCCGGGATAGGCCACGGCGTCATAGGGATTGATCGCTGAAGCGCTCATGGCCGCCTGTCCGCCTCGGTTCGGACCATACCATCCCAGCGACCTCTCCGGCGCCTCCTTCATTTGAAGGAGCGGACGCTGCGGCTGGACTACACCCACTACGATCTCGGCAACCAGAACCTGACCTTGCAGGACTATACCGGCCTGGCGCCGGGCCAATATGCGCTCATGCGGGCGCGCACCTCCGGCGATATCGTCAAGGCCGGCTTCAACTTCGGCTTCTGAAGCCGATGAGGACCGGGTAACACTGGTCCGGTCGCACCGAGCCGGGCCTCCCATATGCGCAGCAGCAGGATCATCCATGTCGTCGGCTGCCATGCGGCAGGCGAGGTCGGAGACGTCATCGTCGGTGGCGTGCAGCCGCCGCCGGGCGAGACGATCTGGGAACAGTCACGCTTCATCGCCAACGACGAGACCCTGCGCAACTTCGTCCTCAACGAGCCGCGCGGTGGCGTCTACCGCCACGTCAACCTGCTCGTCCCGCCCAAGGACCCACGTGCCCAGATGGGCTGGATCATCATGGAGCCGGCCGACACGCCGCCGATGTCCGGCTCCAATGCGATCTGCGTCGCGACGGTGCTGCTCGACACCGGCATCCTGCCGATGCAGGAGCCGCGCACCGACCTCGTGCTCGAAGCTCCGGCCGGGTTGATCGAGATCAGCGCCACCTGCCGAAACGGCAAGGCCGAGGCGATCAGCCTGCGCAACGTCCCCTCCTTTGCCGCACGGCTCGGCGCGACGATCGAGGTAGCCGGCCTCGGCACTTTGAGTGTCGACATCTCCTATGGCGGCGACAGCTTCGTCATCGTCGATGCCGCCCGCCTCGGCTTCGCGATCGCGCCCGACGAGGCGCGCGAGATCGCCGAGATCGGCATGAGCATCACCCGCGCCGCGAATGAACAGCTCGGCTTCGCCCATCCCGGCGACACCGCCTGGAACCACATCTCCTTCTGCCAGTTCGCCGCCCCGGTCGAGCGCATCGACGGCGTGCTGACCGGCCGCAATGCGGTGGCGATCCGCCCCGGCAAGATCGACCGCTCGCCGACCGGCACCGGCTGCTCGGCGCGGATGGCCGTGCTGCACGCGCGCGGACAGCTCGGCGTCGGCGAACGCTTCGTCGGCCTGTCGATCATCGGCTCGCGCTTCGACTGCGAGATCGAAAGCCTGACGCGGATCGGCGACACCCCGGCGGTCATCCCGCGAATCACCGGCAGCGCCTGGGTCACCGGCACCTCACAGCTCATGCTCGACCCCGACGACCCGTACCCAGCCGGCTATCGCCTCTCCGATACCTGGCCGAAACTGTGACGCACGGCGTTTCGGCTGTGGAACGGCGCGGCGGCCCTTGACACCTGCCGGTGCGATAGGGAATTTGGCCGCTGATGCGGGTGTAGCTCAATGGTAGAGCAGCAGCCTTCCAAGCTGAATACCCGGGTTCGATTCCCGGTACCCGCTCCAACTTCCTGCATCGTCGCCAATTTTCAGCCGTGAGTACGGTCTGACGGCACTCCGCAATCGATGCAGCGGCCCATCGAGCAGCTCATTTCGGATCAGGCTTTCTGACGCCGCTGCGGCGGACAAACGGAATTCTCCCGGCAGACGGCCCCGCCATGGCGCTTCCACCTACGGCCAGCCCGATCTTTGAAAAGCTGTTTCATTGACCGCAGCCCCCTTCACGGAAACAATCGAAGTATCGAGCGATATTCGTTTCGCTCCTTCGCGGGATTTGCTGGAGCAGCTTGCGCCGCGTCAACAACGCTAAAAGCACCACGATGAAATCGTGGGCTCCGAAGCACGGAGACACGCCGGCGATGCCGATGACATGCACGGTCAATTCTGTCGCGCCACTGCGCAGGCGATGTTCCTGACGGGGTGCCGGCGCCGCTAAGCGCCCGACCACTTCCTTTCCCGGTCTCGTTTTCCCTGCAACGCCGGCCTCCCGGCGAAGGAGGTCTCATGTCCCGAGCCGACACCACCGGCGGCCCCGGAACGCGCCACCCGCCCTCGACCGCCAACAGCGGCGGCCAGATCGTCCAGCTGCCAAGGCGCGGCAGCCATCCGCCGATCCACCGGGCGCCCGCGCCCGGCACCCCCGATCCGCAGTCCCCTTCAGAGGTTTCCATGGCGCTCGTCTCGCTCGCTTCCCAGGCCCCGCATGCTGTCGGCAGGTCGCCGGCGCGCGTCGAGCCGGCCCTCAACGACCTGGGAGGCGAGTTCCGTTCGGCGCTGCGTCATCTAGCGGGCGGCGTCTCCGTCATCACCACGGGGCGCGGGGAGGACCGGACCGGCCTGACCGTGACGTCGCTATCCTCGCTTTCGGCCGAGCCACCGACCGTGATGTTCGGGCTCAACCTGTCGTCCTCCACCTTCCCCGTGCTGAAGCGCCATCGCAGCTTCGGCGTGAACTTCCTGACCGCCGCGCAGAAGGAGGTCGCCGACCGCTTCGCCGGCCGCAACGGCGAGAAGGGCCCCGCCCGCTATGCCGAAGCGCGGTGGAACGAAGGCCGCACCGGAGCGCCGCTGCTCGAAGGCGCATTGGCCGCGCTCGATTGCGAGCTGGAAGAGCTGATCGAGCGGCACTCGCACGCCATCGTCATCGGACGGGTGCGCGAGGTCAGGTTCGGCCGCAACGACGCCGCCCTCCTCTACTGGCGCGGCGACTACGAGCGGCTCGGCTGGATGGCCGAGGAAGCCCGCACCGCGCTCGGCCTCCGCTCCCTCTGACACACTCCCACGGCACCCCGACATGACCTACAGCCTCAGCCTGCTCGACAAGAGCCCGATCCTCGAAGGCGAAACCGCCGTAGCGGCTCTCCAGCGCACCACGACCCTTGTCCAAACGGCCGAAAGGCTCGGCTATCGCCGCTTCTGGCTGGCCGAGCATCATGATTTCCCCGGCCTTGCCAGCTCGGCGCCCGAGGTGCTGGCCGCCTATCTGCTGGCGCGCACCCAGCGCATCCACATCGGCACCGGTGGCGTCCTGCTGCCGCATTACAGCCCGTACAAGGTCGCCGAGATCTTCAACCTGCTGGCTTCGCTGGCGCCGGGTCGCGTCGATCTCGGCATCGGCAAGGCGCCCGGCGGCCTGCCTCTGTCGACCAAGGCCCTTCGCGTCCTGCACGACCCGGCGCGCTCGCCGTCGTTCGAGGCCCTGCTGGATGAGCTCGACGCTTTCCTGGCCCCGCCATCCGAGACACCCGGCCCACAGGAGAAGGCCCGCGCCTTCCCGATGCCGCCCGCGACGCCGGAGCGCTTCCTGCTCGGCGCGAGCCCCGACAGCGGCCGCCAGGCCGGCGAGCGCGGCTGGCAGTTCGTCTTCGCCGGCCACCATAACGGCGACCCGAAGGCGATCGAAGCCAGCCTCGAAGCCTACACCAAGTCCGGCGGCTCATCCGCGCCTCTGCTTGCCGTTGCGGCCTTCGCCGCCCCGACTACCGAGGAGGCGCTGAGCCTCACGGAGAACCATCGCGTCGTCCGGCTCACGCTCGACAACGGCCAGAACCTCAATCTCGGCAGCGAGGAGCAGGCGGCGGAATATGCCCGCCAGGCCGGCGCGGCCTCCTACCGCACCGAGATCCGCACGCCGCACGTTCTCGCCGGCACGCCCGAGCAGGTGCGCCGCGAGCTGGATGCCCTGCACGCCCGCTTCGGCATCGCCGAGTTCATCATTGAAACGCCGGGCGCCCTCACCGCCAAGCGCCTCGCCTCCGTCACGCTGCTCGCCGGCGAGACGCCGGCGCTGGCGGCCTGATCCGCTCTTTTCGAAAGGACGCTCGCATGTCCCGCACCCGCCTCACCTTCGGCCTGATGCTCCAGGGCGCCGGCAGCCACATGAACGCCTGGCGCCACCCGAGCAACCCGCCGGACGCCAGCGTCAATCTCGACTTCTTCATCCGCAATGCCCGCAAGGCCGAGGAGAACGGCATCGCCTTCGCCTTCGTCGCCGACGGGCTCTACATCAACGAGAAGTCGATCCCGCATTTCCTCAACCGCTTCGAGCCGCTGACGATCCTCTCGGCGCTGGCCACGAGCACCAGCAAGCTTGGCCTCGTCGGCACGGTTTCGACCTCCTACAGCGACCCCTTCACGATCGCCCGGCAATTCGCCTCGCTCGACCTGCTCAGCGGTGGGCGCGCAGGCTGGAATGCGGTGACCTCGCCGCTGGAGGGCTCCGGCCGCAACTACAGCCGCCCGCATCCAGAGCACGCGCTACGCTACGAGATCGCACATGAATATCTCGACATCGCCAAGGGTCTCTGGGATTCCTGGGATGACGACGCCTTCCTCCGCGACCGCGAGAGCGGCCGCTTCTTCGACCGCGAGAAGCTGCACGCGCTCAACTACAAGGGCCGCTTCTTCCAGGTCGAAGGGCCGCTCAACATCCAGCGCTCGCCGCAGGGCCAGCCGGTGATCTTCCAGGCCGGCGCCTCCGATGCCGGTATCGGCCTCGCCGGCCGCCATGCCGACGCCGTCTTCGCCAACCACGTCCCGCTCGAGGAGGCGCAGAGCTTCTACCGCAGCATCAAGACGAGCGCGGTCGCCCATGGCCGCTTGGCTGAGGACGTCAAAGTTTTCCCGAGCGCAGGGCCTATCGTCGGGCGCACGCAGGCCGAGGCGGAGGAGAAGTACCGGGCGATCCGCGACCTGATCTCGATCGAGGATGCACTCGCCTATCTCGGCCGCTTCTTCGACCATCACGACTTCAGCGCCTATCCGCTCGACGCGCCCTTCCCGGAGCTCGGCGAGATCGGCAAGAACAGCTTCCGCTCAACCACCGACCGCATCAAGCGCAACGCCGCCCTGAAGGGCCAGACGCTGCGCGAGGCCGCGCTGGAAGCCGCGACGCCGCGAACGGACTTCATCGGCTCGGCCGAGGATGTCGCCGACAGGTTGATCCAGCGTGTCGAGACGCAAGCCGCCGATGGCTTCATCCTCGGCTTCCCGGTGATCGCCCAGGGTCTCGACGATTTCGTCGAGCTTGTCATCCCGGTGCTGGAAGCGCGCGGCGTCTACGACCGCACCTTGCCGGGCGCGACCCTGCGCGACCATCTCGGCTTAGGCCGTCGCGAGAGCCGCTACGCGGTCCCGTCGGATGCGCCCTTCACTCGCCGCGCCGGCTGAGCCGCCCCGCAACGATCTCACGGAAAGGCTCAGCCATGGCCGACGCATTCCTCTACACCACCCCGCTCGATCCGCTCGCCCAGCCGCTGGTCGAGCAGCTCACCTGGGAATACGCCAGCCGCTACGGCGACTATTTCGGCGAGGCGCCCGGTGCCGAGATGAGCCGCTATCCGGCCGAGCTCTTCGCCCCGCCGGACGGCAACTTCGTCCTGCTGCTGCGCGACGGCCGGGCCATCGCCGGCGGCGCCTTCAAGCGCTACGACGAGCGCACCGCCGAAATGAAGCGCATCTGGACCCATAGCGATTTTCGCCGCCAGGGCCTCGCACGTCGCATCGTCATCGAGCTGGAATTGCAGGCCGTGCGGCAGGGCTACGGCAGGATCTTCCTGACCACCGGCTTCCGCCAGCCGGAGGCCAAGGGGCTCTATCTGGAAACGGGCTACACCCCGCTCTTCGACGTCTCGGTCGATCCGGAGACTTACGGCAAGCTGCCTTTTGAGAAGGAGCTCTCCGTCGCGCCGGCTGCGCTGTCGCGACCGCCGGATACTCGCTCGTCGCTCAGCGCTGCCTGACGGCCCGCTCCCTCTCTCACAATAACAAGAGCCAGCCATGACCCTCGCCAGCGACTTCGCGGGCCTGCCCGCGCACGCCCAGACCCCGGCGCCGAACCGCGACTTCAGCCGCTACCGCATCGTTCCGGCTCGTTATCCGGCGCGCATCATCGGCACCATCTTCGCAGGCGTCGTGCTCTTCGCCGTCCTGAACTCGGTGCTTGCGAACCCGCGCTGGGGCTGGGACGTCTTCGCCGAATGGTTCTTCGCCGAGCCGGTGCTGGCCGGGCTCGGCCGCACGCTGCTGCTCACCCTGCTCGGCACGGTCTTCGGCTTCCTGCTGGGCACCGGGCTAGCGCTGGCGCGGGTCTCCGGCTCGCCGCTGCTCGCCTCGCTGTCCTGGGGTTATGTCTGGCTCTTCCGCTCGATCCCCCTGATCGTGCTGCTGCTGATCCTGAACAATCTCGGCTATCTCTACAGCACGGTCTGGCTCGGCATCCCCTTCACCGAGATCACCTTCGCCTCCTGGTCGACGACGCAGCTGATCACGCCCTTCCTCGCCGCCGTGCTGGGGCTGACGCTCAACGCTGCCGCCTTCTCCTCCGAGATCGTCCGCGGCGGCATCCTCTCGGTCGACCAGGGGCAGCTGGAAGCCGCTGCCGCGCTCGGCCTGCCGCGCCGCCGCCAGGTCTCGCGCATCGTGCTGCCGCAGGCGATGCGGTCGATCCTGCCGACCGCCTTCAACGAGGTCATCACCCTCGCGAAAGGCACCAGCCAAGTCTACATCCTCGCGCTGCCGGAGCTGTTCTACACGATCCAGGTCATCTACCGGCGCAATCTGGAGGTGATCCCGCTGCTGATGGTGGCGACGGTCTGGTATCTCGTCATCCTCAGCGTCCTCTCCTTCGTCCAGCATCATATCGAGCGCTATTATTCGCGTGGCGCCCTGCGCAACCCGCCCCCTTCGGTGATCGACAGGGCGCTGCGCTGGCTCGGCCGCAGCCGCGTCCCGGCAGCAGCAGGCAACGGTTTTGCCTCCCCGGCACAGGCGCCGGCCGCGAACGGGGCAACTTCGCTCTCCACGCTCTCCCGGCGCAGCGGCGGCGAGATCCGCATCAGCCACGTCTCGAAGAGCTTCGGATCGCTCAAGGTGCTCGACGATGTCAACCTCGCGCTGCGTCCCGGCAGCGTCACCGCGATCATCGGCCAGTCCGGCTCCGGCAAATCGACCCTGCTGCGCTCGATCAACCATCTGGAGCGGGTGGACGAAGGCTTCATCGCCATCGACGGCGAGCTGATCGGCTACCGGCAGGACGGCGAGACGCTGTACGAGTTGAAAGAGAAGGACATCCTGACCCGGCGCGTCGACGTCGGCATGGTCTTCCAGAACTTCAATCTCTTCCCGCACCTGACCGCGATCGAGAACATCGTCGAGGCGCCGGTGACGGTGCGCGGGCTCTCCCGCGAGCAGGCCCTGGCCGAGGCCCGCGAGCTCCTCGCCCGTGTCGGCCTGGCCGAGAAGGCCGATGCCTATCCGCGCCAGCTCTCCGGCGGCCAGCAGCAACGCGTCGCCATCGCCCGCGCCCTCGCCTTGCGGCCGAAGGTCCTGCTCTTCGACGAGCCAACCTCGGCGCTCGATCCGGAGCTGGTCGGCGAAGTGCTCGACGTCATCAAGGAGCTCGCCCGCTCCGGCACGACCCTCGTCATCGTCACCCACGAGATCGGCTTCGCCCGTGAGGTCGCCGACCAGGTCGTCTTCATGGAAGCCGGGCGCATCCTCGAAACCGGCACTCCCGCCCAGGTCTTCGGCAATCCCCATCACCTCCGCACCCGCGAATTCCTCGCCAAGGTGCTCTGACCTTCCGCCCACGCCAGACAAGGAATCCGACCATGATCACGCGACGCGATTCACTGAGCCTCCTCGCCGGCGCCGCCTCGGCTGCCATCCTCCCCGCCCGCACTTTTGCCCAGCAGGCGATCGACCTCTCGCCCGAGCAGGCGGGACGTCCGCGCGCACAGATCGACGAGGCCGCGATCAAGCTCATCGCCAAGGACGCCAAGTTCGTGAAGGACGGCGTCTTCACGATCGCGAACACCGCGGGGCGCCTGCCCTTCGGCAGCTACGCCAACGACACCCGGACGATCATCGGCTCCGAGCCCGATATCGGCCAGCTCATCGCCGATGCGCTCGGCCGCAAGCTCGAGGTCCTGCCGACCGCCTGGGCCGACTGGCCGCTCGGCGTCACCTCCGGCAAATACGACGCCGTCATCTCCAACGTCACCGTCACCGAGCAGCGCAAGGAGAAGTTCGACTTCTCGACCTATCGCAAGGATTTGCTCGGCTTCTACGTGAAGAAGGACAACGAGATCGTCATCCGCGAGCCGCGCGACGTCGCCGGCCTCAAGATCATCGTCTCGGCCGGCACCAATCAGGAGCAGATCCTGCTGCGCTGGAACGAGGCCAATATCAAGGCGGGGCTCAAGCCGGTCGAGCCGCAGTATTACGACGACGACGTCGTGCTCTATCTCGCGCTCGAATCCGGCCGCGCCGACGCCTATCTCGGCCCCAACGCATTGTTGAGCTTCAAGGCGGCGCAGGAGGGCAAGACCCGGCTCGCCGGCAATTTCTCGGGCGGCTGGCCGGTTCTCGCGGAGATCGCGGTGACGACCCGCAAGGGCGCCGGCCTCGCCGACGCGATTACCCACGCGCTCAACGGCCAGATCAAGAACGGCAACTACGCCAAGGCGCTCGCCCGCTGGAACCTCTCGGCCGAGGCGATCGAGGAATCGCGCGCCAACCCGCCCGGCCTGCCGAAAGCCTGATCGCCCGCGACCGGCCGCACTTTTTTCAAGAACTGGAGATCACCATGGTTCCGCGACGGACTCTCCTTTCGCTTCTCGTCGGTGCGCTCGGCGTGGCGGGTCTCTCGCCCGCCTTCGCCCAGCAGGCGCCTTTCGACCTCGGCCCCGAACAGACCGGCCGCATCCGCGCCGAGAAGGACCCGGCAGTCGTCGCCGCGGTCCCTAAGGGCTTCAAATTCGTCGAGCCCGGCATCTTCACGGTCGGCATCAGCCCGGGCGGGCCGCCGCTTGCGACCTATGCCACGGACGCGAGGACCGTGGTCGGAGCCGACCCGGACTTCGCCCAGCTCATTGCCGACAGCCTCGGCCTGAAGCTCAACCTCGTGCCGCTCGCCTGGGCCGACTGGCCGCTCGGCCTGACCTCCGGCAAATACGACGCCGTCATCTCCAATGTCGGCGTCACCGAACAGCGCAAGGAGAAGTTCGACTTCTCGACCTATCGCCAGGGCTTGCACGGCTTTTTCGTCAGGGCCGACAGCAAGGTCGCCAGCATCAAGGAGCCGAAGGATGCAGCCGGCCTGAGCTTCAGCGTCGGCGGCGGCACCAATCAGGAGCGCATCCTGGTCGAATGGAGCAAGAGCAACGTCGCCGCCGGCCTGAAACCGCTGGAACTGCAGCTCTTCGACGATGAAGCCGCACGCCTCGTCGCGCTGCGCGGCGGCCGGGTCGATGTCATCGTCCAGCCCCATGCCCAGCTCGTCTTCGTCGCCGCCCGCGACAAGGACATCAAGCGCGTCGGGACGCTCAGCGCCGGCTGGCCGCTGAAATCAGACGTCGCGATCACCACGCGCAAGGGCAGCGGCCTCGTCGATGCACTGACGCTCGCCACCAACAACCTCATCGCCAACGGCAAATATCGCCAGCTGCTCGCACGCTGGAGCCTCGAAGAGGAAGCTCTCGAACGCTCCGAGACCAATCCACCCGGCCTGCCCAAGTACTGAGCCTGCGCAAATACTGACATGACGAAACGACTGACATGACGAAACTCTCGATCAGGCAGATCGCCTTCCTGACTCCCGGCAACTACGACGATGTCGATCCGCGCGCCGGGCTCGAAGACACGCTCAGGCTCTTCGAGCACGGCGAGGCGCTCGGCTTCGACAGTGCCTGGGTGCGCCAGCGCCATCTCGAACCTGGCTTGTCCTCGGCGGCGACCTTTCTCGCCGCCGCGACACAGCGCACCAGCCGGATCGGGCTCGGCACCGCCGTCATCCAGATGGGCTACGAGAATCCGTTCCGGCTGGCGGAGGATCTCTCGCTGGTCGATGTCCTCTCCGGCGGCCGGCTGAACGTCGGGCTCAGCGCCGGGCCGCCACCCTTCGGCAAGCTGCTGGGCGATCGCTTCTTCGACGGTGATCCGGCGGCGATCGACTTCTCGCATGCGCGCGTCGCCAGGCTCGCGGCCAATATCGCCGGCGAGTGGCTCGGCGATCCCGAGACGCGCATCACCTCGGCCGCCGGCGAGCATCGGCCCCGGCTGCGACCGCATGCCCCCGGACTGCGCCAGCGGCTCTGGTATGGCGGCGGCTCGCTGCGCTCGGCGCGCTGGGCCGCCGAGACCGGTTTCCAGCTGCGCGTCGGCAACATCAACACCGGCGAGGAAACGAATGACTTCTTCGAGACGCAAAGGCGCCATATCGAAACGTTCCGCGAGCTTTGGCGCGGCGAAGGAACACCGCGCATCGCCGTCGGCCGGGTCATCGTCCCGCTCGACGGTGCCGATGCGTCAACCCGGCAGCGCTATCGCGACTACGCCGCCAGCCGCCATGCCCGCACCCTCGCCCCGCAGGGCGGGCGGCGGACGCTGTTCGCGCCGGATCTGGTCGGCACCGCGGCCGAGCTGATCGAAAAGCTCGCGGCTGACCCGATCCTGCCGCTCGTCGACACGCTGCGGCTGGAGCTGCCGTATAATTTCCGCATCGAGGATTACCGCCAGATCATCGGCGATTTCGCTAGGCTGATCGCTCCGGCGCTCGGCTGGCGCGGAGGAGCGGAGCTGAAGGGCGCCGCCTGACCGGTCTGGAGCGTCCTGACTATTCTCGGAACCGCGGCGTCATCCCGGGCTTGCCCCGGGAGCCGTCGGAGGGCTCCGAAGCCCCACGATGGATCCCGGATCGGCGCTGCTCTGCAGCTCGTCCGGGATGACGCCCGGTTTCCATCAGAACTCGCCCTGCCCTAGCGCTCCTCGATCGCGAGCACGGCGAAGGTGGCAAGCCAGTGCTCGACCATATAATCGCCCGCGATATGAGGCAGCCCCGCATCGAGGTGACGCCGCGCGGCGTCCTTGGTGATGGGGCGTCGCGCATCGTCCGGCGGCAGGGCCGCGGCGAGCGCGCCCCAGCACCAGGCGCGGCTGAGATTGAGGCCGTCGAGATGCGCGATCTTGCCGTCGGTGCGGTCGGTCACGGTCGCCGGCTTGAACAGGATCGCAGGCTCGCTCCGTGCAAGGTGCGGCAGGAAACGCTCGAACCACGGCAGGAACGCTTCCGGCAGCATCAGGCGGCGCATGCACTCCGCCTCGATCAGGGCGGATGACTGGAAGTCGTCGCCGCTCGGCTCGCCCCAGGCCGGGCAATCGACATCCGCCCCATACCAGCGCAGCGCCGTCTCGCGCAGCAGCGTCAGGAACGCGCCGTCATCGGTCGCCGCCGCATAGTCGGCAGCCATGCGCAGGCCGAAGGCCGTGTTGAAATGCGTGCCGACACGCACCGGATAGGTCGCGATCGGCAGGAAGTCACGGAAGCGCTGGGCGAAGACTTCAGCGAGCGGCGCCAGCGCCCTGCCCCAGCGGCCGTCGTCGAGCCCTTTCAGCTCCGCGGCGAGCTTTAGCAGCCAGCCCCAGCCATAGGGCCGCTTGAAGCCGCGCGCGGTCGGCGCGGCGAGATAGGCGCATTCGATCGCCACCTTGTCCACAACGAGCTGCGCGTCGAACAGCGCCCTGATCTCGGCGGCTGCTTCCATCTTAGGATAGCGCCGCAGCAGGCGGGCCAGCATCCAGTAGCTGTGCACGCAGGAGTGCCAGTCATAGCTCCCGTAGAAGACTGGATGGAGCTCGCTCGGCGTGCGCGCATCCTGCGGCCCGGCCAGCGTATGGTCCGGCTTGTTCGGATATTCCCGGCGGACATGGCCGAGCGCGATCCGGGCGAAGCGGACGGCAATCTCTTCGGTCAAGGCGGAAGCGGTCATGGCTTGGCTGTCTCCGGTTCGGCCCGGCGCATCAGGAAGGCGATCAGGCGTGGGGTCATGTAGATCGGAAACTGCGTCGCCGCGAAGAAAAGCGCCATCGTCGGCGAGGTCGCTGCTCCCATCGCGGACCAGACCAGCCCGACATTGCGGTTGCCGAGGGTCAGCCCGACGGTGAGGCGTTCGCCGAGGCTTCCGGGCGTCAGGACAACGCCTAGCGCCTGCAGCGCGAGGTTGCAGGCGAAGGCCAGCGCGACGCAGGACAATGCCAGCGCCGGGTCCGCCTCGATCTGGGCGCGCACCCCGGCCATCGTCGCGACTGCGAAGACCAGCAAGGCTCCGAAAACGGCTGCATCGACCGCCGCGCCGGTCCGGGCCAGCGCCCGCCTGGCGTAGTGGCGCAGCAGCCCTGCGACCGCTGCGGCTCCGGCGGTCAGGATGAATAGGCGCAGCGCCAGCTCATAGGGATCGAAACCGATTCCGCCGAGCCACTGACCGAGAAGCGGAACCGTCAGCGGCGCAAGCGCCATCGACAGCAAGGTCACGGCCAACGGCAGCGTTGGATCGAAGCCGAGCAGGCGCGCCACCGCCGCGGTTCCCCCGGATGGCGGCGCGCAGACGGAAAGCACCATCGCCAGTGCTAGGTCGGGGCTAAGTCCAGCGCCCCTCGCCGCCGACGTCACCAGCAACGGGCAGACCAGCATCACCATCGCCGGCAGGAAGAGCGAAAGGCGCGGCTGCCGCAGCGTGCGCAGAAAGGCGCTGCCGTCGACCCTGAGCAAGGTGCCGAGAACGATCACGAAGATCGCGACAGCCATGGCCGGACGCGCGGTCTCGGCCAGGGCCGGAAGCGCGATGCCGGTGAACACACCGAAGATCAGCAATGTCGGTCCGCGTGGGATGTAACGCGCAAACGGGAAGGACATCGCACCTGCCGGCAGACCGAGAAGCTCGGGGCAGATCTAGAGGCGAATAGAACATCGTTGAAATCGATTGTTTATATGACCATCATTGGCAGCATGAATTTAGCGGCGGTAGATCTCAACCTGCTCGTGGCGTTCGAGGCGCTGATCGAGGAGCGGCACGTCACGCGCGCAGCCAGCCGCATCGGGCTGGCGCAACCCTCGATGAGCAGCGCCTTGCGGCGCTTGCGCGAGCTGTTCGACGACGAGCTGTTCCTGCGCACCGCGACCGGCATGCATCCGACCGAGAAGGCCCTGGCATTGGCACGGCCGATCGGTGCCGCGCTCGAGCATATCCGGGGAGCGCTCGCGCCGCGGCAGGGTTTCGACCCCGCCACGTCGAAGCGGCGTTTCGTCATCGCCGTGACGGACTATGGCGATCTCGTCGTCGTGCCCGCTTTGGTCAAACGGCTGCGGCGGGAAGCTCCGGGCATCGATCTGGCCGTGCGGCCGATCACCGATGCGCGCGATGCCGTGGCAAGGCTGGAGCGGGGAGAGCTCGATGCGCTGGTCGGCGGCCACCTACCGGATTCGGCGACGGGCATGCGCCGGCGCCTGATCGAGGAGCGCTTCGTCTGCATCCGCGACGCTGCCCATGCCGCAGGATCGGCGGCGCTGAGCCTGAGCGACTACGCCGCCCTGCCGCATGCCTTGTTCTCGGCAGTAGGTGGCGACGGCCTACCGAGCGCGATCGATTCCGCGCTCGATGCGGCCGGGCTGAAGCGCCGCGTCGCCATCACCCTGCCCCATGTGGTGGCGGTGCCCTTCGCGGTGGCCGGGACCGATCTGGTGGCGACGATGGCCGAGCGGGTCGCGCGCCGTTTCGCGGCCGGCGCGGGCGTCGCGGTGTCGCCGCTTCCCTGCAAGGTCCCCGCTTTCGACATCGACCTGCTGCACGCGCGGCGCGCGCTATCGGACCCGGCCCTGCGCTGGTTCACGGATGCGATCGCCGCAGCCGCCGCCCCATAGGCGCAGCATCGCGACCAAGCTCACTCGATCTTCACATTCGCCTTCTGCGCCACCTCGGCCCAGCGCTTCGTCTCGGAGGCGATATGCGCGGTAAACTGCTCCTGGCTCGATCCGACCGGGTCGACGCCGAGCTTCCTGAGCTGCTCGATCACCGCCGGCTCCTTCATGATCGCCTGCGTCTCGATCGAGAGCTTGGTGACGATCTCCTTCGGCACGCCCGAGGGCGCGAAGAAGCCGTGCCAGGAGCTGGCGTCGTAGCCCGGAATGAACTCGGCCAGGGCCGGCAGGTCCTTGGCGACCTCCAGTCGCTTCGGCGTCGCCGTCGCGAGCGCCCTGATCTTGCCGTCCTGCACATGCGGCCAGGCGATGGTGATGTTGTCGAAGGTGATCTGGATCTGGCCGGAGAGCAGGTCCTGCGTCACCTGCCCGCTCGAACGGTAGGGCACATGGGCCATGTCGGTGCCGGTCGCGACCTTGAATAGCTCGGCCGCCATATGGGTCGAGGTGCCCGCTCCGGACGAGCCGAAGGAATACTTGCCCGGATTCTTCTTCAGAAGGTCGATCAGCTCCGGCACCGTCTTGGCCGGCAGGTCGATATTGACCATGAGGATGTTCGGCACGCTCGCCACCTGCGAGATCGGCGCGAAATCCTTGATGTGGTCGAAGGGCAGCTTGGCGTAGACGGCCGGGTTGATCGCATGGGTCGAGACCGTGCCCATGGTCAGCGTGTAGCCGTCCGCCGGGGCGCGGGCCACGGCGGCGACGCCGGTGTTGCCGCCTGCTCCGGCGCGGTTCTCGACGATGAATTTGCCGCCGAGGCGCGCGCCGAGCCGGTCGGCCAGGATGCGCCCGAGCAGGTCGGTCGTGCCGCCCGCGGCGAATGGCACGACGATGGTCACGACCTGGCCGCCGGGATAGCCACCCTGCGCGAAGGCAGGGCCTACCGCGGCCAGGCCAGCGGCAACCATCATCGTTCTGCGTGTGATACTCATTGGTTTCGTTCCTCCCGGAGGCGGAAAATGCCGCCTTGCGCCTCATGAGCGGGCGCTTGTCCCGATGGATAGCACAGGATCGCCGGATTGAAATCTGAAATTTCAGATTGCCGTCGAAACCTGATTGTGCTGTTTGATTGCCGACGTTGCTGCGTGGAAGCCGGATCGCGCGGATTTCCGGCCTCGCCATCCTGGAAGGACGAATGCTGCAGGCCGCCATCGAACCCGTCGCGCCCGACCTGCTGCGCTCCCTGCGCGAGCATGTGCATGAGCGCCTTCGCCGCGCCATCGTCGCCGGGCGCTTCCGCGACGGGGAGCGCCTCAACGAGCGCCATCTCGCCGAGATGCTCGGCGTCAGCACCACCCCGGTGAAGGACGCGATCCGCAAGCTCGAGAGCGAAGGGCTGGTCCGAACCGAGGCGCGCAGGGGCGTCTTCGTCGAGTTCTCGGCCCGGCAGGCAATGGAGATGGCGCTCTGCCGCGCCGCACTGGAAAGCGTCATGGCGCATATCGCCGCGAACCGCCTGTCCCAGGGTGGCGAAGCCGAGCTCGCCAGGCTCGTCGCCAAGATGGAGCAGGCGACGGAGCACGGCGCGCTCGAGGATCTGGTCGCGCTCAACGAGGCCTTTCATCGCGCGATCCATCGCATCTCGGGCTGCCCCTATCTGGAGGGCCGCCTCGACGGCCAGCGCATGTATGACCATGCCCAGCGCATCGCGCTGCATTCGCAACCGGCCGAACGCCGCCGGGGCTTCGAGGAACACCGCGCCATCTATGTGGCGCTCGCGGCGCGCGATCCTTCGCGGGCCGAACTCACGATGCGCCGTCACATCGTCCGCTCGGCGAAGGCCCATGTTCGGCTGGTCTTCGGCGCGTATGCGGAAGGACTGGACTATGACGAATGACAAGTTGCGGGCCGCGCTGCGCGGCATTTCCGGCGTTCATGTCACCGCCTGGAAGGCCGATGGGGAGGCCGACTGGGCGCTGACGGGCAGGATCGTCCGGCGCATCGCCGAAGCCGGCATCCACAACATCGTCTCGGCCGGCAATACCGGCGAATTCTACCCGATGACGACGGCCGAGGTGGAGCGCTCACACGCCGTTGCAGCCGAGGCCTCCGCCGGCAAGGCGCTGGTCACGGCGGGCATCGGCCGCTCCCTGCGCGAGGCGGTCGCGACGGGCAGGCTCGCGGCCAGGGCCGGCTGCGACGCGGCGATGGTGCACCATCCGCTCGACCCCTTCGCCGCCCCGCAATCCCAGGCCGATTACATCCTTGCCATCGCCGAGGCGCTGCCGCTCCCGCTCGTCGCCTATATCCGCTCCGACGCGATCGGCGTGAAGGACCTGATCCGCATCGCCACCCATCCGAACGTCGCGGGCGTGAAGTTCGCCTCGACCAACATGATGCTGCTCGCCGACTGCGTGCGCGAGACCGAGGGCACCTCGGCCAACTGGATCTGCGGCCTCGCCGAGGGCTGGGCCGCCCCCTTCTATGCGCTGGGCGCGCGCGGCTTCACCTCGGGATTGATCAATGTCGTGCCCGAACGCTCGCTCGCCGTCTGGCGTGCGCTCGAGGCCGGCGACTACGAGACGGCCCGACGCGAGGTCGATGCCATCGCCGGCTTCGAAAAGCTGCGCACGAAATACGGCAACGGCGCCAATGTGACGGTGGTGAAGGAAGCGCTCGGCCTGCTCGGCACCGATGTCGGCCCGGTCCGCCTGCCGGGCCTGCCGGAGCTCAACGAGGCCGAGCGCGCGGAGCTGCGCGGCATCGTCTCGGGCTGGGGTGCCCGACGCGTCGCAGCTGAGTAGGCTCTCCATCTTTCCGGGGCTTCGCGTAGCGAAGAGCCCGGAACCCATGAACACTGGCGGCGCAGGATTTGCGCTGCCATCGCCGCGCCCGTCCTCATGGCTCCGTGTTCATGGGTTCCGGGCTCGGCCCTGCGGGCCGCCCCGGAATGACCGAGAGGTTCGCGCGCCAACAACACCGAGAATTCGAGGAAACGCCCATGCCGACCCGCCCCCGCAAGACGCCCGAGACCCTGCGCAGCTGGCGCTGGTTCGGGGCGAGCGACCTGCGCTCCTTCGGGCATCGCTCGCGCGCGCTGCAGATGGGGTTCGGCCATGAGGAGTTCGTGGGCAAGCCGGTCATCGGCATCATCAACACCTGGTCGGAGATCAACCCCTGCCACACTCATCTGCGTGACCGCGCCGAGGCGGTGAAGCGCGCGGTCTGGGCCGCCGGCGGTTTCCCGATCGAGATTCCGGTGATGTCCGTTTCCGAGCAATATCAAAAACCTACGACGATGCTCTACCGCAACTTCCTGGCGATGGAGACCGAGGAATCGATCCGCTCGCACCCGCTCGACGGCGCGGTGCTGCTCGGCGGCTGTGACAAGTCCACGCCCGCCCTGATCATGGGCGCCTGCAGCGCCGGCCTGCCCTTCATCTTCGTCCCGGCCGGGCCGATGCTGCGCGGCAACTGGGCCGGCAAGGTGCTCGGCTCCGGCGCCGATGTCTGGAAATACTGGGCCGAGAAGGAGGCCGGCAACATCACCGGCGACCAGTGGAAGGACATGGAGAGCGGCATCGCCCGCTCATACGGCACCTGCATGGTGATGGGCACGGCCGCGACCATGATGAGCCATGCCGAGGTGCTCGGCCTCACCCTGCCCGGCGCCTCCGCCATTCCCGCCGCCGACGCCGCCCATCCGCGCATGGCGGCAGCCGCCGGCAAGCGCATCGTCGAGATGGTCTGGGAAGACCTGACGCCCGACCAGATCCTGACCCGCAAGAGCTTCGAGAACGCGCTGACCGTCCACATGGCCGTCGCCGGCTCCACCAACGCGATCATCCATCTCGTCGCCATGGCCGGCCGTGCCGGCGTGCCGCTGACGCCGGACGATTTCGACGCCTTCTCCCGCACCGTTCCGGTCATCGCGAACCTGCGCCCCTCCGGCGATTTCCTGATGGAGGATTTCTTCTATGCCGGCGGCTTGCCCGCCCTGTTGAAACAGCTGGAGAGCAAGCTCCACACCGATGCGATGACCGTCACCGGCAAGCCGCTGGCCGAGACGATCGCGCTCGCCAATGTCTATGACGACAATGTCATCCGCCCGCTCGACAGACCCGTATCGACCGCCAACGGCCTCGCCGTATTGAAGGGAAACCTCGCCCCCGATGGCTGCGTCATCAAGCCCTCGGCCGCCGAGCCCCGCCTGCTCAAGCATTCCGGCCCGGCGCTCGTCTTCGAGGATTATGACGCGATGATGCGGGCCGTGAACGACGAGAGCCTCGACGTCACCGCCGACCACATCATGGTGCTGAAGAACTGCGGCCCGGTCGGCGGTCCCGGCATGCCGGAATGGGGTATGCTGCCGATCCCGAAGAAGCTGCTGAAGCAGGGCGTGCGCGACATGCTGCGCATTTCCGACGCCCGCATGTCCGGCACCAGCTACGGCGCCTGCATCCTGCATGTCGCGCCGGAAGCCTATATCAAGGGGCCGCTCGCCGCGGTGCGGACGGGTGACATCATCAGCGTCGACGTCGAGGCCCGCAGCATCTCGGTCGCGCTGACGGATGCTGAGATCGCCGCCCGCCTAGCGAACTGGTCTCCGCCCGATCGCGATTATCCGCGCGGTTGGGGCAAGATGTCGGCCGCCCATATCCGCCAGGCCGACAAGGGCTGCGATTTCGACTATCTGGAAGGCACCGCCAAGGTGCCGGAGCCAGAGATCCATTGACGATGCAGGATATTCGCGACATCGGGCGCGTCGCCATCATCGGCGCCGGCCTGATCGGCAGCAGCTGGGCCGCACTCGCCATGGCGCACGGGCTGAACGTTTCCGCCTACGACCCCGCTCCCGGGGCTGGCGAGAAGTTTCGTCAGGCGGTCGAGCGCGCCCGGCTCCAGCTCGCCGAACTCGGCCTTGCCAACACCGGCCAGTACAGCTTCACCCACGATCTCGACGAAGCCCTGCACGAAGCCGATTTCGTCCAGGAGAACGGCCCCGAGAACGAGACGATGAAGCGGGAGCTTCTGGTGCGTCTCGACGCCGCGCTTCCAGCGGGCATCATCATCGCCAGCAGCACCTCGGCGCTGCTGCGCAGCACCATCGTCGCCGACTGTCGTGACAAGCGCCGCGTCATCGTCGCGCATCCGTTCAATCCGCCGCATCTCGTCCCGCTGGTCGAGATCGTCGGCGAGGATGAGGCGGTCGTTGCGCGAGCCGTCGCGTTCTACCGCAGCCTTGACCGGCGCCCGGTCGTTCTCCAGCGCGAGATGCCCGGCCACGTCGCCAATCGCCTGGCCTCGGCGCTCTATCGCGAGGCGGTCTATCTGGTCGAGCAAGGGGTGGCGAGCGTCGCTGAGATCGACGCCGCGCTCTGCAACGGCCCCGGCCTGCGCTGGGCGCTGATGGGGCCGCACATGACTTATCATCTTGGCGGCGGCGAAGGCGGCATCGCCGGCTACCTCGCCCATCTCGGCCCGAGCCAGGAGCGCCGCTGGCAATCTCTCGGGAACCCCTCGCTCGGCCAGGAGGTTCAGCGCCGGATCGTCGACGGCGTCGCCGAGGAAACAGCGGGGCGTTCGATCGCGGAGCTGGAGGAGCGCCGCGACGAAGGGCTGCTCGCCCTGCTGCGCTCCCGCAAGCTCGTCAGCGAGTGAGCGTCACAGCTCGGCGTCGAAGGCGATGGCGTCGAAAGCCGCCCGCACCCGGCCGAGCGCCTGCGCCGTGACATAGGCATAAGCGCGCTCCGGCGATTGCACGAGGACGCCGCGATCGGCGCCCTGCACATTGATCTCCTGCGAGACGGAAAAGCCGACGCTCGGCGTCGTCCGCATCGACACCGGCAATCCGATGCTCTGGCGCGACGCAGCGGCGCCAGCCTGATAGGCATCGATCAGCACCTGCCCGTCGGGGCGCCAATGATAGCGCCGGCACAGCATCTGCTCGACGGTGAGCGGGCGCGCCACCCAACCCGTGGCGATCCGGCCGCGTTCGAGCTTGATCCGCGCGAAGCTGACGGCGCCGGCGCTCGGAGATAGCCGGATCTGGAGCGCTCCCGTATCGCCCACGGCCGGCGTCAGCGTCAGCGACCGGCGGCCGGTATCCGCAGCGATGGTGCCGGTCTGGCTGCCGATCGCGACGGAGAGACTGCCACCGGCCAACTCCTCGACTGACAGCGACAACGGCAGGCCGGCGAAGGACGACAGGCCCCACAACGCCGGCTCGACCGGCTGGACGATGGCTCCGGAGCTCAAGGTGACGGTGAAGCCGCTGAGCGAGAGATTGGCGCCGCCTGTCGCGGCCTTCCAGCGATCGAAGCCATAAGCGCCCGCCGCCAGCACCCCACCGGCGAAGCCACGCTGGTTGATCGCCATGTCGCCATTGACCAGCAGGTTCTGCCCGCCGGCCCAGGGCGAGCCCGGCAATGCGACGCCGCCGGTCGCGCGGTCGATGGCCAGCGCATCGTGCCAGGCCGACCCATCCGCACTGACCTTGACCCGGAAATCGTCGTCGCCGGCAAGGCCGAACTCGGCCCGCCCCGACCAGTCGCTCTGAAACAGCAAGCTGGCCGTATTGCCCGCGCCGGCCTTGTTCAGCTTCAGCCGGTGGTCGCTGCCCGCATGGTTGAACAGGCTCGCGTCAGCGGACACCGCGAGACGATTGGTCGTATCCGCGGTCGCGTTCACGCCCCAGCGCTCGGCGCCGAGACCGCTGAGCGGGCTGGCGCGGCGCCATTCCGTGCCGGCCCAGAGATTGTGCTCTTCCTCGTCGGCCACCCAGGCCTGCCAGCCGCTGCGCGGCGTCAGGAAGGTCCAGCCGCCATCCTCGAAGAGCGCGACCTGATCGGCCCGCCCCGCAAAGGCACCGGTACCGCCGGGCGGCACGATATAGGCGGACAGCTCGGTCGGTGAAGCCGGCGGCGCGGCTTGCGTCCGGCTGTCGACGACGAGATGGATCAGCGCGTCCAGGCGCATCAGCGCGTCGTTATGGGTGACATGCTTCTGCGCCTGGCCGGCGGCGAGCAGCGGCAGCGAAAGTCTGGGCGTGTCGGTCATGGGGCCTCGCGGGAGGGGCGCAGCGCTATGCTGCGGCGAGGCCGGATTATCGGGCGATACGGATCACCGGGGATAAGTCGGCTGCTTCAGCCGAAGCGGCGCGGCCGCAGGCCGGCATGGAACCAGTTGATCAGCGAGTAGATGTCGTAGACCGGCAGCCCCGTCGCCGCCTGCACATCAGCGGCATAGGGCGGCATGTTCGTGCATTCGAGCACGATCGCGCCCACCTCGGGATGCCCCGCCACGAGATCGAGCGCCGCCTGCACCACATCCTGCCGGGCGAGCTCGATATCCATGTCGTCCTTCTCGGCCTTGATCAGCACGCGGAAGAACTCGCGCCCGTTCTCGGTCCCCGCAATCGGCGTGTCGAGCGGCACCGCGGCCGCCTCGAGATGCGCCGGCGTCAGGCTCGCAGCCGAGACGGTGACGACCCCGACGCGCTTGCCCGGCGGCAGCGTCGCCTGCACCCAGGGCACCTGCATCAGCGACGAGGTCGCGACCGGTACGCCGACCGCTGCGGCAAGCTCGCGCTGGAACAGCGAGAGGAAGCCGCAATTGGTGGTGATCGCCTCGGCGCCGAGCCGGACCAGATCGCGCGCGGCCTCGACGAAATCGGGCAATAGCCCAGCCGCTCCCTTCAGCACGACCTTCTCGGGACTGGCCCCGCCGACGACGCGATAAAGCACCGGGAAGGGCCAGGTGGTGCCATTGCCCATATCGCCGGGAATGCGCGGAAACCGCGCCTCCAGCATCAGTATGCCCAGCGGCACGCCGTAGATCGCCTTGCCGCCCCGCGCGATCCGCGCCGCCGAATCACCCACCATGAAACCTCCCCCGCTCCGGCCGGCATGTTATCCTCGCGCCGGCGCGCCAGCCATCAACTCCCGGGCGAAGGCGCCGCCGATCTCGCCTGTGCCATTGCTTCGCCGTTTTCACCCCGCCATAAGGGCGCAGCCGGGCCTCGGCGCGGCACGATTCTTCGAGTGCTGGCCCACATCTTGCTGAACGTCGCGCCAGCCTTCGGAGCTCCGGTTTGAACGCCTCCCTCGACAAGCTACGCCGTTGCGCCATCATCACGGGCTGGATCGCTCTGCTCGTGATCATCGGCTCGACGCTCTCGCCGATCGACGCCCGGCCCCATCTCTCGGAGCTGGGACCGGACGCCGAACGCTTCCTTGCCTATCTTGCCGCCGGTGCCTTGCTGACCTTCGCCTATCCGCGCCAGCGCTGGCTCGTGCTGCCCGGCCTGGTCGCTCTGGCGGCGGGTCTGGAGTGGCTGCAGACCCTGGAAATGTCCCGTCACGGTATGCCCCATGACGCGCTGGTGAAGATCGCGGGCGCTCTTGTCGGCTCGGCAATGGCAAGTTCTTTTGAATATATGGTTCGGCGCTTCCGCAGCGTCGCCTAAGCTTTGACCGCCCCGATGCCCCGATCCGGTTCAAACGCCGGCGGCATACGCTTTGCCACTTAGCCTTCAATACGGATCCGGCGCGATGCCATGTTCCAAAGCGGGACATGCATCGGCCGCGCGGATCGGATCAGAAGGTTGGGATATGAGCGTCAACAATCTGGACGGTGCGCTGCTGGCGACGCCCCAAAACCACCCCCGACTCTGGCGGTATTGGCTCGGCCCCTCCACCGCGGCGAGCGACGCGCTCATCGTCGGCACTCTCGTCTATGCGGCGTCGGTCGTCTATCATCTCGCAGTCCAGAACGAATTCGGAATCGATGGCGCGACGCCGGAACTGGCGGCCATGCTGACGACGATCTTCGTCTTCATCAATCTGATGCAGGGGCGCTACCAGCTCGGCAACTACCTCTCGCCGCGTGGGCAGATCGCATCGGCCTTCGTCGTCTGGAACATCACGATGGTCGCGTTCCTGGCGCTGATCTTCCTCGCCAAGATCGCCGATCACTATTCGCGCACCGTGATCCTCGCGACCTATCTCGCCGGCATTCCCGTCATCGCGCTGTCGCGCTCGCTTCTTGTCCAATGGGTCGCTGCGGGCAGCAAGGCCGGCCGGATCACGGCCGAGCGCGTCTTCCTGATCGGGCGTGAAGAGAACGTCATGTCCTTCGTCGCCCGGCACAAGCCCTGGCATGTCGGCTTCGCGATCGTCGATGTCGCGTTCCTGAGATCGAGCCAGGATGGCAATCCGGCGGACATGGCGGCCGATCTGGCCGCCGCCGCGGCGAATTGCCGGGCCAGGCAGCCCGATGCCGTCTTCATCGTCCTGCCCTGGTCCGAGCAGAAGACGATCGAGGCCTGCGTCGGCGCCTTCACCAATCTCCCGGTCGCCATCCATCTTGCGCCCGAGCCGATCATGGAGCGTTTTGAAACGCCGCATATCGTTCGCACCGGCTCGTTTTCGAGCCTGCGCCTGACACGCCGGCCGCTATCGGGGGCAGAAATCACCGCCAAGCGCGCCTTCGACGTCGTCGCGGCCTCCCTGGGCCTCGTCCTGACCCTGCCGCTCCTCATCATGATCGCAGCCCTGATCCGGCTCGACTCGCCCGGCCCCGTCCTCTTCCGCCAGCGGCGCTATGGCTTCAACCAGCAGGCATTCCGCATCTTCAAGTTCCGGACGATGACCACCACCGACGACGGCCAGGTCGTGGTCCAGGCCAAGCGCAACGATGTCCGCATCACCCGGGTCGGCCATGTGCTGCGGCGCTACAATCTCGACGAGCTGCCGCAACTCCTGAACGTCATTGCCGGCAACATGTCTTTGGTCGGTCCGCGCCCGCACGCGCTTGCCCATGACGTCGAGTTCCAGCGCCGGATCGCCAATTACGCACGCCGCCACAACGTAAAGCCGGGCATCACCGGCTGGGCCCAGGTGAACGGCTTCAGGGGCGAAACCGATACGGACGAGAAGATGGCCAAGCGCGTGGCCTACGATCATTGGTACATTGACAACTGGTCGTTCTGGCTCGACGTCGCGATCCTCTTCCGGACCGTCTTCAGCCGGAAAGCCTTCGCCAACGCGCGCTGAGGCCTTCCGAGCGTCCCGCCCGCTCCTCGAAGAGTCGCTTCTCTCAGGCGAAGAGACGCCAGATCGTGCGCCCGAGCCATGCGACCCAGCCGAGCGTGAGCGCCAGCACCGCGACGATGGTGCCGACGATCAGAGACCGCCCGACGATGAGGCTCGCGATGCTTTCATGAATCTCGGCGCCGTTGTCGTTCGCCGCCTGCGGCGCCCGATCCGGGCCGGAGACCCGAAATGGGACCGGAATTGGCTGCACGCGCTCTGGTCGCATGACACTGGCTCGTAGCGTTAAAATTGCGTTAACTCGATATGGTCGAAGATGACTGAAATCGATCCGCAAAAAAAGCTCAAGGTAAATTTCCGGTCAAGTTTATCGCAACGCGGTTAACGCTGCGGCATGCCGCGCCGGCACGCAAGCGCCGCGCCCAAGACCGCCACGGGCAAAAGCTTACTCCATGACGATTGCATGATCGTCGGCCGGCGCCGCCTGCTGGCGCGGCGTGCGCAGCAGCGCCAGGAATGGCAGCGCGGCAAGGCACAGGATCATCAGCAGCTTGAAGTCGTCGATATAGGAGATGATCGTCGCCTGGCGTGTGACCACCTCGTCGAGCGCGGCGCGGCCGGCGAGCTTGAGCGGGTCCCAGGCCTCCCTGATTGCCGGCATGTCGAAGATGCGGTTGAACGGGGTGACGTAGTTCGCGATTTCCGCGTGGTTCACCTGCACGTTGCGGGTGAGCAGATAGGCCACGAGCGAGATGCCGACGCTGGAGCCGATATTGCGCGACAGGTTGTAGAGGCCGGTGCCGTCGCCACGATATTCCGCCGGCAGCGTTGCGAAGGTGATCGTCGTGAGCGGCACGAACAAAAGCCCGAGCCCCGCCCCCTGCAGGAAGCCGGTCAGCATGATCGTCTGCTGCGAAACGTCCGGCGTCCAGCCGGACATGTCGTACATCGCCCAGGCGCTGACCAGCAGGCCGGAGCCGAGCAGGATGCGCGTATCGACCTTGCCGATCAGCTTCCCCACCAGGAACATGCAGGCCATGGTGCCCAGCCCGCGCGGCCCCATGACGATGCCGGCGGTCACCACCGGATAACCCATCAGCGTCTGCAGATAGGGCGTCATCAGCGCCAGCGACGCCAGATAGCAGATGCCGACGATGAAGATGAAGATCAGCCCGACGCAGAAATTGCGGTCGAGGAAGAGCCGCGGCTTGATGAAGGAATTTTCTGCCGTGAAGGTGTGCACCACCAGGATGTAGAGCGCCGCGACGCAGACCGTCGCCTCGACGATGATCTCGAACGAGTCGAACCAGTCGAGCTGGGCGCCGCGATCGAGGAAGAGCTGCAGCGAACCGATCGCGATGCTGAGCGCGCCGAAGCCGATCCAGTCCAGCTTCGCCGCCGCGCTCGACTTGGTTTCCGAGACGAAGATCGAGACGCCCGCCAGCGCCAGGATGCCGAGCGGCAGGTTGATGTAGAAGACCCAGCGCCAGGAGATGTTCTCGGTCAGCCAGCCGCCGATCACCGGCCCCAGCACCGGCCCGACCATCACCGAGACGCCGAACAGCGCCATCGCCGAGCCGCGCTCCTCGGGCGTGTAGATGTCGAGCAGGATGCTCTGCGACAGCGGCACCAGCGCCGCGCCGAAGAAGCCCTGCATCAAACGGAAACCGACGATCTGCGGCAGCGACTGCGCGGCGCCGCACAGGATCGAGGCGACGACGAAGCCGATGATCGCCACGGACAGCACGCGCTTGCGCCCGAAGCGGGAGGCCAGGAAACCCGAAGGCGGCGTCATGATCGCCGCGGCGACGATGTAGGAGGTCAGGACCCAGTTGATCTGGTCCGCGCTGGCCGAGACGCTGCCCTGGATATAGGGCAACGCGACATTGGCGATCGTCGTGTCCAGCGCCTGCATGATCACCGCGAGGATGACGCAGGCGGTGATGGCGCCGCGGTTGGCGACCGGGGTCACCGCCGCGGCGACGGCGCTAGCCATGGTTGTTCTCGGTCTTCTTGCTCATGCCGAAAGCCGAGCCGATGAAATCCGGCAGGCCGCGCGCATGGCCGGTATCGATGTCGAGCGTCACGCTCATGCCTGCGCGCAGTTGCGGCCGCTCTGGCGGCGTCTCGATCTTCACGCGCATGGCGATGCGCTGGACGACCTTGACCCAGTTGCCGCTGGTGTTCTGCGCCGGCAACAGGGAGAAGCTCGCGGCCGAAGCCGGGCTGATGCTGTCGACCGTGCCGCTCCAGCTCGCGCCCGGATAGCTGTCGACATAGATCTCGGCCTTCTGGCCCGGGCGGACCCAGGTCAGCTCGGTCTCCTTGGGATTCGCCTGGATCCAGACATGGTCGGTGGAAACCAGACTGAAGGCGTTGGTCGCCTCCGCCAGATATTGCCCCTTCTGCAGCGAGGGCACGTTGGTGACGATGCCGTCCATCGGCGCGCGCACCACCGTGTGGTCGAGCTGGCGGGCGGCTTCCGCGCGGGCGGCGACGGAATCTCGGTAGCGCGGGTGTTCCTCTACCTGCGCATCGGGCTTGCCGTTCAAATTGGCGGCGATGCCGGCGAGCTGGTTTTGCAACTGCACCAGCTTCTGCTGCGCGCCGTCGAGGTCGTGCTTGGCCTGGTCGTAGGTCGCCTGCGACGCGACGGACTTCGTGGCGAGGTCCTGCTGGCGCTTGAACGCGGTCTGGTAGAAGGCGATGTCGCTCTCGGCCTGGGCAATCTGGCTCTGCATGCCCTTGTAGCTCGTCTTCAACGCTTCGAGGTCGTTGCGGACCACGCCGATCTGCGCATCCGCCCGTTCGAGTGCGAAGCGGAACGGCTTGTCGTCAAGCCGGAAGAGCGTGTCGCCGGCCTTCACCGGCTGATTGTCACGGACATCGACCTCGCTGACGATCCCGGCGACATCGGTGGAGAGGCCGACGATATCGGCCTGCACATAGGCGTTGTCGGTCGACATCACCTGGCCGCCGCTCACATAGTAATATCCGCCCGCGATCAGTGCGATCGGCAGCAGCGCGAACAGGACCTGGCGCTTGCGATTGCGCGCGGGACGCGCTGCCGTAGGCGCGGACGCGATGACCGGCGCGGCCTCGGACGCCTTCGCGACGGGCGCGGATTGCTGCGCCCCCTTCGCGTCCGCCGCGCGGCGGATCTCGGTCACATTGTCGCGTGGCTCAGGCTCGGGCACGGTTTCCATGCCTGCTTCGGTCTTCCTGACGGCGTCATCCATTGCGGGCCTGCCCTTCGGCCGCCGGCGACTGGCAGGCGGCTGCGAGATTCGTCTTCATGGTTTCGAGGAGGTCGAGAAGCCGCGCCCGCTCCGCTTCCGGAATGGCGCCGAAGGCCTCGGCCCGGGTGATCTCGCCGAGGCCCCGCATCTCGTCGAGCTTCGGCCCCGCCTTTTCCGTCAGATAGAGCTGCCAGACCCGCCGGTCGGTCGGATGGGCCTTTCGCTCGACAAGCCCGCAGCCCTCCAGCTTGTCGACGATCCGGCCGACCGTGATCGGCTCGACATCGATGAGCTCGGCGAGCGCCCCCTGCTGGATGCCGGCATTCCGGTCGAGATAGGCAAGCACCTGCCATTGCGAGCGCGTTAGCCCGGTGTCTCGGGCGTTCTGCTCGAAGCGCTTGCGCAGCAGCCGCGCGACGTCGTGCAGGAGGAAGCCCACGGTCGGCGGCGGCTTGGTAGGCATGCTTGTCATAAGCATGTATATAATATTTTGGTACAGCTACGTGCAACCGCCTAGACCGCAACCCTCCGTCGCTTCACTTGCATTGCCAGCGCAGACATGCGGCGACTACGCTTTGCCGATCGGAACATTGGCGGCGAAGCGCCCGGAATGATCCGAGCGAGGGGATAAGCAGTCGTGACGCGTTGGATTCGCAGGCAGTTGTCGTCGTTGTCGGGCGTAGGATTGGTTCTGGGAACGCTGCTTTTCGCAGCTGCTCTGACGCCGACCCTCGTGCCGCGCAGCTATCTCACGCAGGGCGCGCTCGCCGGCATCTGCTTTGCGATCGGTTATGGCCTCGGCGTGCTGTCGCGACAGCTCTGGCGCTATCTCGAACTGCCCAAGCCGTCCGACCGACTGCGGCGGCCAACCAATGCGGTGGCCCTTCTGCTGTCCCTGCTGATCGCACTGCTCTTCCTGTGGAAGGCGGCGGAATGGCAGAACTCCGTCCGCGCCGTCTTCGACCTGCCTCATCTGCCGAGCTCGCACCCGACCAAGCTCTGCTTCGTGGCATTCGCGACCTTCGCGCTCGCGCTGGTCATCGCGCGCCTGTTCAAGCGGCTGGCCGGCTGGCTGGTTGGCATCATCAGGCGTTTCATACCACCTCGGCTCGCCACAGCGATCGGCATCGGCCTGGCAGCGCTGCTGTTCTGGTCGCTGGCGAGCAACGTGCTGGCGAGCGCGGTCTTCCGCGTGCTGGATTCGTCCTATCGCGAATTGGATGCCCGGCTCGAACCCGAGCGTGCGCAGCCGACCGATCCCAAGAAGACCGGCAGCCCGGCCTCCCTCGTCAGCTGGCGAGAACTCGGCCGCGCCGGCCGCGAGTTCATCGCCGCCGGGCCGAGCGCCGAACGAATCGGAACGCAGACCGGGCATCCTGCCCAGGAACCGATCCGGGTCTATGTCGGATTGCAGGGCGCCGAGACGCCGGAGGCGCGCGCGAAGCTGGCGCTGGAGGAGCTCAAGCGCGTCGGCGGCTTCGCGCGTTCGACGCTCATCGTCGTCACGCCGACCGGCACGGGCTGGGTCGACCCCTCGGCGATGAACGCGCTCGAATATCTTCGCGATGGCGACGTCGCCAGCGTCGCGGTGCAGTACTCCTATCTCAGCAGCCCCCTATCCTTGCTGACCCAGCCCGAATACGGCGCCGAGACCGCCCGCGCGCTCTTCCGCGAGATCTACCGCCACTGGACGGCGCTGCCACACGATGCACGTCCGAAGCTCTACCTGCACGGCCTCAGCCTCGGGGCGATGAACTCCGAGAAATCCGCCGAGCTGTTCGAGATGATCGGGGACCCGATCGACGGCGCGCTCTGGAGCGGCCCACCTTTCGAAACCCCGGGCTGGCGCTCGATCACCGAGGCCCGCAACCCCGGGACGCCGCAATGGCTCCCGGAATTCCGCGACGGGCGCGTGGTCCGCTTCATGAACCAGAACGGCCCGACCGTACCGGCGGATCGCCCGTGGGGGCCGATGCGGCTGGTCTATCTCCAGTATGCGAGCGATCCGATCGTCTTCTTCGACTACCGGGATGCCTATCGGCAGCCGGCCTGGATGCAGTCGCCGCGTGGCCCCGACGTTTCGTCCGAGCTGCGCTGGTACCCGGTCGTCACCATGCTGCAGCTGGCGCTCGACATGGCCGTCGCGACAAGCACCCCCATGGGCTACGGGCATGTCTATGCACCGGAGCACTATGTCGAAGGCTGGACGGCCGTCCTCGGCACCGGGCGCTGGTCGGCGGAGAAACTGGCGGCCCTGAAGCAGCATCTGGCGGCGCAGGCCAGAGCTCCGGCCGGCACGGATGCATCCAAGGACAACGCCTATGACAACAGGGGCGGATAGGGTTGCAGACGAGCACAAGCATAATTGGGGCTTGATCCCGATCGCGTTTGCGGCTGTGCTGTCGAAATCGCTACCGTATCTCTGGCCAGGGGGCCGCCAGGACGCCGATGAACGCCGAGCGATCAGCCGCTGCAAGATCGATCGCCCGGCAATGCTCCTTTAGCCATCGCGCAGCCGCTCGCCTGACACCACGACGCATCGCTTCGACTTTGACTGCACCGTGATGGAGGACCGATGAGACAGATTGGGTTTAGGGCCGGCGGTGCTGGTTTCGGGGTCGCGTCTCTCGGAGGGAGCGTTCTGGTGGCGCTGCTGCTGGCGGGCTGCGGCGGTGGCGAGGGGCTCTCGCCCCTGGCGAGCGCGACGCAAAGCGCCCCTGCGCCGACCAATGTCACCCGTGACGCCCTGATAGGGCGCTGGGGGATCGCCTCCTTCCACACGGAGAAGGACCGCAAGCGCACCGAGTCGGAAGCGCGGGCGCAGTGCAACCAGCCCTACACGATCGCCAAGGGTGCCGGCGACGGGGTGATGATGCATGTCGCCGATGACCCCAAGCCCTATGAGCTCAGGCTCAAGGCCGGGGCTGGCGGCAGGACCTTCCTCGGCTTCGAGGCGCCGGCAGGCGACCCGCAGGACCGCGAGCTGCTCTCGGTCAAGCCGAACGAACTGGTGATGCGCTTCGTCGATCCCGATGCGCACCGGCGTTACGGCACCTTCATCTTCATCCGCTGCCGCTGACCGGAGCTGACGAGACATGATCCTCTCCCGCAAGACCCTTCCCGGTTTCGTCGCGGCCGGATTCGTTGTGACGGCCCTGCTTGGCGGCGCCCTGGCGCAGCCGCGCCCGCCTGGCGCGATGAAGGAGACGATGGAGATCGGCGACGAACCCGGCCGCGTCTCCACCGAGGAGGTCAGCATCACCGATGGGCCCTATGCCCGCCAGATGGTGCTGTTCCGCTCCAGCGAACCGGCGGGCACGGTCGTGATCCATTCGGGCGAGCGCTTCCTCTACATCGTCCAGGGCAATAACCGCGCCCTGCGCTACGGCATCGGCGTCGGCCGCGAGGGCTTCACCTGGTCCGGACAGGTCCAGGTCAGCCGCAAGGCCGAGTGGCCGGACTGGCGCCCGCCGCCGGAGATGCTGCAGCGTCAGCCCTATCTGCCACGTTTCATGGCCGGCGGCCCCGGCAATCCGATGGGCGCGCGCGCCCTCTATCTCGGCTCGACGGTGTTCCGCATCCACGGCACCAACCAGCCCGAGACCATCGGCGAGGCGATCTCGTCCGGCTGCTTCCGGCTCGCCAACGGCGACATCGTCGATCTCTACGAGCGCGTCCCGCTCGGGACCAAAGTAATCATCCGCCACAAGGCCACGCTGTGACAGGCGCCATCGGCAGCCACATCCTAAGGGGGAAGAATGCGATGTCGAAGGCCTCATGGTTTCGCCTGCCCGGCCTTGCTGCCGGCGCTGCGCTCGCAGCCATCCTCGTCGCGCCGGCGATGGCCGGCACGCTCGATACGGTGAAGCAGCGCGGCACGCTTCAATGCGGCGTCAGCGAGGGTGTGCTCGGCTTCTCCGCCAAGGACGCGCAAGGCAACTGGAGCGGCTTCGACGTCGACTTCTGCCGCGCGGTCGCAGCCGCGATCCTCGGTGATCCCGGCAAGGTCGCCTTCACGCCGCTCTCCGCCAGCGAGCGCTTCGACGCGCTGAAGGCCAGCAAGGTCGATCTGCTCGCGCGCAACTCGACCTGGACGCTCGGCCGCGAAGCCGAATTGGGCCTCGCCTTCGCCGGTATCACCTACCATGACGGCCAGGGCTTCCTGGCGAAGCGCTCTTTGAAGGTCGACAGCGCACTATCCCTCGACAAGGCGAAGATCTGCGTCGAGGCCGGGACGACGACGCAGCTCAACCTCGCCGACTTCTTCAAGGCCAATTCCATGACCTATGAGGAGAGGGTGTTTCCGAGCGCAGCAGAGGCCTTTTCAGCCTTCGAGGGCGGCCAATGCGATGTGCTGACCCGCGACCAATCGGCCCTGCACGGCGAGCGCGTCCGGCTGGCAAAGCCCGCCGAGGCGATCGTGCTGCCGGACGTGATCTCGAAGGAGCCGCTCGGACCTGTCGTGCGCTCGGACGACTTCCCCTGGTTCAACGTGGTGAAATGGGTGAACTTCGCCCTGGTCAACGCGGAGGAACTCGGCATCGCCACCGCCAATGTCGACGAGGCCCTGAAGTCGCAGAAGCCCGATGTGCGTCGCTTCACCGGCGCCGAAGGCGGCTTCGGCAAGGCGATGGGGCTTGATGCCGACTGGGCGGTCCGCGCCGTCAAGGCGACCGGCAACTACGCCGAGATCTACGAGCGCAACCTCGGCACCGGCTCGAAGCTCGCCATCCCGCGCGGCCTTAACCAGCTCTGGAGCATGGGCGGCGTGCTCTACGCTCCGCCGCTCCGGTAAACGCCGGGCGTCTCGGATAGCTCGATCGGGCGTCGCCGAATCTGGCGGCGCCGTTCCGGCGCGGGGTCCGAAAGCCTATCGATATCAGATCTTTAGGAGAGAGGTGGTGGGGGAAGCAGGACTCGAACCTGCGAAGGCATAGCCAGCGGATTTACAGTCCGCCCCCTTTGCCGCTCGGGACATTCCCCCGCCTGCGCCCTCGATCGGCTCAGCGAGCCGAGGGCCACCGATATGTCACTTTCGCGACGACCGGCAGGCGCGGCCGGACTTATGGTGACCGGGCCGCGCCCTGTCAACGGCAAAACGACCGGAGGCGCGAATTCGTTGTGAGGCGCCCATGAGCCGGAATTCGCTCAGGCCGCGGCGCCGAGGCGCTTCAGCATGAAATCGATGCGGGCTTCGACGCTGTCACAGGGCAATTCGACGAGATCGTAGCCATAACGCGGATAGGTCCGAGCCATGGCCTCGCAGGTCCGCTCGGCCTCCGTGAAATCCTGCTTCCGCTCCGCATCCTGTCTGAAGATGTCGCGCCAGGGCGGAGCGATGAAGACCGTGCTGCGATAACGGAAGCGCTGCGCCGCCTCCTCGATAGGCTCAGGCACCGGCAGGCCACACAATGCGAGATAGCCCGCGATATCGGGCAGGCCCCGGTCGAAGAACACCAGCCCGCTTTGCCGGCGCGCTTCGTCATGACTGCGCAGATCCGCCGCGAGCATCAGCTCGGCGAATGCAGCACGGTCTTTCCAGGGCAATCCCTCGCCGCCGATCGCCTGCTGCTCGCGGATGATCGCCCGGCCGGCCTCCGGCCGTGTGGCGTGTCCCAGCCCTGCCAGCGCCTCGATCAGCGTCGTCTTTCCCGATCCGGGCCCTCCAGTGATCACGATCAGCCGGTCGGTCTCGCTTGTCATGATCTGTCCTTTCCTCTGCGATCCATCTTGGGAGATCCGCCTTGGCCGGGCGCTTCGCACTGGCCAAGCGCGCCGCGCCATGGCACGGCAATCCGGTGAATTCTGGAGAATGCGATGGCCCCGCCATTTCGCCCGAAACAAGCCCGGCCTGCGGGCGGCAGACCCGGCAACGCCCGCCGCACCGGAGCCCCGCCGCCGCATCGCCCCGGCGACATCGACGAGGCCGTGCTCTATGGCGTCCATCCCGTCGTCGAGGCCCTGCGCAACCCGCAACGCCATCACCGGCGCCTGCTCGCGACCGAGAACGGGCTGCGGCGCCTGGAGGAGCAGGTCGGCACGCTGCCGCTCGAGCCGGAGATCGTGCGCCCCTCCGAGATAGACCGCCTGCTGACGCCCGATTCGGTGCATCAGGGCCTCTATCTCGTCTGCGATCCCCTGCCCTCGCCCGAGCTCGACAGCCTGTCGGACGATGCGGTCGTGCTGGCGCTCGACCAGATCACCGATCCGCATAATGTCGGCGCCATCCTGCGTTCGGCCGCGGCATTCGGCGCGGCAGCCGTCATCGTCACCATCCGCCATTCGCCGGCCGCGACCGGCGTTCTCGCGAAATCGGCCTCCGGAGCCTTGGAGCATGTGCCGCTCATCGCCGTGCGCAATCTCGGCGATGCGCTGGACACACTGGGCGCCCGCGGCTTCCTGCGCATTGGCTTCGATTCGGATGGCGAAGTCGCGTTCGACGATGTCGCGCTGCGGCGGCCCCTCGTCATGGTGATGGGCGCCGAGGGCAAGGGCCTGAGACAGCGCACGCGCGAGCTTTGCGACCATGTCGCGCGGCTCGAAGTGCCCGGCGCGATCACCAGCCTCAACGTCTCCAACGCCACGGCGATCGCGCTCTATGTCGCGAGTCGCCAGCCCTGACAGCCGTCAGCGGCGCGGCACCGTCAGCAGGAGCGCGCCCGTCTCGGCATGCGCGAAACGGCTGCGTGCACCGTCTCGCGCATCGTCGGCACCGGCGATCCGGATGACGCGAGCGGTTGGACGCGAGCGCGGGCCCTCGAGACGATAGATCGTCGGCTCCGGCGTGGGCGAGGGCCGGATGCCGGCTCGCGGCATCAGGTTCTCGAAGGCGTATGGATCGATCGGCTTCGGTGCCTCGGCCTGCCGTTCGATGACGGTGACGCCGCCGGACGCCGTGTCGAAACCGGGCCAGGCCCAGGGATAGTCGAAGCCGCCCCAGCCCAGCTGGCGATGATGCCGGCCATAGGCCCTGCGATCCGCACCACGCCAGGGCCGGACGCCCGGGTGAGGATGGGCGAGGCCCGGCCGCCCGTGGCCAATGCCGACCGGCGCTGCGGGCCCGAAGCTGCGCCCGGCCGCGAACACGCTCGTCGACAGCGTGGCCGCGACGAAAAAACTGCAGGATAGGGTGATGGCAAGCCGCGGCATCGCGCGTCTCCTCGACCGCATCTCGTCAGGCCTCCCGAAGCCGAGTATAGTGGGTTTGCGCGTGCAGGAAAGCCACTGCTTTTCCACAGCTAACCGCCTCTCCCCGCCCCGCCGATAGTCTTAAGACGAACGGTGCAAGACCAAGTGCTTGATTGCCCTGCGACAATCAGGCGCGCAAACCTTCGGTCCAGGCTGGCATGGCAGGATTCGTCCTCCGGCCGGCAGCGCGCTCATCGCCACGTCAGAAACGCGAGACGCGCGGAACGAAGCGGCCGGGACATCCCGGCTTGGAAATTTCACCAGGGGAGACAAGCGCCATGAGCATGGCATCGCAGACATCGGGGTCGGCCGCAGCGCCGCGCCCGATGACCAAGGAAGAAAGGAAGGTCATCATCGCCTCGTCGGCCGGAACGGTCTTCGAGTGGTATGACTTCTACCTGGCAGGCTCGCTCGCCGCCAACATCGCCCAGACCTTCGTGCCCGGCGACAACGACACGGCGAAGTTCATCTTCGTGCTGTTCGGTTTCGCCGCCGGCTTCGCGGTCCGCCCGTTCGGCGCGCTGTTCTTCGGCCGCCTCGGCGACATGATCGGCCGCAAATACACCTTCCTCGTGACGATGACCGTCATGGGCCTCGCGACCTTCGTCGTCGGCCTGCTCCCGAGCTTCGCGACGATCGGCTATCTCGCGCCCACGGCCTTCATCATCTGCCGCCTGCTGCAGGGCCTCGCGCTCGGTGGCGAATACGGCGGTGCCGCGACCTATGTCGCAGAGCACGCCCCGATGGGCCGCCGTGGCTTCTACACCTCCTGGATTCAGACGACCGCGACGGTCGGCCTGTTCCTGTCGCTGATCGTCATCCTCGGCCTGCGCCTCAGCATGTCGCCGGAGGCTTTCGCCGCCTGGGGCTGGCGCATTCCGTTCCTGCTCTCGATCATCCTGCTCGGCTTCTCGATCTGGATCCGTCTCCAGCTCGCCGAATCGCCGGCCTTCGTGAAGATGAAGGAAGAAGGCACGCATTCGAAGGCGCCGCTCCGCGAGGCCTTCGGCAACTGGGAGAATGCCAAGATCGGCCTCATCGCCCTGTTCGGCGGCACCGCCGGCCAGGCCGTCGTCTGGTACACCGGCCAGTTCTACGCGCTGTTCTTCCTGACGCAGACGCTGAAGATCGACGGCACCACCGCCAACCTGCTGATCGCGCTCTCGCTGCTCGCCGGCACGCCGTTCTTCATCCTCTTCGGCTGGCTTTCGGACAAGATCGGCCGCAAGCCCATCCTGCTCGCCGGCTGCCTGATCGCGGCGCTGACCTACTTCCCGCTGTTCACGATGCTCGCGAACACGGCTAACCCGAAGCTGATCGCGGCCACCGACAACGTGAAGCTGGTCCTCACCTCCGATCCGGCGCAGTGCGGCACGCTCTTCGACCCCGTCGGCGTGCGGACCTTCACCAAGCCCTGCGACATCGTCCGCCGCACCCTGGCCACCAACTCGATCCACTACGATCTGGTGCCCGGACCGGCCGGCTCGCCGCTCAAGGCGACCATCAACGGTGCGGACGCGCCGACCGGCGCTGCCGAGCTCGTCGCCGCCGCCCAGACCGCCGGCTATCCGAAGGCGGGTGACGCTACGATCCTGAAGACGCCCTCCATCGGCCAGGTGCTGACCGACGGCCGCGCCATGAAGGCAGTGGGCATCCTCTTCGTGCTCGTCCTCTTCGTGACGATGGTCTACGGCCCGATCGCGGCCCTGCTGGTCGAACTCTTCCCGACCCGCATCCGCTACTCCGGCATGTCGCTGCCCTACCACATCGGCAACGGCTGGTTCGGCGGCTTCCTGCCCCCGACGGCCTTCGCCATCGTGGCGGCCAGCGGCAACATCTTCTCCGGCCTGTGGTATCCGATCATCGTGGCGCTCGGCACCTTCGTGATCGGCCTGCTGTTCCTGCCGGAAACCAAGAACCGCGACATCCTGAAGTGATCATCGCCTGACGGCGATCCTGGCCCCGCCTCGGTTGAGGCGGGGCTTTTTCGTTTTAAGTACCCGGAAAGTCGGGGGGAGGCCGAGCATCGCGCTTGCCCTCGGGGCCATCCGCTGATAACCGCTGCAACGATTGCGAGCGGCATCCGCGAGCGATCCGGTCCAGCCCCGAAACTGGACGCCACGGCGCCGGCGTAGCACAGCGGTAGTGCAGCGGTTTTGTAAACCGAAGGTCGGGAGTTCGATCCTCTCCGCCGGCACCAGCCATTCTTCGGGTAACCGGCAAGCATCGCGTCGAGGAAGCGAAATGGCAAAGCGAACGAAATCCAAAGCGCTCGACACCGAGTTCACCATGTTCGACGTCGTCTATGAGGATGGCTCCCGGACCTCCAACCGGCGGGTGCCAACCGCATTGCTTGGCGGCCTGGATGGGGACGAGCCTGCGCGCGCGACGATCATGGAACAGGACGAGGCGATCTCGGAGAAATCCGGCAAGCCGCCCTTGGCGATCGCGACCATCATGAGGTCGGGCAAGGCGGTGGTCGAGCAGGATAACCGCAAGGACGAGCGCAAGAAGCGCTCGGCGTAAATGCAGGCTCCCTGTCGAGGCGCGATGCGACCAGACAGGTTGGATCATCTGCAGCCTCGGCATCGGGAACCCCGGTTGACCGCCAGTCGGTACGGCCTCTTCCTGGCCAAGCATCAGCTTCCGCGTCACCCGAAGATGGCCTCGCAGCTCTCGCTGTGCGGGCCGTTCGGTCTCGACCAGCTTCCTCGCATAGCCCGACAGGCGCCCACAGGCCCCTGGAAGCGCGTTAGCCAAGTTGCACCTTCGAGAACTCGTCGCGCGTTTTCTCGCGGCCGCGCGAAGATTAGAGCGCATCTCTCCCTTTAAATCGCGCGCGATGATCTGCTCAACGACAGAGCGCCCTTGGTCGGGTCCTGCCCGCCTCGATCGCCCGCCCCCTCACCCCTGCCGAGATGGGTGTCTATCGCGCGCCCTTCCCGACCCGCGAAAGCCGGCTGCCCGTCTGGCGCCTGCCGAATGAACTGCCGATCGAGCGCAAGCCCGCCGATGTCTGGGATCGGCTGAGCAAGGCCCATCGCGCGCTCGCGGCCTCGGCCTATCGCAAGGTGCTTTTCGCGGGCGAGCCCGGAGCGCTGGTTTCGCCGGCTTTCGGTGCCGCCTTCGCCGCAGGCCTGACGAACTGCAAGTTCGTTCTGCTCGGGGCTGGGCGTCACTATCTTCAGGAGGATCACCCCAAGGCCATCGCCGACAAGGTCGCCAGCGAGATCAGGTCGATTACCGCGATCACCGGGCCGCTTGCCGGCGTCGCAGCTCGAGCTGACCGTGTGGGGCACTGCTGGCAGGATTGACATCCATCCTTCTCTGGGAACGTTTTGGCGGGCGGAAGGGTTATCCGCCTCGCCAGGCCCGGAGGCTTCGATGAAGGTCATCGCTCTCACGCTCGTTCTCGTGCTGAATGCGGGGATCGCGACCGCCCAGTCACGCCCCTCGACCGTCTCGCGCCCCTGCGCCGCGAGCCAGAGGGACGTCCAGACCCAAGGCGCCATCGTCCTCGGCACGGGCGGCTTCACCTATGACCGCTTCGTTCGCGACCGCAGCTTCTGCCAGTTCGACGAGGGCCTCGACCCAGCCTGGGTGCCGAGCCGCGACCGCGACGCCTGCTTTGTCGGCTATCGCTGCAAATCGCAGTCGCGCTGGTTCGATTGATCGCTGCGCCGCCGGCGGAACCTGAGCCACCAATCAACGTTCAGTGTTTGGGGTGACTGCTTTTTCGGGGGGAGGTTCGCATGCGCCGTTCTCTGCTCGTCGCCGCTTCCATCGCACCATTGCTGCTCGCCAGCGCCACGGAGACCTTGTCGCAACCTCGTTACGGAGGCGGCGGTTTTCGTGCCGGCGGATTTCATGGTGGCGGGTTTCATGGCGGCGGATTTCGCACCCATGGAATCGGAATGAGAGCCTATGGGGTGCGCCCCGGCTTCCAGGGCTACGGCTCCGGATGGCGCGGCGGATGGGGAGCGCGAGGCGGCTGGTACGGCGCCGGCTTTTATCCGCGCCGCGCTTGGGGCGGGTATTACCCCTACCGGCGCTATTGGGGCGGCGGCTATTATCCTTATTGGGGCGTGGCGTCAGGTCTCGCCACCGCAGCGGTGATCGGGGCCGCGGCCTCCTATCCGGCCTATGGGTATCCTGCCTACCCGGCTTACGAGGTTCTCCCCGCGGCAAGTGGTGGCCAGTGCAGCACGCCGGTGAAGATCTGCACGCTCTATGAGCCTGCTCCGCTCGGCACAGGCTGCTCCTGCAGGGTTCCCGGAGGCCGCGCTCGCGGCAGTGTCGAGCCCTGACCGGTCGGCTCGAACCCGCCTGCAACGCCGGCTGGAACAGATGGCTGGCCGGCACACATCATCCTGGGGTAGATGTCGGGTCGACAGAGCCGCCATCCCGCGGCCTCATCGCTGCTCGATCCCTATGCGAACCGGAATGGACGACCGGACTCATCTCCTGACATTGGCCGCGCGCTGCGAGACCTCCAGCAAGCCCACAAGGGAGCTGGATGCCGATATCTATGAGGCGCTCGGCTACATCGTGCGGCGCAAGCCGACGCGGCTTGCCACGCGCCGCACGCCGGCCGGCGGCATCTATCAGCATGGCTCCTTCTGGAAGACGCTCGGCGCCGTCAGCGCCGATATCGACGTGGCCGTTTCCCTGCTGCGGCAGAAGGCCCCCAGCTGGAGCTGGAGCCTGCAATGCCTCGCCGGCGATGATCCCATGGCTTTCCAGGCGCTGGTCGCCGATTGCTCGGGCCATGGCGTCATGGGTTCTCTCGCTCTGTGTGCGGCCATGCTGCGCGCCCTCGCCCGTCGCGAACCCGTTGCGCGGGCAGAAACGGAAACCGACCAGCTAGCGGCAGCGCCCGCATCGGCTTCCCGCCTCACGGAAACTTGACCCATGGGCAGATCATGGCAGTTGAACAGTGACTTCCCCTCGTTAGTTTGCCTGTGACTTGAGGGGAGAAAACCATGCATGACGTCACTATTTCACGCCGCGCCGCCATCGTCGGCGCGGGCGCTCTCGTTGCCGCTACGACCCTGGACCTTCCCGGGGTTGATCTGGCCCAAGCCCAAGGAGTTCCCGTGAACCAAGCTCCCGGATTCTACCGCTACAAGATCGGCGACATCACGCTGACCGCGATCAATGACGGCTTCGGCAAGCGCCCGCTCGAAGGCTTCGTTCGCAATGCCGAGCTGGCCGACGTCAAGAAGGCCATGGAGCAGGCCTTCCTGCCGCAGGATGCGCTGAACATCACTTTCACAACCCTCGCGATCCAGAGCGGCGGCAAGCTCGCGCTGATCGACACCGGCAACGGCGATTCCGGCGCGCCGACATCCGGCAGCTGGATGACGAACTTCAAGGCCGCCGGCTTCGATCCGAAGGACGTCTCGACCGTCGTGTTCAGCCATTTCCACGGCGACCACATCAACGGCTTCCGGCTGAAGGACGGCAGCGCCGTCTTCCCGAACGCGGAAGTCATGGTGCCGGCCGCCGAATGGGCCTTCTGGATGGACGACGCCAAGATGAGCGCCGCCCCGGAGGCCATGAAGGGCGCCTTCGCCGGCGTACGGCGCGTCTTCGGCCCCGTCACGAAGGATGTGAAGCAGTTCGAGCCGGGCAAGGAAATCCTGCCGGGCCTGACCCCGATCGCGGCGCCCGGCCATACGCCCGGCCACACCGTCTTCGCGCTCACCTCCGGCAACGGCAAGCTGATGATCATGTCGGACACGACCAATCATCCCGCGCTCTTCGTGCGCAATCCCGATTGGTCGGCGGTTTTCGACATGGACGGCCCCCAGGCCGCCGCCACCCGCCGCAAGCTGCTCGACATGGTCTCGGCCGACCGGATGCAGGTCGCCTTCTACCATGCGCCCTTCCCGGCCGTCGGCCATATCGCCAAGGACGGCAAGGGCTTCGAAATGGTGCCGGTGCAGTGGAGCCCCGCGATCTGACGGGCTTCGCCTCAGTCCATTCGGTCGAGGCCGGGCACCCAGCCCGGCCTTGATCGTCCGAGGCTGCCGTCTTGAGACGGAACCACTCCGTCATTCCGGGGCGGTCTGAAAGACCGAGCCCGGAACCCAGAACCGATGCTGCCTATCGCAAGCATGACCATCGCCGCGCCTTCATCACCGAGGACACCGGTTCTGGGTTCCGGGCTCATCGCTGGCGCGATGCCCCGGAACGACGGCGCGGTTCCGTCCATAAACGGCAGGCTCCGGCGGGTTTTATCGTCGGCGGAGTCTCGCGGCCTGCGGCCCGGTCGTGTTAAGCCTGCGCCCATGCCGCAAGGCCTGCCGCTTCAGGACACGCTATGACCGAACGTTTCGGCGCGATCTCCTTCGTCGCCAGCGATACCCCTGAGGCGCGGGCAGCGCTCGACAAGCTGGTCGAGCGCTATGGCAATGCCGCTCCGGCCGAGGCCGACGTCGTCGTCGCGCTCGGCGGCGACGGGCTGATGCTGCAGACGCTCCACCGCTTTCTCGGAACGGGCAAGCCGATCTACGGGATCAATCGCGGCTCCGTCGGCTTCCTGATGAACGAATTCAAGGAGCGCGGGCTGCGCAAGCGGCTTGAAATGGCCGAGCGCAGTGTCGTCCACCCGCTCTCGATGGAAGCGGTCGACCGCAACGGCGTGACGGTGCAGTCCAAGGCGATCAACGAGGTCTCGCTGCTGCGCCGCTCCTACCAGGCCGCAAAACTGCGCATCTCGGTCGACGGGCAGGTGCGGCTTTCGGAGCTGATAGCAGACGGGCTTCTGCTGGCGACACCGGCCGGCTCCACCGCCTACAATCTCTCGGCCAACGGACCGATTCTGCCGCTGGATGCGCCCCTTCTCGCGCTCACGCCGATCTCGGCATTTCGGCCCCGCCGCTGGCGCGGCGCGCTGCTGCCTGACCATGCCAAGGTCTTAATAGAGGTGTTGGAAGCCGACAAGCGACCGGTCAGCGCTGTCGCCGACCACACCCAGATCGACGAGGTCAGCTCCGTCTCGATCGAAATCGACCGCGATGTCGATCTCGTCATGCTGCACGACCCCGGCCACAGCCTGGACGAGCGCATCCTGCGCGAACAATTCGGTTACTGACGCGCTCGCCTCTCAGGCTGCGTCGCGCAGATCGCCCGCTTCGAGCTCGATCAGAAAGGATGGATCGGCCTCGATCAGCAGGGCGAGCGCCGCGTCGTCGGCAAGCGAATCCGCCATGGCCTTCGCCTCCTCGCGGGCAGCCTCCGCATCCATGCGCCGCAGCAGCGCCATCAGCGCATCGGCTTCCGGCCCCGTCATACCCTCGCAAGCGATCAGGACGTCGCGCAGCAATACGCGGTCGATGCCGTGCCGCGTGCTGCCGGCATCGAAGCCACGCGCGTTGAGGGCGAGGATCGCGGCGATGAAAGCCAGTTCGAGCGCAGCCGGCAGCCCGGCCTTGCGGCAGAGCGCCTTGAGCCCGGCGCCACGCCGGTCGCGCAGCAGCGTCGCGACCCGGCCGGCCGGCAGGTCCGACAGCGAAACGAAGGCGGCCTCGGCCAGCGCCGGCTCCCCACTGAGCAGCGAACGCAGCATCAGGCCGGGCGTCAGCCGGCCAGTGGTCCGCAGGACCTCGACGATCGCCGGCGCGTCGGTCGCCTCGCCGCCGGCGGCAAGCGCCACCGCGACTCGCTCGGTCGATTCCCGCGCCAGCCTTGCGCTGCGCTCAGGCGTCAGCCAGCCGCATCCCGCGACGAAGCTCGCCAGCGTCTCGGAAACCCTGGCCGCGATCGCCTGGCGCAAGCCGGCGGGAAGATCGGCCCGCTCCAGCAAGGCCTCGCGCAGGCCGCCGCTGTCGCCGAAGCGTTCGACGATGCGTTCGAAGGAGAAATCCGGGATTTCGGCCGTGCGATTGCCGGCCAGCGTGACCAGAGCCTCCTCGCAGCCGACCTCGGCCAGCGCCGCACAGACGCTCACCGGCAGGCAACGGCGCATCGCGATGGCGCGTTGCGCCAGCGTGTCGCCGACGGCGGCGGCATCCACGAGGTCGGCCTCGGTGAGCACCGGCGAGTGTGCCAGCACCAGCGCCGCGACATCGCCCTGATCGGCGATGAGGCCGAGCGCGAGGTTGCGCGGCGTGCGCATCGACGGCGCCATTTCCTCGGCGATCGCCCGGCGCACCAGCGGCGAAGGATCGTCGATCAAGGCGATCAGCGCGGTTTCGGCTTCGCGGCGATCCTCATCTGACATGCCGGACCGCAGATAGGCTCCAGCCAGCGCGGCGGCGCCCGCAGCGCGCGGCTCGGCTGGGGCCGTGCGAGCCCAGAGCAGGAAACGGCGAACGATCATGCTCCGCCTCGCCGGGTCATGAAGGAGGAGAGATCGAGCGGCGCGCGGCGGGCCTTGCCCACGGGCTGTGGCGCGGCGGTAACCGTGGATGGCGACAGCTCGCTCGGCCGCGAAGGCGGCAGCGGCGCACTGACGACCTTGCCGGCAGCGACGGGCATCGCGCTGGCGGCTGAGGCTGATGCACTCGCATCCGACGCCGCGTTCGCATCGCTCTGACCAGGGCGCGGGAAATAGCGCTCGCCGCCCGCGAGCGACGCCATGCGCGTGCCGCCCTGGATCGGCGTGGTCCAGAGATTGGCGACGGCTTTCGAGACCGGATCGCGCGAACCGCCCGTCGAGAACAGGCCGACGAGCCCCTTTGCCCGGCCCGGCCGCAGCGCGGCAGCGATCTCGACCTCGGGAGTATCGCCCTGCCCCGATTGGGCGCCTTGTGTGGTGGCGGCGGCGACCTGCGTGCTGGCATGGCTTGCGGCCAGCACCCCGTAGACCTCCTGGACGCTGCGCGCCCGGCCCGCCTTGTCGTAGAAGATCGAGCGGTTGGCGGCGGCGGCCTCGGGAAAATCCCTTGCCGCGACCCGGCTCGGATCGCTGGCGGCCGTCCGGATCAGGTCGGAGGCGCCGCGCGCACCCAGCACATGCGCCATATAGAGCTCGCCGCCCTGCGGCGAGCGCCCGAGCGCGCCGGCCAGCTGGTCACGATTCTTTTGCGTCAGGGCCCCGGCCATGACGGCGGCGACCTGGGGATCATTGCGCAGCTGCAGGATCTTCTCCCGCGCCGCCGGATCGGAAACGGTAAGCCGCCCGCCGCTCTCGGAGATGGCGTCGGCATATTGCGAGAGCCCCTGCTTCGGGCCTTCCTGCTTGACCATGGAAAGCCAGGTCTGCTCGATGAATTGGAAGAGCCCCGTGGCGCTCGATGTCTTCGCCTTGGCGTCCGGCTCCAGCGAGGATTCGCGCTGCGCCGTCTTGAGCAGATAGTCGAAGCCCGCACCCGTCTTTTCGGCGCCCTGGCGAATGGCGCTGACGACCGGATTGGCGGGCTGCGCGTCGCGGCTCTGCGGCGTGGTGAAGAGGAACATCGAGACCTTCGGCATGCAGCCGCCGCGCAGCGCGGAAGCGCAGTCCGAAGACTGCTCCATTATGGTAAGCGAACCGTTAAGATGCCCTGCAGGAGCTTAACGCCACGCTTTCCGCTTCCCTCCCGGCGGGCGGCATTCTACGACTTCTCGCGCCGGCTCAGCGGCCGGCCTTTGCGAAGGCGGAGGCGTCTATGGCGGATGTGGTGCGTCACAAGCGTGGCGGGATCTATTTCGAGGATTTCCAGGTCGGCGCGGTCATCGAGCACGGCCTGACGCGCACCGTCACGCAGATGGACAACATGTTGTTCTCCAACATGACCCTCAATCCGCAACCCCTTCATATCGATGCGCATTTCTGCGCGACCGAGACCGAATGGGGCAAGCCGCTGATGAACTCGCTGTTCACGCTTGGGCTGATGATCGGCATATCCGTCAACGACACCACCGTCGGCACCACCATCGGCAATCTCGGCATGACCGATGTCGGCTTCCCCGCCCCGCTGTTCGAGGGCGACACGATCAACTGCACCACCGAGATCGTCGCCAAGCGCGAGTCGCGCTCGCGGCCCGATGCCGGCATCGTCGATTTCCTGCACAAGGCCTACAAGCAGGACGGCACGCTCGTCGCGCAGTGCCGCCGCCAGGCCTTCATGCGCAAGCGGCCGGCACCCGCCACGGTCGCGGTCTGACCCGGATGCGCTCGCTCCTGTTCGTGCCGGGCGACAGCCCCAAGAAGCAGCAGAAGGGCCTGGACAGCGGCGCCGACGCCCTGATCCTCGATCTCGAGGATTCCGTCGCGCTCGACGGCAAGCCGCAGGCGCGCGAGATCACCCGCGCCTTTCTCGATTCGGCACGCGCGCTGCCGAAGCGCCCGCTGCTGATCGTGCGCATCAACGGCCTGACCACCGGAATGAGCGAGGCCGATCTCGACGCCGTCATGCCCGGCGCACCGGACGCGATCATGCTGCCGAAATCGGAAGGCGGGATCGATGTCGGCCATCTCGCCGCCAAGATCGCCGTGCGCGAGGCGGAGTCCGACCTCCCCGACGGCGCGACGCGGATCCTTCCCATCGCGACCGAAAGCGGCAAGGGCATCTTCGGCCTCGGCAGCTACGCCCGCTCCTCGCATCGGCTGATGGCGCTGACCTGGGGAGCCGAGGACCTCTCGGCCGATCTCGGCGCCGAAACCAACCGGCTCGAGGACGGCTCCTATACCGACCCCTACCGCCTTGCCCGCGCGCTCACGCTGTTCGGCGCGAGCGCCGCGCAGGTCGACGCGATCGATACCGTCTTCACCAACTTCCGCGACGATGCTGCCTTCCGGGCCGAATGCCTCGCCTCGCGGCGGGACGGCTTCACCGGCAAGATGGCGATCCATCCGGCGCAAGTCGCGCCCATCAACGAGATCTTCTCGCCCTCGCCCGCTGCGCTCGCCAAGGCCGAGCAGATCATCGCGCTGTTCGAAGCCAATCCCGGCGCCGGCGTGATCGGCCTCGATGGCGAAATGCTGGATCGTCCCCATCTGATCAGGGCGCAGCGGCTCGTCGCGCGCGCTCGGAAACTGGCTGAATAAACAGCCGGAGGCGATTCGAATGACTCAGGTTTTTGAAGTTTCAGGCATGCATTGCGGCGGCTGCGCCTCGCGCGTCCAGCGCGCCGCCACGGCGCTGGCACCGGGCGCGACGGTAACGCTAGACCCGCCGCGCCTGACCCTGCCCGAAGGGACAGCCCTCAACGCAGAAACGATCAACAAGGCGCTGGCGGAACTCGGCGACTATCGCGCCAAGGGTCCGCTGGCGCAGGGCTGAAGCCAGTCGACACAGAGCGTCATGCTCGGGCTTGACCCGAGCATCTCACGCGGAAGGAGGCTCCGGTGCTCTCGCATCCCGAGATTCTCGGGTCTGCGCTTCGCTCCGCCCGAGAATGAACGCCCGCGCGACGGCTGCCCTAGCCGCCCGCCGGCCGCTGGATCGAGAACAGGCTGGTCACCTCGGCATAATCGGCATAGCCGCAGCGCGCGATCGGGTTGGCACCGGCCGTGTCGAAGCGCCCGTCCTTGACGAAGGCGTCGTCGACGAAGGTACCCACGACCTGCCCCAGCACCATCCAGCGCGGCACGGCATTGCCGTCGAGATCCTGCAACTGCTGGATCGAGAGCAGCTTGCATTCGAGCGCAGCCGGCGTGCCGGCGACGCGCGGCGGCTTGACGAAGCGTGACGGCGCCATCTCCAGCCCGGCATGAGGATACTCGCTCTCGCCCCGCGGCAGCGGCGCCGAGGTCAGGTTCATCGGCTGCGCCAACGCCCTGGTCACCAGCGAGCAGGTGAACTCGCCGGTTTCCTCGATGAAGGCGACGGCGTCCTTCTTGTTCTCCGATGAGAACATCACGATGTTCGGCCGCGACGAGATCGCGTTGAAGAAGCTGTAGGGCGAGAGATTGACCTCGCCCTTCGCGCTCAGCGCCGTGATCCAGCCGATCGGCCGCGGCGCCACGATGGCCTTGAACGGGTCGTGGGCGAAGCCGAGATCGTCTTTCGTCGCCGAGTAATAGGTCATGTCAGGCCCCGTAATAGCTGACGATGTCCGACATCACGGGCCGGTCGCGATCGGTGATCGGCGCCGTCGGCGTGCCGATATGGATGAAGCCGGCCATCCGCTCGTCCTCGGCCAGCCCGAACTCGGTCAAAACCACCCGGTCGAACGAGAACCAGTTCGTCAGCCAGGAGCCGGCATAGCCCATCGCATAGGCGGCGACGAGCATGTTCATGCAGACCGCGCCGGCCGAGAGCTCCTGCTCCCAAAGCGGGATCTTGACGTGCTGGCGCGCCCGCGAGACCACGGCGACGATGACGGGCGCGTGCAGCAGGCGTTTGCGCTCGAATTCGACCTGATCGTCATTCGCCTGCGGATTGCGCTCGCGGAAGACGCGGGCGACCACCTCGGCCGCCTCTTCCCGGGCAGCGCCCGTGAAGATGACGAAGCGCCAGGGCGCGAGCTTGCCGTGATCGGGCACGCGGGCGGCGATCGCGAGTAGCTCGTCGAGTTGCGCCCCTTGCGGCCCCGGAGCGGACAGGAACTGCGGCGGCACGGAGCGACGCAGCTTGAGCAGAGAGAGCGTATCGGTCATGAAACATCCTGACGATGGCGATGGAATTGACCTATTCCTTCGCCATGATGAGGACAAGCGAACCTGCTCCACCATCGCCGCAGGGCCGCCGAGGACGAAAAGCATGCTTGAATTGGATGGTTTTGAAGCTGGTCGCCGCTTGGCCGGCGTCGTCTTCGCCGTGGCCGTCCTGTTCTCGCCGGCTTCGGCCCAGACACCGACGCCCGATACCGGTCCGGGTGCCGACGCCCCGGCACCAGCCGCGCCCGGCTCCGCGACCGCCCAGTCACGGCTCGCCGTCACGGCCCAGTTCGCCAGCGATCGCAAGCCGATCCGGTCCGGCTTGAACTGGCGTATCCTCAGCGAGACCGTCGACGGTTCGTCACCCCGGATCGTTGCGCGCTCCACGGAACCCGAACCGAACTTCGCGCTTCCGCCGGGCAACTACATCGTTCACGCCGCCTACGGCTTTGCCAGCGGCACCAAGCGCGTCAGTCTCGGGCCGCAAGGATTGCGCGACCAGGTGCAGATCAGCGCCGGCGCGCTGTCCCTGGCAGGGTCGATCGGCGACGCGCCGATATCCGCCGGGCAGCTCTCCTTCTCCGTTTTCGTGCCGTTGCAGGGCAATTCGGAAGGCCGGCTCGTCACCAGCGGGGCCAAGGCCGGCGAGGTCATCCGCCTGCCCGAGGGCACCTATCACGTCGTCTCCACCTACGGCGATTCTAACGCCATCCAGCGCGCCGACGTGAAGGTGGAGACCGGCAAGGTCACAGAGGCGACGCTCCATCACCGCGCCGCCAAGGTCACCTTGAAGCTCGTCGCCGCCGCTGGCGGCGAAGCCTTCGCCGGCACAGCCTTCAGCGTGCTGACCCCCGGCGGCGACGTCATCCGCGAGGCGATCGGCGCCTTTCCGCAGGTGATCCTGGCCGAGGGCGATTACGTCCTGATCGCCCGGCAGGAGGGGCAGGTCTATTCGCGCGACTTCAAGGTCGAATCCGGCAGCGACCGCGATATCGAGGTGCTTGCGAAATAACCCCCCGTCATGCTCGGGCCTGACCCGAGCATCTCGGAAACCAGCGCCTTCTCCGCGGGAGATTCTCGGATCTGCGTTTGGCTCCGCCCGAGACTGACGCGCCCGGCTCAGTTGGTCGGTTTCACGCCCGGCGCGACCGTCTCGATCCGGACATTGCCGATGCCCGAGACGATGCCGTCGGCGAGGCGCAGGCCCAGGCAGCGATAGCCGGCATCGACCAGATGCAGCCCATCCATGCCGAGGAGCTCCTCCGGCGTGAACTGGCGCGAATTCGACCAGCCCTTCATCAGCGCATAGCGTGGGAAAACCGAGACGCCCTGCTCCTGCGCCGTCTTTGTCAGCACGGCGCGATACTCGTCGTAATGCGGGTAGCGACCCTCGCGCGGCAGCCACGGCAGATCCATCAGGATCATGTCAACCCCCGCCGCGCGCGCCTTGCCGATGCCCTTGCTCAGGATCTTGGCGAGCTTCTCCTCGCCGATGTCGCGGATCGCGTCGTTGATCACGGTCTGCCAGATCACGATGGCCGGCTTCTCGTCGATGACGTCCACCTGCATCCGTAACAGCATGTCGTAAGCCGACTGGCCACCCACACCCTTATTGACGACCTTGACCTCGGCTCCGGGCAGGCGGCGCCGCAGTTCTGCCTGCAGCACGGCCGGATAGCTCTTGTCCTCGGCGCTGGCGCCGGAACCGGCCGTCGCGGAGGAACCGAGCGCCACGACCGTCAGCCGGCCGGTTTCCTGCAGCGCCTTGCGCGCAGCCGGCAGGCTCGGCTGGAAAGCCGGCTTGGCCGCATCGATCCGGCAGCGGGCATCGGCCGGTGCCGGCATCGGCACGCCGGCGGCGAGGGAATTCAGCGCGAGGAGAAGGAAGGCCGCGGCGCCTGCGCGCCACGTGCCGGGGTAGGCTCGGCGCTTGCGCCGCGTTTCGTGATCGAACGGTACCACGACAGGAAAATCCCTAAGCCTGTCAGCACTGTAACGCCGGCGGTGCAGATCAGCAACTGAACGTCCAGAGCGAAGGACGTCTCCGCCAGCACGATCTGGCCGATGATCGACAGCACGATCCCGACACAGAAGACATGGAGGGAGTTCTGCCCGGCGCAAGCCAACGCACGCCCAAGCGCCGATTTCGCCATCGCGCCACCGGCCGGCAGCCAGCGGATCGCGAGCCAGCTCAGCGCCCCGACATGCATCAGCCGGGTCCAGGCGAGGTTCGTCTTGTCCGAGCCGAGCTGGACGGAATCGACCCAGTCGCTCAGCGCGCCGATTCCGGTCGGATTGCCGGCCGACGTCTTCACCACCCAGGCGAAGAGAATGAACGCGACTGCCACGACATCGAGCCAGACCAGCCGGGGCAGGCCGACACCGAGCTGCGCCGCGCGGCCGATGATGATTCCCAGCGTGAAGACGACCTGCCAGGCGAATGGGTTGAAGAACCAGATCCCGGCATTGCCATTCGGCAGGTTGAGCTCGAAGGCGAGCGCCGCCTGCCAGATCGCCAGCGAGACGGCGAGCGTCAGCAGCGGGCTGATCCGCACGGCGTAATAGATCGCCGGAAACAGCGCGAGGAGCACGATATAGAGCGGCAGGATATCGAGATAGGACGGCTGATAGGTCAGCGTCAGCGCGCCGATCAGCGCCTCGACCGTGTCGCGGAAGAAGGGCTGGATGTTGATCGCCTCGATATAGAGCGGGTTCTGCGTCTGCGTCACGGCCGTGGCGACGACGCCGCAGACGATGATGAACACCGCGATATGGGCGATGTAGAGCGTCCAGAGGCGCCCGCCGAGCTTCAGCGCCGCGACCGGGAAGCCGCGCTGCTCGATCAGCCCGCCATAGGCCAGGGTGGCCGAAACGCCGGCCAGCAGCACGAAGATATCGGCCGCGTCCGAGAAGCCGAAATTATGCGGCATATAGGCCGATACGACGTTCCCGGGCATGTGGTTTATGAAGATGATCAGCAGCGCCAGCCCGCGCACCACGTCGATGCGCGCATCGCGGCTGCCCCTCGAACGCGCCGTGCTTTCGGCCGGCTGGCCGAGGAGCAGGAAGCGCCTGAAGGAGGAAATGGACGACACGGACGGCTGTCCTTCAGCAGGCTAGGACGGGCTAGTGCGGAACGCGGCGGCCGATCGCGGGTTCCCCGCCGGCGGCCCCTCAAGATGAACGTTCCCTGTCGAGATCGTTCATCTGCCGTTCATATAACCGAAGGGGAGTCGCGTCACGCGGCGCATTGTCACAAGCGCGTGTGGCGGACCATCAGCGCGCTTTGCGGCAGGGTTGGGACGAAGCGTCGACGACACGGCAATGTGATGCCGGGCCTCAGTCGAAGCCCGTGACGCTCGAAGACAAAATCCCGGGCTTGACCCGGGATCGATGCCGGAGCACGGCCGGCAAAGGTTCAGGAATGGATCCCGGATTTCCGCTTCGCGGCGTCCGGGATGACCCTCGCTTTTACTTGAATGCAGCGCGCTCTGGACGCTGTCGGCCGGCGCGGTCTCAGTATGGCGGCTCGGCGTAGACCGGCTTGCCATCGATCAGCAGGCGCTTGATCGCCGCCTCGCCGGATGCGGAGACGCCAGCGACGACCTCTATACGGGCCTTCTCCGTCGTCTCGATTGCCTTGCCTTCGCCCTGGGGCACGAAATAGCTCTCGAGCCCATAGGCGATACGGAGTCGGTTGCGGTTACCGCTGCAGTCGAAGGCGCCGTCGGCATTGGTGGCGCAACCGCCTGTCGCGGTCACGCGCCCTGCGATCACGACCGCATCGTTGCTGTTCTTCGGCCAGTCGCGCGAAACCCCGGTCGCCCGGGCGAAGCCCTGCTCGTCGCGCCCCAGCGTCACGAAAACGGTCTCCCCGCGCCGATAGGGCTGCGTGCCGTCCTGCCCCGCCTCGACCGTGCTGATCGGGTAGGCGAGCACGACATAGTCGCCGCGGAAGAGATCGCGCGGATCGACCGGAACAGTCTTGAGACGCACCTCCGCGCCGCCACGCAGGATGCGCGCCCGCTGCTCGACGAGCGCGAGCAATGCGAGCCCCAGCAGCAACACAGCCGCAATCGCGCGCCAGAGGAGCGGTATCCTCGTTACGATCGCGTCGGCCGAGAACAGGCGCATCATGCGGCCTCCTTCTCGGCGGGCGGATTCAACCGCGCGAACAGGCGCCGCGCGCCGGAGGCGACCGCAAGCAGAGCCGCGCCCGCGACGAGGAAGAACAGCGACTGGTCCAGCAGCGTGCCGATCGTCTGCCAGAGCAGGATCAGGATCGCGACGCCGAACAGGATCGAGCCCGCCATCACCAGCCGCCTGACGCCTCCGGCCGCACCCGCCACCATCAGCGCGGTCGCCGAAAGCAGGACGAGGCTCGCCACCGTGATCTTGCCGGCCATGCCGATGGCGCTGCCGCTCCAGAACACGGCGGGCACGAGCAGCGCCAGGACGAGCGCCGCCGTCAGCGGCCAGGTGAAGCGCCGGTCGCGCGCCGTCGCAGCTGCCAGGACCGTCAGCGGAACTGCAACGGCATAGGCGTAGAACACGAACAGGAAGGCACGCCCCGCCCGCGCCTCGTCATTGTCGAGAATGCGGACCAGCTCGAAACTCAGGCAGAGCACGAGCCCAAGCAGGCCCCATGGCAGGCAGGCTGTCAGCAGGCTGGGGCCGCCGCGATCGAGCGCGATCGCACCCAGCGCCACATAGAGCGCCGACACCGCCAGACCATAGGCGAGCAGGCCGTAATCGAAGCGATCGAACAGCTCATAACCAGGGACCATGCCGATCCAGAGCGCCCCGGCGAGTACGACGAGATGATGGATCAGCCGGTTGCTGCGCGAGAGGGCCAGCCAGAGCGCCGGCAAATAGAGGATGAAGAAGCCGAAATGGGCACCGCCGCGCGCCTCCTCCCAACGCCCGCCGCTCCAGGCGCAGATCGCCACGAGCGCAATCGCCAGCGCCCCGCTCGACCGCATCAGGAAGGAGGCAGCGAGCCCGCCAAGCGCGATCAGCACCGCGCCGCCCGGCCAATCTGTCGGCAGATGGTACATCTGGCCGACCAGCGCGAGCCCGGCGGCGAAGATCAGCACGCCACAGGTGACGGCCGCATCGCTGCCACGCGGCGAACCGCCCCGCTCAAGCCGGAAAGCAATGGCGAAGCACGCCAAGATGCCCGCCAGGATCGCGCCAAGTTTCGCCAGCCGTGGGATCGCCTCCCAGTTCGCCGCGACGAAAGCCGCTACGCTCGATGCGATCAGCAGGCCGCCGAGCAAGCCGAGCAGTGCCGGCAGGCGGAAGCCGCTGTGCTCGCTGGCGACGGAGCGGCGGATCGCTCCGGCGCTGTCGGCGTTGAGCAGGCCGCCATCGACCCAGCGGATGAGATCGGCCTCGAGCCGCTTGCGATAGGAACCCGTCAGCATCGCCGGCAATCTGGCATGGTCGGAGCGGAATTAGCTAGAGAGGGAATGTCGAGCGAGCGCGCATCACCGCATCCTTCTCCCCTTGCGGGAGAAGGTGCCGGCAGGCGGATGAGGGGTCTCGCGACGCCCGCCGCGAAACGAACACCGAACTTCCAGAACCTGTGCGACCCCTCATCCGGCCCTCCGGGCCACCCTCTCCCGCAAGGGGAGAAGGAAAGGCGCAGAAGCTTCACGCCGCCCTGACTGCCTGCCGGCGCGCCAGATCCGGCGCCAGCGCCTCCCGCGTCAGAGACGCAATCGCCTCGGACAGCGTCATCACGGTCTGCGCCTGGCTGCCGAGGCGGCGGATCGTGACCGTCTTTTCCTCGGCCTCGCGCTTGCCGACGGCCAGGATGACCGGGACCTTGGCGAGCGAGTGCTCGCGCACCTTGTAGCTGATCTTCTCGTTGCGAAGATCGGCGCGTGCGCGCATGCCGGCTCCGAGAAAGGCCATCGTCACCTCCTCGGCATAGGCGTCGGCGTCCGAGGTGATCGGCGCGACGACGACCTGCTCGGGCGCCAGCCAGAGCGGGAAATGCCCGGCATGGTGCTCGATCAGGATGCCGGTGAAGCGCTCCAGGGAACCGCAGATGGCGCGGTGGACCATCACCGGCTGCTTCTTCTCGCCATCGGCACCGATATAGAAGGCGCCGAAGCGTTCCGGCAGGTTGAAGTCGACCTGCGTCGTGCCGCACTGCCAGTCGCGGCCGATGGCGTCGCGCAGCACATATTCGAACTTCGGCCCGTAGAAGGCGCCCTCGCCCGGATTGATCTCGGTCTTGATCCGGTTGCCGGACTGGCGCGCGATCTGCTCCAGCACCTTGGTCATCACGTCCTCGGCATGGTCCCAGAGCGCGTCCGAGCCGACGCGCTTCTCGGGCCGTGTCGAGAGCTTGATGACGAGTTCCTCGGTGAAGCCGAAATCCTCGTAGACCGAGAGGATCAGGTCGTTGATCTTCAGGCACTCGGCGGCGAGTTGCTCCTCGGTGCAGAAGATATGCGCGTCGTCCTGCGTGAACCCGCGCACGCGCATCAGCCCGTGCAGCGCGCCTGATGGCTCGTAGCGATGGACATTGCCGAACTCGGCGAGCCGGATCGGCAAGTCGCGATAGCTCTTCAGCCCGTGCTTGAAGATCTGGACATGGCCCGGGCAGTTCATCGGCTTCAGCGCGAAGACGCGATGGTCGCGCTCGGCGTCCTGCGGATTCTCGAAGGCCGCGGCGGACTTCACCGCGAACATGTTGTCCTGGTACCAGCCCCAGTGTCCGGAGGTCTCCCAGAGCGACTTGTCGAGGATCTGCGGCGCGTTCACCTCCTCGTAGTCGGCGGCAAGGCGCCGGCGCATATAGGCGATGATCTCCTGGAACAGCCGCCAGCCCTTGGAGTGCCAGAACACGACGCCCGGCCCCTCCTCCTGGAAGTGGAACAGGTCCATCTCCCGGCCGAGCTTGCGGTGGTCGCGCTTCTCCGCCTCCTCGATCTGCCTGAGATAGGCGTCGAGGTCCTCCTGCTTCGCGAAGGCCGTGCCGTAGATGCGGGTCAGCATCGCGTTGTTGCTGTCGCCGCGCCAATAGGCACCGGCCGTCTTCATCAGCTTGAAGGCGTTGCCGACCTTGCCGACCGAGGTCATGTGCGGGCCGCGGCAGAGGTCGATCCAGTCGCCCTGCGCATACATCTTCAGCGTCTGGTCGGCCGGGATCGCATCGACCAGCTCGACCTTGTAGGCCTCACCCTTCCCGGCGAAGAAATCCTTGGCCTTGTCGCGGCTCCAGACCTCCTTGGTGAAGGGTTTGTCGCGCGCGATGATCTCGCGCATCTTCTTCTCGATCGCCGGGAAGTCCTCCGGGGTGAAGGGCTCGTTGCGGGCGAAATCGTAGAAGAAGCCGTTCTCGATGACGGGGCCGATCGTCACCTGCGTGCCCGGGAAGAGTTCCTGCACGGCTTCGGCGAGGACGTGGGCGGTGTCGTGCCGGATCAGTTCGAGCGAACGCGGGTCTTCCCGGTTCAGGAACTCGATCTTCGCGTCGGTGGTGATCGGATCGGCGAGATCGACGACCGTGCCGTCGAGCGCCATGGCGACGGTGCGCTTCAGGAGCGAAGGGGAAATGCCCTTGGCGAGTTCAGCCCCGGTGATGCCGGAGGGAAATTCGCGCTTGGCGCCATCGGGAAATGTCAGGGAGATCGTCATCGATCGGATATCCTGCTCACTCGGGGATACAAGCCCCGTAAGACAAGGCCGGCTACGGATGTGAAGGGTGCGTTCCGCCGCCCGTGGCCGGTTCGGCGGCGGAATCGAAAGCCGCCGGCACATTTGTCCTGCGCCAGCGGCCATAGGCCCACGGCCTATACCACCTCGCGCCCGGCGGCAATTCCTCGCAGACGATGTCGATACCGCTCGTGCCCCATGGGTTGCAGCGGCATATCCGCGCGCATCCCATCCACCCGCCCCGCCACAGCCCGAAGCGCAGGATCGCCTCGTCGGTATAGGCGGAACAGCTCGGCCAGTGCCGGCAATGGCGTCCAACCAGCATGGACAGGCTGAGTTGGTAACCACGGATCAGGATATGGGCGAGCCTGCGCGGTAAAAGTGCAAGCCGGCGCAGGCGCGAAAATCTTTGCTTAACAAAGAGACGCTGGAATAGATCATCTACGTCGTTTCGTTCAGCCGTCACCAGAACCGCTTCCCCTCGCCTGATTCCGGAAACATGATGCCCGCCGTTCGCTTTCGCCATGCCCTGCTCCGCCAGGCCCCCCTGCGCCAGGCTCCCCTGCGCAATGCCCTTGCGGGTCTCGGACTGGCGTTTAGCCTCGTGCTTTCCGTGCCGGCATCAGCCCAGCAACGGCCTTACCTCCTCTGGCTCGACGGTGCCAAGCTCGATGTCGCCCATCTCACCGGGCTGCCGCCGGCGCAGAACAGCCCGGAAGCCAAGGCCGAGTTCGAGCAGGTGCAGCAGCTTTCGCTGAACCGGACGCCCGAGCGCGAGAAGCAGGCGATCGCCGACCAGCGCCAGGGCCTGGTGAACTTCCTGAACGGCATGGAAACCAGCTATGTCGACAACACCCATCGCGAGGTGCGGCTGCTGTTCCGAGAGGCGCAGGTCGAGCTCAGCATCCTGCTGAAGAGCGTCCATCGCCTCACCAGCCGCCCGCGCCCCTTCCAGCTCTGGGCCAAGGTCCGCGTCAAGCCGTGCCCCGGCGCGCGTCCGGAAGGAACCTCCTTCCCTTCGGGCCATGCAGCGACGGCTGCTCTCTATGCGGAGCTGCTCAAGGCGGCCGTCCCCGACATGGCGGACAAGCTGGAGGAGCGGGTGAAGAGCTATGACGAAAGCCGCCTGATCTGTGGCTTCCACTATCCCAGCGACCTCGTCGCGGGTGACAAGGTCGGACGCGCCGTCGCCAAGGCCCTGCTGGCGGAGCGTGCCTTCAAGTCGCGCTTCGACGAGACGATCCCGGAGATCAAGGTCGCCTTCGGCATGAAATGATCAGGCGGCGGCCTCGCGCCGCCGCGTCTCGATCTGATCGATCGCATCGACCACCGCGTCGAAGGTCAGCATGGTCGAGGCATGCCGCGCCTTGAAGTCGCGCACCGGCACGAGCACGGCGAGATCAGCCCATTTGCCTTCGGGCGGATCGGCATTGTCCTTCAGGATCGCGCGAGCCTGTTCGCGCACCTGCCGCAGTTCCTCCGCCGTCGAGCCGATGACGTGGCCCGCCATGATCGAGGAGGAGGCCTGCCCGAGCGCGCAGGCTTTCACCTCATGGCCGAAGCCGATGACGACATCGCCCTCCATGGTGACATCGACTGTCACGGTCGAGCCGCATAGCTTCGAGTGAGCCCGCGCCGTGGCGTCCGGAAACGGCAGGCGCTGCAGCAGGGGGATGTTGGCGGCAAGCGAAAGGATGCGCTTGTTGTAGACGTCGTCCAGCATGGCTTGGTCCTAGAGCACGCGCCGATCGGCTTGTAGCGCAAGCTGATCGGACAACGCGTTCTCTATTATGGTTCAGAGACGGATTCACCGATCAGGTTGAACAACCTGATCGGATCCGGCTCTGGCGGCTCTGGAATGACCGGCTCGGAGATCCAATATAGGGTTGATCGCCGTAGAACGGGAGGGCATGGACATCCCTCCCGCCGCAAGGCGTGAAACTTGTCGCAACGGCCTCGTGGCCGCGGCCGCCCGGTCGCAGCGCGGGGCTCCTATCGTCCCAACGGGAGGCACCACATGATCCCTGTGGTTAAGTCCTTGTCCGTCGAGGGGGCCGTCAGCCCCTCCGCCGACAAGTTTCTGGTCCGCAAGCCCACGCAGGAAGAAGCAGAGGCCGCCGTCCGCACGCTCATCCGCTGGGCGGGTGAGGATCCGTCGCGCGAAGGCCTGTCCGATACGCCCCGCCGCGTCGCCAAGGCCTACAAGGAATTCTACAAGGGCTATGGCGAGAATCCGCATGACATCCTCGACCGCGTCTTCGAGGAGGTCGAGGGCTATCAGGACATGGTCCTGGTCCGTGACATCCCGTTCTATTCGCATTGCGAGCACCACATGGTGCCCTTCGTCGGCAAGGCGCATATCGGCTACTACCCCTCGAAGGGGGTAGTCGGCCTGTCCAAGCTCGCCCGCATCGTCGACGTCTATGCCCGCCGCCTGCAGACGCAGGAGACGATGACCGCCCAGATCGCCGACGTGATCGAGGAGGCGCTGGAGCCGCGTGGCATCGCCATCCTCGTCGAGGCCGAGCATATGTGCATGTCGATGCGCGGGGTGCAGAAGCAGGGCTCCTCGACCATGACCTCGCAATATCGCGGCCTCTTCCGCAACGATCCGGCCGAGCAGGTCCGCTTCTTCACCATGGTGAAGTCGCCGGGGCTGTGACCGCAGGTTTGGCCGGGCACCGCCCTTGCTCTACAAGGCGCGTCGCATGACGCGCCTTTTTCGTGATGGAACCGAGATGAGCCTGTTTCCCTCCGCAGCCGACAAGCATGCCCTCGAGGAGGGCACGGTGCTCAGCCCCCGCTTCGACGCGAACGGCCTGGTGACGGTCGTCGCTACCGAAGCGGACAGCGGCGCGGTGCTGATGGTCGCTCATATGAATGCCGAGGCGCTGAAGCGCTCGATCGAGACCGGCGAAGCCTGGTACTGGTCGCGCTCGCGCCAAGAACTCTGGCACAAGGGTGCGACCTCCGGCCAGATCCAGACCATCGTCGAGATGCGGATCGACTGCGACCAGGACGCGCTATGGCTCAAGGTGAAGGTCGGCGGCGACGGCGGTTGCTGCCATACCGGCCGCTGCTCCTGCTTCTATCGGGTTAAGCCGCTGCGGGAAGACGCGGAGAGGCCGCTCCTCATTTGCACCTGATACTTGTGCGCATCGGCAATGCTGCTGCTGCGCCTTCACGGTCCCGTCAAATCCAGGCGATAATGACCGCCGATTATGCCGTTCACCTTTCGCTCATCAGCTTCTGAGATTCTCTGTCCCTGTGGAGAGAACGGTCCATGCTGTGGAATGGCGTTGCACGGCGAGCCTTTGGCCTTGGCGGGGGTGGTGCCGTAATGAACGACATGCGCTCGATCAACCGGCAACCGGCGGCCGTCAGACCGAAGATCGGCCTGGCACTCGGCGGCGGCGCGGCGCGCGGCTGGGCTCATGTCGGTGCCATTGAGGTACTGGTCGAAGCCGGTTTCGCGCCCGATGTCATCGCGGGTACCTCGATCGGCGCCGTCGTCGGCGGCTGCTTCGCTGCGGGTAAGCTGCCCGCGCTGACAGAATTCGCCACCAGCCTGACCAAGCGCCGCATCGTCGGCCTGATGGATTTCCATATCGGCGGCGCCGGGCTGATCGCGGGTGGGCGGCTGAAGCGCCTGCTCGACCAGCATCTCGACGGCGTCCGCATCGAGGACCTATCGCATCGCTTCGTCGCGATCGCGACCGAGCTCGGCTCCGGCCACGAGATCTGGCTGACGCATGGCCCGCTGGTCGAGGCGCTCGGCGCCTCCTATGCCCTGCCCGGCGTCTTCGACCCGGTGAAGCTCGGCGGCCGCTGGCTGATGGACGGCGCGCTGGTCAACCCGGTGCCGGTCACGGCCGCGCGGGCGCTGGGCGCCGACATCGTGATCTGCGTCAACCTCAACAACGATCTGTCCGGCCGCGGCACGATCATCCAGAACCATGGCTCCGATCCCGACGAGCTCGTGCCCGAGCTGGAGGTGCGGCCCGAGCCGCGCTGGTATGACGGCATCAGCGGGGCGGCCAAACGCGTGCGCAACATCGTCGGGCGGCCGGCCGAGAATCGCCCCGGCCTCGCCGGTGTGATGATCGAGGCGTTCAACATCACGCAGGACCGGATCTCGCGCTCGCGCCTGGCCGGCGATCCGCCGGACGTGATGATCGGCCCTAAGCTCGGCCGCATCGGCCTGTTCGACTTCCATCGCGCCGACGAGACCATCGAGCTGGGGCGGCAGGCGGCGCAGCGTGCGCTCGACGATATCGCCGCCCTCGTCGCCGCCAGCCATATCGTGCCCCAGGGCTGAGCCGGGGGCGTTAAGGCACGTCAGGCCATCGCGATGTAGTCGCGCATCGCCTGGCTTTCGGCCTCGATCGCCGCGACGCGATACTTCACCACGTCGCCGATCGAGACGATGCCGGTGACGCGTCCGTTTTCGACGACAGGGACATGGCGGAAGCGCCCCGTCGTCATGATCTCCATCAGCTCATCGACGCTGGTTTGGGGCCGGCAAGTCACGACCTTGGAGGTCATCGAGCGCGAGACGGCGCTCTCCAAAGCCTCGCCACCCTGCTCGCCGAGAGCGCGGATGATGTCGCGCTCGGACAGGATACCGACGAGCGCACCGTCGCTCCCCATGACGACGACGGCGCCGATGCGCTTCTCGCTGAGCGTACGGATCGCTTCTGCCAGCGTCCGGTGCGGCTGCACCGAGATGACCTCGCGCCCCTTGCCGCTCAGCAGCTGCTCGACATTCATGGAAGGTCCTCCTCGCAGGCGCGCCGTTGCCGACGCGCGGTTCCGCTGGAACCCTGCGAGCTTACCGGCGGACTCACGACGCCGGATCGGCTCGAAGAGTGCTTCGCAATGCTGCGAGTGTGGGGGAAGAGACCGGTGCAGGCAAGGCTTGCCGGCGATCCGCCACAACTATCCCGCCCGGTTTTCGGCAGCGGCGCTCAGCGGCGCAAGGCACCCCGGTCGAACATCGGAAAAAGCAGAAGCCCGACCACGAATCCCCCGATATGGGCTTCCCAGGCGATGCTCGTCTCCTCGCCGAAGATCGGCACGAGACCGGCCCCGAACAGGATGTTCGTCGCGAACCAGATGCCGATGAACAGCAGCGCCCGGGAATTGCGCCAGAGCTGGCCCAGCGGCTCTGCCGGGATCGCACGGACGACCTCGTCGTTCCCGAGTTCGCCAAAACGCAGCCCCGGCGCGAAGACGAAGCGGATCGCCGCCGCCGTCGCACCGGAAACGCCGGCGGAAGCCCCGACCAGCGGCAGCACGTCGAGATCGCGCGAGAACCAGTGCAGCAGCGCGCCGCCGATCGTCGAGAGCGCCATCAGGTTGAGGAACCGATTCGGTCCGAGCCGTCTTGCGACCGGGCTGCCGAAGGCGGCGAGCCAGACCGCGTTCGAGACCAGATGCAGCCAGGAGCCATGCAGGAAGCCATAGGTGAGCAAGGTCCACAGCCGGACGCCGCCATCGGCCAGCAGCAGCCGCACGAGCTGCAGCCGCTCGACCACGTCCTGCCCCGCCGTCGATTGAGCCATCGCTCCGACGACGTCCTCGAGCCGTCCGGGCGAGAGCCACAGCGTCAGCCGCGCCGGCACGAAGGCCAGCCACGACATCAGCACGTAGTCGTCATAGTCGGAGAGCAGCGACCTGCCGGCCTGGACCAGCGCCAGGGCGGCGAGCAGCCAGACAACGACGGGAGGCAGGTTGAGGGCGGGCTCGCGCGCCGGCCGAGGGGGATCTTGGAACGCCATGGCGCGTCACACTTGCCGAAGCGCCCATGCGGCGCAAGCAAAGGCTGAGCGCCGTGCAACGAAAAAGGGGAGAGGCTCGCGCCCTCCCCTTTTCCGCCGGCTGTGACGCCGCCCGGTTATGCCGGCCGGCATGGTCACGCCCCCTCCACCTCGCTTGCGCACATGACTCGATGCCCGCGAATTCCGAGGCATTTGATACGCATTCTAGCGATCTTCCACAAAGGCAAGGTTTGATTAACCCTAACAATCCCCGTTGCCTCGCCCGACTCAGATGGCGGTGGCAAGACGGCATGGCGAATGCGTCCTCGATCTTCCGAGAGAACGATTCGTCCCTCTTTCGAACGGTTCTGCGCCATTCTCGGTCGCTGCACCGTTATCGGGGACAACCGGCAAATGGGCGCGGGATGAAAAACACGAGCACACGTCTGGTTTTCGAGTATTGGGACGCGCTGCGCGGCGAACGGGCCGCGCCGGAGCGCGGCGAGATCGAGCCCGGAGCGTTGCGTCATGCCCTGGCCGATACCTTCGTGCTGGAGAACGAGCCGATCGGCCCGGTCTTTCGGCTGGCGGGTACCCGCCTCTGTGCGCTGGTCGGGCACGAACTGCGCGGGCGCGCCTTCACTGCGCTCTGGCCGGACGTCGAATCGCAGGGCGACATGCGCCGCCTCGTCCAGACCGTGATGGACGAGAGCGCCGGCGCCGTCGCCGGTCTCTCCGGCGAATCCAGAAACGGCGCGCCGATCTATCTCGAGCTGCTGCTGCTGCCGCTGCGCTACCGCGGCCGGACCCATGCGCGCGTTCTCGGCGCTCTGTCGCCAGCGGTCTCGCCGGATTGGCTCGGCCTCGACACCGTCGAATCGATGCGGATGATCTCCTTGCGGATGCTCTGGCCTGCCGCGGCCTCGCGTCCGCCGCCGACACCGCGGCGGGCGGAGCCGCCCCGCCTCGTCGTTCTCCCGGGCGGCCGCGCCTGACCGGAACGATCCGTTAACCAGAACGCACCTAGGATCGGCCGAAATCCAGGTCGGTTCTTGATGTTGAGCGCGCTCCAAACGCCCCGAACGGCTGCCTTTCCTGCCGAACGCAGGCGGCATCACCGTATGAAGGTGGTGCTGCTGGGTCGCTATATGCTGCCCAACCGCATGGAATATCCCTGCCAGACACTCGACATCTCGCCGGGTGGCGTGCATCTCGCCGCCCCTGCCAAGGCGAAACCCGGCGATCGCGTTATCGCCTACCTCGAACATCTCGGTCGGATCGAAGGCACCTGCGTCCGTACGACGATGGAAGGCTTCGCGATGACCATCACCGCGACCAGCCGCAAGCGCGAGAAGTTCACGGCCCAGCTCACCTGGCTCGCCAATCGCGAAGAGCTCGGCCTTCCCGAAGACCGCCGTCACGAGCGCGTCGTGCCGCGCAACCCGCGCTCGGTGCTGACCATGGACGACGGCTCGGAGCATGTCGTCCGCATCGTCGACATCTCGCTGTCCGGCACTGCCTTTTCGAGCGATCTCGACCTGCCGACCAATACGCCTGTGCGGATCGGCTCGACGCCGGCGCGCATCGTCCGCCGGTTCGATGGCGGCTACGCGGCGGAGTTCCGCTTCCCGCTCTCCGCCGATCTGCTCGACGAGAACCTCGAGCTCTGAGGGTCGGCCCCGGCCCGACTCTTCCCCAGCGAATCCCCGACAGCTTCCAAAACTCAGTTGCCCTAGCTCGCGGCGTGCCGTGATCGCTGAAGCGTGCCGATTATGCGCGGAATCATGCCGTCATCCCGGGCTTGGCCCGGGATCCATGCCGGAGCGCGCCCGCACAAGGTTCAGGCATGGATCCCGGATCTCCGCTTCGCTCCGTCCGGGATGACCAGCCTTCTAAAGCCTGACGGTTGCCGGCAAGTCGGCCCCCTTGGCGCGCATCGCTGCCTGAGCGCTGCAAACGGGAGCGCGCAGCGCTTTCCGGCGAGCATCGCCCCCCTTAACCGATGCGTAGGTTAATCATCCCCTACAGACCAAGAAAGAATTAACGGTTAACATATCGTTCCACGATCGATACGAATCGTTACTTCCTCGTTTTGGCAAGATTGATGCTGATCTATTCTTCGCCGAGTGCGGGGCCGAATACATAAATTTGTACGTTTCCATTTCAACCGGAATCCATTTGCCAGCACGCATCGTCAGCCCCGGGACAGAAAGGGGACGACATGCTCTCTCGACATCGCAATCTGATTGGTACCGCGCTGACTGCTCTGGTCATCCTTGGCGGAGCAGCTTCCGCCAGCGCTCAAGGCTCCGCCGGCATCCCGGTCGCAAGCGCGCCGGCCGATGCTTCCGGCGACGCCCGTGCGCCCTACGCCTGGACGGATTTCTGCAAGCGCTCCCCGATGGAGTGCCGCACCGATACCCGGGAGCCCGAGCGGATCGAAATGACCGCAAAGCTCTGGAAGACGATCGTTGCCACCAACAACAGCGTCAATCGCGAGATCGAGGCCGTCACCGACGACGAGCATTGGGGTGTCGTCGATCGCTGGGACATCCCGACGGACGGCAAGGGCGACTGCGAGGACTATGCGCTGCTGAAGCGCAAGCGCCTTGCCGAAGCCGGGCTGCCGCGGCGCGCCATGCTGATGACGGTGGTCATCGACGAGGAGAATGCCGGCCATGCCGTGCTGATGATCCGCACCGATCGCGGCGACTTCGTCCTCGACAACAAGCGCAACGCGATCCTGCCGTGGAGCCAGACCGGCTACGTCTACGTCAAGCGCGAGTCGCAATACCGCACGGGCTGGACCTCGCTCGGCGGCGCGCAGACCCCGACGGTCGCCTCGGTGCAGCGTTGATGAAGGTTTCCGCGGCCACGGATCGGCTGCGGCGATAGGACGGCGAGGCTCGGTCACGTCCCCACCCACCCGTCCCCAAGGATCGGGTTTCGCCAGGGCCGGCTTTCCTCCCCGGAAGGCCGGCCCGCTTCTTTTTTAACCGTCAGTCCAGCCGTTCGAGCCCGGCTGCGAATTGCCGCCAGCGCTGGACATAGGCGTTTGCCGAAGCGGTGATGCCGGCCGCAGCCTTGTCGTCCAGCGTCCGCACGGCCCGCGCCGGCGAGCCGACGATCAGCGAATTATCCGGAAACTCCTTGCCCTCGGTCACCAGCGCATTCGCGCCGACGAGGCTGTTGCGGCCGATCTTCGCACCGTTCAGCACGGTCGCGCCCATGCCGACCAGGCTGTTCTCACCGATGGTGCAGCCATGCAGGATGGCGCGATGGCCGATCGTGCAGCGGGCGCCGACCGTGAGCGGGAAGCCCATATCGGTGTGCAGCACGCAGCCTTCCTGGATGTTGCTGCCCTCGCCGATGCTGATCCACTCATTGTCGCCGCGCAGCACGGCTCCGAACCAGATCCCGACATCCGCGGCGAGGCGCACACGTCCGATCAGATGCGCGTCGGGCGCCAGCCACCAGGCGCCGTCGCCGGGCACCTCCGGCCTTGTTCCATCGAGCGAATAGAGCGGCATGGCAGTAAACCTTGATGCGTCAGCTGCCCGAGGATTGCAGAGGATCGGCCCCCGCCGTCAAGCGCCGACCATATGCAGCAGGTCTAGCACCACCCGGCCGGACGCCATGCTCCAGACCGACGCCGTCATGCTGGCGAGCATCACGAACATGAAGGGGCGCCCTCCGACCTGCCGGCCCTGCACCGTGTTGCGCAAGATCAGGAAGGGCGCGCTGAAGACGACGACCGGCACGCTGGCCACGGCCGCGAACCCGCCCATCTCCAGCAGCTTGAAATCCGCCCGATGCGCAGTGAACAGCTCGAATGCGCTCGCCAGCAGACCCGCGAAGGCGAAGCCGATGAAGAGCGACTGGAGCGCCTCGAGCGCGGCGGGCTGAATGGTCAAGGCGCGGTCCCTCCCCGGAACGACGCGCGGAACCTGCCGCATGGTTTACGAAGAGTGAAGACAAGTCTTCACCAATGGTTAACGCTACCGGCCCGGTTATGGTTTACGCGGTGTTAAGCGGGCGGTGATTCAGTGGTGCAAAGCCGATCCGAGAGTACCCGGAATGACCGCGTCCCTGTCCCATCACCGGCCTGCCCAGCAGGCCGCCCATCTAACGTCGATGGTCCGCATGCGCCTGCAGCGACCGCCCGCGCCGCTGCCGCGGGCCGACGGGGCCCTGCTGAAGGCCGCGCTGACGATCCTGGTGGCCGGCGCGTTGGGGACGGCGCTGGCGATTTACCTCACCCATCGCCGCGTCGAGGAACCCGCAACGTTGCAGCCGGCCCGCATCGGCAATGTCGCGCTGATGATCCCGAAGGATTTGACCGGGGTTGATGAGGACGACGACACCAGCCGGCTCGTCGGCATGGCGCGACTGCGGCTAGATTGGCCGAGCCTCGGCCCGGCCCAGCCGCAGCATCGGAAGCGCCTGCTGATCACACTGAGCCCGCCCGACAAGGTCAACGAGCCGGCCCGCCAGCTCGCGACCTATGCCCGCTTCCTCACGCCCACCGTCTGGTCGAACCCCGGTGGCCTCGTCGTGCGCAGCTTCCGCAAGGGCTCGCCCTATGAAGGCGACGAATTCTATGTCTCGGTGCCGGACGGCAAGGGCTTCGCTGCCCGCTGCCCCACAGAGACGGCCGCCAATCTCGACGAGCCCTGCCGCATCACCTTCCAGCACCGCGGCATGGACGTGAATATCCGCTTCCCGCGCAGCATCATCGCAGACTGGGCGCTGATGCTCGGCGGCGTACGCCGGACGCTCGACGGGCTGATCCGCTGAATTCAACAGGTACGGGACTTCCTGGCATCCTGCGCAGCCCTCATCCTGAGGAGCCGCGCAGCGGCGTCTCGAAGGATGCTCCAGACGGTTCCGGAGCCTCCTGGAGCATCCTTCGAGACGCGCTCGCCGAGCGCTCCTCAGGATGAGGGCTGACAGGGAACGTCAGCCTTCGAGATCGACGTCGAGGATCGCCATGGTGAAGTTGAAGGAGCGGTCGCCGTCCTCGTCGTCGACATGGATGATGCCGATGAACTCTTCGCCCAGATAGACCTCTGCCGAGTCGGTCTTCTTCATGCGGGCGCGCACGCTGATCGCGTGGTTGTTGAAGGTGCGGCGCAGATAAGCCTCGAGTTTGGCGAGTTCTGTCTTGTCCACGGTAAGGTCCTTTCGATTGGCCGGGAGCGATGCCACGGCGGGCCGTGAAGGGCAAGCGAAAGCAGCCGCTACGGGCATGACGGCCCACCGCCCGCGCCGCTTGCCGGACGCCTGCGGAATCGTGCCATGTTCTCGCCCTGCCGCAACCCTGACGGACCCCGACGATGAAGCCGTGGCTAGCCCCCGCCCTCGCCTATGTCGCGAGCTGGCTCGAATTCCAGCGTCGCCACCACGATCAGCCCGGCTGCGCCGTCGCGATCGCGAGCGGCAGCGAGATCGTGCTCGAAGCCGCCTTCGGCAGTGCAAATATCGAAACCGGCGAGGCGCTGACCCCGCGCCATGGCTTCCGCATCGCGTCTCATTCCAAGAGCTTCACCTCGGCCGGCATCCTGCGACTGGTCGAGGACGGACGGCTGCGGCTCGACGACAAGGTCGGCCGCTTCATCGACGGGCTGCACCCCGAGATTACCGCCGCGACCGTCGGCCAGGTTCTTTCCAACAGCGCCGGCCTGACACGCGACGGGCGCGATAGCGGCCAGTTCTTCGACCGCAAGCCCTATTGCAGCAAGGCGGAACTGCTGGCCGACCTCTCGGTTGCCCCGGCTTATCCGGCTTCGCAGCGTTTCAAATACTCCAATCACGGTTTCGCCCTGCTCGGCCTCGTCATCGAGGCGGTGACGGGGCTGAGCTACAGCGAATGGATCACGGACGAGGTCGTCACGAAGGTCGGACTGCTCGAAACCAAGGCCGATATCGAGCTCTGGGGCCACAGGCCGATGGCGAAGGGCCATAGCGGCACGCAGCCTCTCGGCCGGCGCGTCGTCATCCCCGCCGATAATCCCGGCCACGCCATGACCTCGGCCGCCGGCTTCGTTGCCACAGTGGCGGATGTCGCGCGCTATTTCGCGCAGCTCTCGCCGAAGGCCGAAACCAGCATCCTGTCGCCCCTGAGCCGCCGCGAGATGACGCGCCGCCTCTGGCCGGACGACGAAGCCAGCCTCGGCCGGCATTACGGGCTCGGCACGATCTCCGGCGGCGAGGGCGATTGGCGCTGGTTCGGCCATTCCGGCGGCTTCCAGGGTTTCATCACCCGCACCGGCGTCTTCCCGGAGCAGGATCTCACCATCTCGGTCCTGACCAACGCCATCGACGGCCTCGCCCATCCCTGGCTCGACGGCGTCGCCCATATCCTGAAGACCTTCGCCGAACGTGGCGCCCCGCCGGCGGAGGCGCAGGACTGGTCCGGGCGCTGGTGGAGCATCTGGGGTGCCGGCGATCTCGTTCCGGTCGCCAAACATGTGCTGGTCGCCAACCCGGCCCTGTTCACACCCTTCCTCGATGCGGCCGAGATCATGCTCGAAGCCCCGGATCGCGGCCGCATCACCCGCGCCTCCGGCTTCAACAGCCCCGGCGAGCCGGCGGAGCTGCAACGCGATGGCGCTGGCGCCGTGCGCTCGGTCCAGCTCGGCGGAGCACATTTCGTCGACGAGCAGGCGATGCGCGCCGAGATGCTGGCGCGCTACGTCGGGAAGGCAACGGCCTAGCCGCACTCGCCGGCGATTGGAGCCGAGACCAACGCGCCACGCATTCGCCGCCTTCGCACCGCACCTTCAGGCGCGAGGGCTGGCTGATGCGCATGATCGCTCCACTCGCCCTGGCGGCTTTGCTGTCTGTGGGGGCGACACGCGCACTCTCCCATCAGTCTCCAAGCGGCTGGGAATACCCATTCTACTGCTGCTCCGGCGCGGATTGCGCGCCGATCGAGGCGGAATCCGTGCGAGAAAGTCGAACGGGTTTCATCGTGACTATCGCCCCCGGAGAGCATCCGATGTGGCCGAAGGAGCGGCGCGCTTCCTTGAAGCTCGAGATTCCCTACGACAAGGCTACGCCAGCCCCGGACGGCCACTGGCATCTCTGCATCAACGATGCCGGCGAGCTGCTGTGCTTCTTCGCACCGGCCGGAGGTTCGTGATCGTCACCGAGCCGTCAGGAGTCTTTGCCTAACGCATGAAATGCAGCTCGCGGAACCGGGCGCGGAATGCAGTCACGTCCTTCGCCACCGCTTCAGCCGGGCGCGAGCCGTTGAGTCCTTCGGCGATGTACCCGGCCAGTTCCGGCATGTCGGCCGCCGTCATGCCGAAGCGGACGATCTCCGGCGTGCCGAGCCTGAGCCCGTTCACGTCGCCATCGACCGCCGGCAGCGGCAGGCCGATACCGCAGGAGAGGATGTTGACCCCGCGCAGCCGCTTCGCCGCCGCCTGCCCGCCGCCATAGACGGCCGCCTCGATCGCGAACTGGTGCGAGGTCGTCATGCCGCGGTCGCGCGCGAAGATCGGCACCTGTCGCTCGGACAGCGCCTCGGCCAGCGCCTTCGCCGTCTTCGCCATCTCCCGCGCATAGGCGCGGCCATGCGCCTTCCAGTCGAGCAGCGAGACCGCAAGCGAGGCCGATTTCGCCGCGTCGAAATTGGCGGTGAGGCCGGGATAGGCGATGGCGTCGAGCTTCCGCGCGATCTCGGCATCATTGGTCACGATCAGGCCCGAAGGTGGCCCGCCGAGGCTCTTATAGGTGCTCATCGTCATCAGATGGGCGCCCTCCTCCAGCGGCTGCTGCCAGCCATGGCCGGCGATCATGCCCGACATATGCGCGGCATCGAACAGCACGAGCGCGCCGACCTCGTCGGCGATCGCCCGAATCTCGCGGATCGGATGCGGGAACAGGTTGAGGCTGCCGCCGATCGAGATCAGCTTCGGCCGGAGCCGGAGCGCATTGGCCCGCAGCCGCTCGATATCGACCGTATAGTTCACCGGATCGACCGGCGCCGGATGGGTGACGATGCCGTAGAGCCCGGCCGCGCCCGCGCCGTGATGGGTGACGTGTCCGCCGATCTCGCCCGGCGGCGCGATGATGCAGTCGCCGGCCTTCGCCGCGACCATGAAGGCATAGAGATTGGCGATCGCGCCCGAAGGCACGCGGATCTCGGCATATTTCGCACCAAAGACCTCGGCCGCAAGCTCGGCGGCGATGATCTCGATCTGCTCGATGGCCTCCAGCCCCATCTCGTATTTGTCGCCGGGATAGCCGAGCGAGGGCCGCGCGCCGATCCCGGCCGAGAGCAGCGCCTCGGCCTTTGGGTTCATCACGTTGGTGGCGGGGTTGAGGTTGATGCAGTCACGCTCATGGATGATGCGGTTCTCGGTTGCCAGCGCCTCGATCCGCGCCGCGATCGCATCGAGCGGCTGGCTCGCCGTCTCGCCCGCGACCTTCAGCACATAGTCCTCGCTCGCCTGCGGAACCCATTCGCGCCTGCCCAGTGCCGTCATCCCCGTCTCCCGAACATCTGCTGTTGCGTGCCGGCATAACAGCGGTTTGCAGACGCTTGCGCAAACGAGTATTGCTCGCTCGCAGGCTGAGAAAACCTCAACCTCGGTCCGAAAATCCGTCATGCCCGTCAAGCCGCCCCGCCCACGGCTGCCCTCACTCAACGCCTTGCGCGCCTTCGAGGCAGCGGCACGGCTGGAGAGCTTCACCAAGGCGGCGGATGAACTCAGCGTCACAGCCGGCGCCATCACCCAGCAAATCAAGCAGCTCGAAGCCGCTCTTGGTTTCCCGGTCTTCCGCCGGCTGGCTCAGGGCGTCGCGCTCACCGAAGCCGCGCGAGAAGCCTTGCCGCGGCTGACGCGTGGCTTCGACATGCTGGGCCAGGCCGTCCAGGCCCTGCGCGAGGCCGAGCCGAACCGGCCGCTCGCCATCGCGGCCCTGCCCTGCATCGCCCAGCTCTGGCTTTCGCCACGCCTCCCGGCGCTCCATCGCGCTTTTCCCGATCTGCAGATTTCGGTTGCCGCGATGGAAGAGCCGCCCGATCCGCGCCGGGAGCCCTATGATCTCTCGCTGTTCTACAGGGAAGCCGCCGAAGCCGGCGCCGTGCAGTCAGGCGTCGACGCCATCCTGCCGGTCTGCACGCCCGCCATCGCCGGCAGGCTCGCTTCGCCGGCCGATCTCGCCGGAGAGACGCTGCTGCACGATGCCGTCTGGCGCGGCGATTGGGCCCGCTGGCTCGCCTTCGCGGCACCGGACGCGAAGATCGATGCCGGGCGCGGCCCGGCCTTCTCGCTCTACAGCCTGGCGCTGGATGCCGCCTTATCGGGCTCGGGAATCCTGATGGGCCGGATGAGCCTCGTCGCGCCTCATCTTGCGGCGGGCCGGCTTGCCGCCCCGTTCCGGCAGGCGATGCCAATGCCCGACAGGCTGACGCTGGCACCCGCCATGGGCCCCGGCGCGCATGCGCACCGGCTGGAGATCATGGAATGGCTCGCCGGCTCGGAGGACAGCGGCGTTCAGATATAGGCGCCGCAATCGCCTTCGAGGATCTGGTCCATCGAGCGCGAAGGCTCGGCACAGCCGGCCTCCCCGACGACCTTGGCCGGCACGCCCGCCACCGTCTTGTTGCGCGGCACAGCCGCCAGCACCACCGAGCCCGCTGCGACACGGCTGCATTGGCCGACCTCGATATTGCCGAGGATCTTGGCGCCGGCACCGATCAGTACGCCCTTGCGGATCTTGGGATGGCGGTCGCCGCCCTGCTTGCCCGTGCCGCCCAGCGTGACCGCATGCAGCATCGAGACATCGTCCTCGATCACCGCCGTCTCGCCGACGACCAGGCCCGTCGCATGGTCGAGGAAGATACCCTTGCCGATCTTCGCCGCCGGGTTGATGTCGGTCTGGAAGACCTCCGAGGAGCGGGCCTGCAGATAAAGCGCGAAATCCCGGCGATCCCGCATCCAGAGCCAATGCGCCAGGCGATGGGCTTGCAGGGCATGGAAACCCTTGAAGAACAGCACCGGCTCGAGCACGCGGTAGCAGGCCGGGTCACGGTCGAGCACGGCCATCACGTCGGCGCGCATGCCGACTCCGATCTTCTCGTCGTCCGTCATGGCCTCGGTGAAGCCCTGCTCGATCAGGTCGGCCGTCACGGCCGGATGGCCGAGCCGGGCCGCGACGCGATGGGCGACGGCGCATTCGAAGCTCGGCTGGTTCAGCACGGAGGCGACGATCAGCGTGCCGAGCGCCGGCTCGGTGGCGACGGCGGCCTCGGCCTCGTCCCGCAGGCGCGACCAGACGGGGTCGAGCCGGTCGAGGCCAGTTGCAGGATCCCGTGCTTCCACGGCGGAGCGCCCTGACGGCATGATCATTCTCCGGAGATGGTCGTTCGGCGGAAGGACAGCCTAGCCCTAAGCTGGCACCCGCACCAAAGGTCAAGCCGAACGAAGTTGAATCGAAAAGCGAGGCGGCGGAATCAGTGTTTTAGGGAACGTCGACAACACATTGGCGTCGCCTGCTTTTCCAGAGCGCCTCTATTCGCCCGGGACGTTCTCACAAACGCGCGAGAAAGTCGAGAACGGCCTGCTTGTGGCTCTTGTCGCCGACGGCGAGATTGTGATCGCGCCCCTCGATCGCAAAGGATTCCGCGTCGGGAATGAGCTTTGCCAGCTCCGGACCGGAACCGGAAACATCGTCCTTCGTGCCGACGCTGATCAGGGTCGGCATGGCGATCTGCCCGACCTGCGCGGCGGTCAGCGTCTGGCGCGAGCCGCGAATGCAGGCCGCGAGTGCCCTGAGGTCGCTCTTCGTCTGCTCTGCGAAAGCCCGGAACATCCGCTGCATCGGGTCGGTCAGCTCGTCGAGCGACGGTGCCTCCATCGCATCGGCGATGCCAAGCGGCAGCCCCACGCCCTCGACCAGATGGATGCCGAGCCCGCCGAGCAGCAGCGCGTCGAGCCGGCGCGGATGCGCCAATGCCAGATGCGCCGAGATGCGCGCGCCCATCGAATAGCCCATCACCGCCGCGCGCGGGATGTCGAGATGATCCATCAGCCGGCGGACATCCTCCGCCATGATGTCGGACGAGTAGGCCGCGGGATCGTAGAGCTTCTCGCTCTCGCCATGGCCGCGATCGTCGAGCGCGACGACGCGATAGCCGGCATGTGTGAGCGTCTTCGTCCACTGGGTGTTCACCCAGTTGGTCATGTGCGAGGAAGCGAAGCCATGTACCAGTACGACGGTCCGATGCTGCGAGACGTCGCCTGTGGGCGCGAGGTCGATATAGGCGATCTTCACGCCGTCGGAGGAGAAGCTCTGCATGCGGATATCGAGGCCGGACGATCGGAAGGGGTCACTCATCCCTGCCATGGCGAAGCCGCTTTGGGTAGCCGCTGCCGCGCAGCTTGCTTATGAAACGTCGCCATGAGCCAGACCGCCTCCAGCGCAACAGTCGTCTCCCCCGCTGACACCCGATCGCCGCGCTTCGCCTTCGTCGACATCGCCCGCGGCGTCGCGCTACTGGCGATGTTCGTCTACCATTTCGCCTATGATCTCTCCTTCTTCGGGCTGATCGAGACCGATATCGTCGCCGAGCCCGGCTGGCGGCTGTTCGCGCGCTGCATCGCCGGCTCCTTCCTGACGATCGTCGGCTTCAGCCTCGTGCTCGCGACGCAAAAGGGCCTGAACCGCCGCGCCTATCTGAAGCGCCTCGCCATGGTCGCCGGCGCCGCCGCGCTGGTCACGCTCGGCACCTGGTTCGCCATGCCGGGCAACTTCATCTTCTTCGGCATCCTCCACCACATCGCGCTGGCGAGCCTGCTCGCCCTGCCATTCCTGCGGCTGCCTGTGGTCGTCGTGGCGCTGTCGGCAGTCCTGGCCTTCGCCCTGCCACGCTTCATCGCTCACCCGCTGCTCGACGCACCCTGGATGTCCTGGCTCGGCTTCTCGCGCGCGCCGTTCCAGACGGCCGATTTCGTGCCGGTCTTTCCGTGGTTCGGCTGCGTTCTGACGGGTATCGTGCTGGCGCGCCTGCTATTGCCGCGCCTTGCCGCTACGGCTTTCGCCCGCTGGCGACCGACCGCGCGACCGGTGCGAATCATCGCCTGGGGCGGGCGCCACAGCCTGCTCGTCTATCTCGTGCATCAGCCGCTCTTCATCGGTTTCCTGACGCTTGTGGTCCAGTTCGTGCCGCCGCCTTCGCCGGGCGAGCGCGCCTTCCGGGCCGAATGCCAGCGCGGCTGCGGTCCCGATGTCCCGGAGCGGCTCTGCCGCGCCGTTTGCGCTTGTACGATGGACGGGCTCAAGCGCGAGAAGCTCTGGCAGAAGGCGCTCGACGACCTGCTCTCGCCGGAGGAAGGCACACGCGTGGCCGAACTCGCCCAGAGCTGCCTGCGCGAGCGCTGATGCGAATCCCGCACTGGCGTCCGGCCGGCTGACGGGATAGGTTGCGCGCGAATTCCAGGCTTTCGAAGAGCGACGACCATGGCCGCGACAGGCATTCCGCATTTCCACAACGATCCCGGCGTCGCCGTCATCCATGTCGGCGCGCATGAGTTCATGTGCATCGGCGCCAAGCCGCCCTTCGACCATCCGCATGTCTTCCTCGACATGGGCGCCGATCACGAGATCATCTGCCCCTATTGCTCGACGCTGTTCAAATACGAACCGTCGCTCAAGGGCTCTCAGTGCAATCCCCCGGAATGCGCCTATCAGGACGCCGCCAAGGCGGCCTGACCCTCATGCCAATTCGTCGATGGCGCGGGTTCTGAGGGGCACCCGCACCTCTCCTTTCGACCGTTCATCAAAGGCATCGCCCCCGTGTCCGCTCCTCATTTCGTCATCGCCGGCGCCGGCATCGGCGGCCTGACCATGGCGCTGTCGCTGGCGCGCCGCGGCATCGCCTCCACCGTCGTCGAGAAGCGCACCGGCTTCGGCGAATCCGGTGCAGGCCTTCAGCTCACCTCGAATTCCGGGCGCGTGCTCGACGCGCTCGATCTCGCTTTGCCGCTGAAGCGCGTCAGCGTCTCCTCGCATGGGCTGATGATCCGGCGCTGGCGCAGCGGCTCGGAGCTGCTGGAAATGCCCTCCAGCCCGGAGCGCATGCCGACGCCGTTCCGGATGCTGAAGCGCAGCGATCTCCACACCGTCCTGCTCGACGCCGCCCGTGCCATGCCGAACATCCGCCTGATGGTCGGCCGCGGCGTGCAGGAGGTCAGCCAGAGCGAGAACGGCGTCTCGGTCACGCTCAGCGGCCAGAGCGGCACTGGCGAGACCATCCAGAGCCTCGGCCTGATCGGCGCCGACGGGTTGTGGTCACGCGTCCGCGATCTCACCGGCGATCCCTCGCCGCCAGTCTTCACCGGCTATGAAGCCTGGCGCGCAGTCGTTCCGGCGCGCGCAGTCGACAAGCCGCGGGTGACGCTTCACCTGGGGCCGGGTCGCCATGCCGTGCATTACCCCGTCGACGGCGGCAAGCAGATCAACATCGTCGTCGTCCGCCAGGCGAAGGAAGCTCGCGAGGGCTGGTCGCGCGACGGCGAGCGCCGGATCGTGACCGAGCATCTCGCAGGCGCCTCACCGGCGCTGCGCGAACTGGCCGGAGCTGCCGAAGGCTGGCAGGTCTGGTCGCTGTTCGACCGCAAGCCGGCGGCCATGGCCCAAGGCCGGATCGCGCTGATGGGCGACGCCGCCCACCCCATCCTGCCCTTCCTGGCGCAAGGCGCCTCCCTCGCCATCGAGGACGCCGCCGTGCTGGCGCGGCTGCTTGCCGAGAAGCTCGGCAGCGAAGGCGCAGCCGGCGTGCCGGCGGCGATCGCGAGCTATGCCGCCGCCCGCGCGAGGCGCGTCGCCCGCGTGCAGGAGGAAAGCCGCGGCAACGGCCGCAGCTACCATCTCGGCTGGCCGCTCAGCATCGCCCGGGATTTCGCGCTGAAGCGACTCGGACCCGAGGGGCTACGCAACCGTTACGGCTGGCTCTACGATTGGCGTGACGAGGGCTGATCTCGCCATCGCCGCATTTCATCCCTATCTCTCCCTGCGGGAAGGAATGAAAAAGACATGATCCGCGTCAACCTCTACGACCAGCTCAACGGCCGCACCCGCGCAATGCCGCGCTGGGCCGCATGGCTCGCCATGGCGGCGAGCTTCGTCGTCGGCATCACCCTGTTCCTGGTCGCCGCCAGCCTGGCGCTGATCCTGATCCCCATCGTCGCCATAGCCGGCGCGATCGCGGTCTGGCGTCTCAAGGCCAAGCTGAAGGCGGCGGGCTTCGACCGTGGCGGCCCCTTTGCAGGCAGGCCGCAGCCGGCGGAACGCATCGAGGTGATCGACGCCGAATACCGCATCATCGAGCCGGACGAGCCACGCCGCTGACGGCTACGCCTCGATCCGGCTGACCAGGATCTTGTCGATCCGGCGACCATCGAGATCGACGACCTCGAAGCGCCAATGCCCCTTGTCGAAGGTCTCGCCGACATTGGGGAGGTGGTTCATCTCGGCCAGAACGAAACCGGCGACCGTCTGGAAATCGGCATCGCGCGGCATCTGGATGCCGAGCTCGTGCGAGAATTCATCGACCTGCATCCAGCCTGCGACGAGGTAGGAGCCGTCCGCCCTCGTGACGATGGCCGGCTCGTCCTCCTCTTCCTCCTGGAAGGCGCCGATGATCGCCTCGAGCACGTCGCCCGGCGTGATGATGCCCTCGAAATGGCCGTACTCGTCGAAGACCAGCGCCATGTGCACGCGGCTGGAGCGGATCTCGCGCAGCACATGCAGCGAGTCGGCGGTGTCCATCACCACCGGTGCTTCCTGCACGTGCTGGCGTAGCTGCTCCGTATCGCCCACGGCGAGGAAGTCGATCAGGTCCTTCATCAGGACGACACCGATGATCGAGTCCGACTCGCCGTCCTGGACGGGCAGCCGGGACCGGCGGCTCGCCTTGAGCTGCTCGCGCAACTCTTCAGGAGGGTCCGACAGGTCGATGACCTCGACCTCGCGGCGGGGCGTCATCAGGGCGCGCGCCGAGCGGTCGGCGAGGCGCATCACGCCCGCGATCATCTCGCGCTCGTCCCGCTCCAGCACGCCGGCGGTCTCCGCCTCGGCGATGATGGTGCGCACCTCCTCCTCGGTGACTCTCTCCTCGGACTCGCCCTTCTGTCCGAGCAGGGCGAGCACGGCTTTGCCGGAGATATCGAGCAGGAAGACCAGCGGCGCGCCGACTTTCGACATCAGGGCCATCGCCGGCGCGACGCGCGCAGCCACCCGCTCGGGGTCGCGCAAGGCGACCTGCTTCGGCACGAGTTCGCCCAGGATCAGCGAGAGATAGGTGATCGCGACCACGACGAGGCCGACGCCGAGCGTGTCCGAGACGGAGGGCGAGAAGCCGTGGGTGCCCAGCCATTCGGAAAGGCGCGCGCCGAGCGTGGCGCCGGAGAAGGCGCCGGACAGAACGCCGACAAGCGTGATGCCGATCTGAACGGTGGAGAGGAAGCGGCCGGGATCCTCGGCCAGGCGCATCGCCGTCGTGGCGCCCTTGTTGCCCTGGTCGCTGAGGACCTTGAGGCGTGCCGTCCGCGACGAAACGACGGCGAGCTCCGACATGGCGAGCAGTCCATTGATGACCGTCAGCGCCACGACGACCAGGATTTCGGTTAACAAAACCAATCCGTTTGCTGCGAAGCTGCAACATTTGGCAGCTCGCTTCGAGCCCCCTTATAGCGGATCGTTGCCCCAACGCGATGGGCGCGACGAAAGATTTGTGAGCGAATGATGACCAGGCCCACCTTCTGGCAACCGACACAAGCGGATCAGGCGGGAGGCGATCGGCGCCTGCGAGCCCCTGCTACCCAGCGCAACCGCGACGCGATCCTTGCCGTATTGCGAGACATGCTGCCGCCTTCCGGGCTCGTATTGGAGGTCGCCAGCGGCTCGGGCGAACACATCGTTCATTTTGCCGAGACGCTGCCCGCCCTCTCGTTCCAGCCCAGCGATCCGATGGCCGATGCGCTGGCAAGCATCGCTGCCTGGGCGCGGGAGTCAGGGTTGGGCAACATTCTGCCGCCGCTGATGATCGACGCGAGCGCGCAGGAATGGCCGATCGGTTCAGCCGACGCGATCCTCTGCATCAACATGATCCATATCGCGCCCTGGACGGCGGCGGAGGGCCTGTTCCGCCAGGCGGGACGCCTGCTGAAGACCGGCAGCCCGCTCTATCTCTACGGCCCTTATCGCCGCTCCGACCGTCCCCTCGAGCCCAGCAATGCCGCCTTCGACGAAAGCCTTCGCAGCCGCGACCCTGAATGGGGCCTGCGAGAGCTCGGCGATGTGGCCGCTCTGGCTTCTGCAAATGGTTTCGGCTCGCCGGAGATCATCGAGATGCCGGCCAACAATCTCAGCCTCATTTTTCGGAAGGCCTGAGGCTCGCAGCCGCAAGCGCGGGTCAGCCTGACCCGTGCATGCACCTGCGCCGGCTCAATCTCGCATCCACGAACCGCCTAGACAGTGGCGCTTGTGAATCGTCGCAATGTCAGATTGGTGCGGACGGCGGGACTCGAACCCGCAAGCCTTTGAAGGCGCAAGATTTTAAGTCTCGTGCGTCTACCAGTTTCGCCACGTCCGCGAGCGCGACAGCGATAGCGGGCGGGCTCGATGCGCGCAAGCCTCTGCGAAGCGGTCGAGAACGATCCTCAGTGCGGGCGCGCCGGCTTGTACCACTCGACCCCGTCGGGATCGACATAGAGCCCGGGCTTGACGTCCGATCCGATGCTCTTCTCCTCCATCGGCACGCGCATCGTGTCGTCGCGGTCGCCGCGCTTGACATAGGTGCCGGAGGGCTGCCCGGCATGGCCATGGGAGCCACGGCCGACGCTGCTCGTCAGCCCGATCACGCCCTGCCGGCCGGAGACCTTGTCCAGCAGCTCCGTCACCGGCCGTCCGACGAAGGCGACCTTGGTGCCGCCCTCGACGACCGGCAGCGTCCGCCGCGCGGCGCCCTCGCCCGTCACCCTGACGCCGACGAAGCGCGGAACATAGGTCGCGCCGCCCTTGCCGAAGGATTCCCAGCCGCCGGCAGAGACGATTTGCGCCCCGCAGCGCTTGTGGCTGCGCTCGCATGCAGCGCGCGAGGCATAGCGCGGCGCGCGCTGCTCGAACTCGGCCCTGGCGTTGCGATAGGCAAACTCGCATTGCTCCGCCGTCAGCAGCCCAGCCGCGATGCACTCGTCGCGGCGCACATAGGTGTTTCCGGGGGCCTGAGCCGCGAGATCGGTAGGGTTCGCGAACGACAGGACGGGTGCAAGCGTGGCGACGCGCAGGGTGGCGAGAATCGAGGCAGGGATCATCATGCGATGCAACAACATTACGATTGTGGCTTTACAGTAGCGAGCGTCGCGAGGCCGCAAGCTCGCGCGTCGCGCCATAGTCGATCTTGCCGTTGCCGAGCACGGGGATGGCCTGAGTCACCAGGATCGCACGCGGCACCCATAGCTCCGGGAAGCCCTGCTCCTTCGCAGCCTCCTGCAGCGTCGCACGGTCCGCGTCGGGCTTCTCGGTGACGAGGATCAGCTGCTCGCCCTTGCGCGCGTCGGGCAGGCCAACGACGACATGGTTCTGGTCCGGCCAGAGCTTGGAGACCATGGTCTCCACAGCCGCCAGCGAGACCATCTCGCCGCCCAGCTTGGCGAAGCGCTTGGCCCGGCCCCGGATTGCGACGAATCCGTCATCGAGCACGACGATATCGCCGGTATCGTGCCAGCCCCCCTCGGGCGGGATGACGCGGCCGGGCTGTTCGGGGTCGAGATAACCGGCCATGATGTTCGGTCCGCGCACGGTGAGCCGCCCGCCTTCGTGGATGCCCTCCACCGGCTCCAGATTCGCCTCGATGCCAGGCAGCAGCTTGCCGACGGTGCCGTCGCGGATGGCGGCCGGCGTGTTGACGGCAATGACGGGCGAGCATTCGGTGCAGCCATAGCCTTCGAGGATGGTCGTGCCGTAAGGCTCCCACATCCGTCGCGTCTCGGCCTTGACCCGTTCGGCCCCGGCGACGACGTAACGCACGCTGCCGAGATCGTTCCGCTCTGCAGCGCGGGCATATCCCTGCAGGAACGTATCGGTCGCCAGCAGGAAGGTCGCCTTCGTCTCGCCGATCAGCTTCGGCATCTGCTTGTAGTGCAGCGGGCTCGGATAGAGCACGACCTTCATGCCGTGCAGCAGCGGCACCATAAGGCCGGCCGTTAGCCCGAAGGAATGGAAGGCCGGCAGCGGATTCATGAAAACGTCCCGCTCCGAGATCGCCCCGCTGGCATGGGCAAAGACCTGCCGCGCATTCGAGACGATATTGGCATGGCTCAGCACCACGCCTTTCGGCGTGCCCTCGGTGCCCGAGGTGAAGAGGATCACCGCCGCCTCGTCGGCTTGCGCTTCGTAGGAGCGGTGGGCGAGCCCCGGCACCAGGCTCTGCAGCGCGCCGAGCGCCTTGTCGAAGCTGGTGATCTGCTTGCGGACATCTTCGAGATAGATGACGCGGCGCCCTTCGCCCAGCACCGCGATCTCGTCGTCGAGCTTGCCCTGGTCGACGAAGCGGCGCGAGGTGACGATGATCTTGAGCTGCGCCAGTTCCGCCGCCGCGCGCAGGTTGCGGACACCGGCGGTGAAGTTGAGCAGCGCCGGCACACGACCATAGGCGATGAGCGAGAACAGCGTCACCGCCATGCCCTGCATGTTCGGCAGCAGCACGCCGACATGCTCGCGCGGCGACGTGAACGCCGCCAGCTTGCGCCCCAGCACCAGCGCGCCCAGCACCAGCCGGCCATAGGTGATCGGCTGGCGTTCGGGGTCCTCCAGTGCGATGCGGCTCTTGCCGTGCCGGGCCGTAGCCTCGAGCAACGCGCGAAAGATCGTGATCCGCGCGGCCGCGGCGTCGAAGCTGGTGGCGGCCATGTCTGGCTCGTCTCCCGGTCGGCGTTTCCCCTGCCGGCCAAACTAATGAGATCGGCTTGGGTTTCAATGTCCGGGACAGGCGTGATGCTCGGGCTTGACCCGAGCATCCCCAAAACCAGAGCTCTCTCGTCACACCGGTGCTACCCGAAAGCGCCGATCTCGTGCTGGATCGCGCCGGAAATCTCGCGGATCAGCTCGAACTGCGCCAGCATCGGTGCGAAGACGTCGCGATGCAGCGCCTCGTAGGTGCCGCCCTCGCGCGGGCCCGGCGGCTCGCCGAAATCGAGCCCGATGGTCGGGTCTGGATCGCGCGGGAAGATGGCGGCCATCTGCGCGAGGCAGGCGGGCACGTCGAGGCGCAGCAACCTTTCGACGAAGTCATCCCGCGTCAGCCCCGCATGCGGGCGGAAATCCGGAATATGGGCGAAGGCGAGCCAGATCCGGTGGATCGCCGCCAGCCTGAGCGCATGCAGCGCGATGAGCCGCGCTGGCATCTGGGGGACATCGTCCGCCGCGGCGCGGAGCTTCAGCGCATCGGCCGAAAGCCGCCAGAACAGGCGGCGCAGCGCCGGCGCCAGTTCCAGCCGCGACAGCGCATCGGCAACCGCCAGCAATTCGTCGCGCCGCCCTTCCCTCACCGTCCGGCGTGCCCGGTCGAACCAGCTGCCGGGGTCGAGCGAGTCGAGATAGGCGCGCAGCACGTCGAGGTCGCTATGCGCCATCGCATGGGCCGCGAGGCGGTAAGCCCGGTCGAAGCGGTCGGAGCGTTCGCGCATCGCGCGGAACAGGTCAGGCGAGCGCGAGGCGGCATGGCCGACGCCGTGCATGCTGTTCGCCATCCAGCCGAGCTGCTGGAGGATGGCGTTGTTGGGGATGGCGCGCAGCTCGCGCGGATGGCGGATTCGAGTCGGCCCACCGGCATCGCTCTGCCGGGCGGCCGGGCGCGAGCCGGTCTTGTCGAGGAGCGAGGGTCCGAAGGTCCCGATCAGTGCGGCATAGCCGGGGTCGTCGACCAGCGCGTTCATCTCTTCGCGCACGGTCTGGAAGAACTCGCTGGCGAAATCCGGCTCGTCATAGATCGGATCGTCGATGCTTTCGACAGGCGCGAAGACCGCCTCGGCGATACGCCCGACCGTTGCGCCCGCGAGCTGCGGCGTGCCGAACAGGAGATATCCGTCGCTGCCCTGGAAGCTCGTCTCGCGCACCGTCCTGATGCCGGCCTGCGCGAAGGCCTGCCGGGCGAAAGCGGGGTCGAGATAGGCCAGCCGGTCGGCCAGGCTGTCGGGATGGGCGCCCCGGCCGACCGACTCGCCATGCGTATCGAAGATCACCAGTTCGACATCGTCGAGCTTGTAGCGGGCGAGCAGCTCGCAGATGCGGATGCGGAGCCTTTCGACCCAAAAAGTCGAGGCCACCTGCCCGATATAGCGCCCGGAATCGGAATAGCCGAATTGGATGCACAGCCGCCCGTGGCGCTTGAGATAGTCCCGGAAATGCGGGCTGCGCAGCGCCTCGTCGATGATGCGCGGCCCCTGCTCCAGCGCGTCCGACGTCTCGAACAGCGGCGAGATCTCGACGAGATCGGCAATGCCGAAACGGCTGGCGAGCCAGAGCGCGCAAAGCAGCGTGTAGCCGGTCTCGGTTTCCGCAATGAGGAAACGCACCGGCTTCGAGCCGTCGAGATGCTTCACGATCTGCGCGATCGTCATCATCATGCGCGCCGCCGAGGCGCGCTCGGCCGCGAGCGCGCCGAAATCGACCGCGACCGGCTCGACCTTGCCGAGCGCGGTATTGGCGGCGGCGAGAAAGGCCCGCCTCTGCGCCGGCTCGCCCGGCTCCTCCTCCAGCGGGATCACGGAGCGCAGCGCGTTGTGGAGCTGCGAGGCGTTGAGCCGGAAATGCGGCAGCGCGATCGAGACGCCATGGGCAAGGCACCCGGCCCGGATCAGCGCCAGAGCGAGCCTGGTCTCTTCGTCGGACGCCTCGGCCAGCGCAGCGTCGAGCGCTTCGATCAAGCCTGAGGCCTCCGGCAAAGCGGTCTCGCGCTCATGCACGAGTGCAAGCGCAAAGGCCTGCAAGGCCTGGAGCGAGGGCTGCGTCCCGATCGGCGGCGCCAGCGCGAGCTGCCTTTCGACGGCCGCGAGCGCTTCGCCGACCAGCCTGCGCACGGCTTCCGTGGCGGGAGCCTGCGGCAGTTTTTCGAGAATGCGCGCGAACTGCCCGCTCTTCGATTCCAATCGGTAGCGCAGCGTGTCCCACCAGCCGATATCGGTGCGCCCATCCGTGTCGCAGCCGACCCAGGAGGCCAGCGTCACCGGCTTCGGCGCGAGCCTCGTCCAGTCCTCGGGCCAGCGTGCTCGCGCCACCGCGAAGAACGCGGCGTTCATGCGGTCGATCGCGTCGCGGGCCTGGCGCACCGCAAAACGCGCCTGCTCGAACTCGTCCTGCAGGGTGATGCGGCCATCGGGGCGGAAGCTGAGGCCGGGCTCGTCGACGACAGCGTCGCCCTGCGTCCCGCCGGAAGCGAGGTCGGCCAGCGCATGGCAGAGCGGGCGCGTCATGCCGAAGGTCGGATGCGCCGTGAACACCGCGGCGAAACGCGCCCGCTCCAACTGCTGCCGGAAATCCGCGAAGCTGGCGGCCTTGTTCGCCAGGCTCTCGGCCAATGCGGCGAAGACGGCCGCCTCGTCCTTGTCGAGCCCGACATAGCGCGAGACCCGCCCGGCGCGCTGCCGCAGCGCCTGCCGCCCGAGATGGCGCACGAGTTCGCCCGCTTCATCGACGCTCAATTCGCCCCGGTCCATCAGCCGGGTCAGCCAGAGCGTCACCCGCAGCACCGGATTGCCAAAGGGGTCGTCGCGGGAATCGCTGCGCGCCTGCTCGATGCGGGTCAGCAGCTCCGCGGCAAGCGTCTCGATGCCGGAGTCCGGCCGATTATCCGTCGCGATCGTCACGGCTATTTCCCCTCCCGCGCATCCCGTGCCTGCAACCACGAATTCGCATGCGCGGCCATCTCGTGTTGCATTGCATCATCGGACGACGGTCACCGCAAGCGGGAACAGAAGCCGCCCTTCGGATATTTTTACCCGGATCATATTGCGCAATGAAAAAGACCCGGGTAATAGGATGGCCGAGCAAGGAGCCCTCATGTCCAACAATCCTTCCAGTGCCTGCACCGCCTTTCGCGGCTCCAGCCGCCTCGCCAGCGGTTCGCTGCTCGATGTCGCGCTCGCCGTGAAGGCGGCACTGGCAGCCGATCCCACCGCATCCATCCTCACCTTCGACGACGCGACCGGGAAGGTCGTCGATCTCGACCTGCGCGGCAGCGATATCGAAATCGCTGCGCGCCTCGGTGGAAAGCTGCCGGAAGCCAGCTCTGAGGCGCCGCGCGGCCGCGGCAGGCCCAAGCTCGGCGTCGTCGCCCGCGAAGTCACTTTGCTGCCGCGCCATTGGGACTGGCTCAGCCAGCAGCCAGGCGGTGCCTCGCAGGTCTTGCGACGCCTCGTCGATGATGCCCGCCGCAACGATGGTGGACGCAGCCAGGCGCGGGCAGCGCAGGCCGCGGCCTACGCCTTCATGTCGGCCATGGCGGGCGATCGCGAAGGTTTCGAGGAAGCCTCGCGCGCCCTCTTCGCCGGCGACGGCCAGCGTTTCGCGGAGCACAGCCGGACATGGCCGGAGGATATCCGCACCCATGCGGAAAAGCTGATGACAGGCGCGACCGGCCAGCCGTTGGACTGAATGGGATGAGGGCGGCACGCCGGGGCGGGCTGCGCGCAGCGCCATTGCCGTGACCTCAGCCGAAAGGCATAGCGGCGCCACCGCGCTCGCCGCGCCCTCGCCTCTCAAGTCACGACAAGGCCTCCACGATATGAGCTCCCGCGCGCAATGGCTCGGCATCCTCTGCGGATTGCTGACCTCGGTGATCTGGGGCGTTCAGGCGGTCGTGTCGCGGCACGCCATGCTGATCGACCTGACGCCGGCCGACGTCACGATCCTGCGCTTCGCCTCGGCTGCCGCCGTGCTGCTGCCGTGGGCGCTCCGAAACATGCGCCCCTTTCCGGTCGGCTCGCTCGGCTGGCCGCGGGCTGGGGTCATGGCGCTTCTGATCGGCCCGCTCTACAGCCTGATCCTTGTCGGCGGCGCCTATTTCGCGCCGGCCCTGCACTCGTCGATCATCTCGCCCGGCCTGATCCCGGTCTTCACCGCGCTGCTGGTCTTCCTCGTCACTGGCGAACGCGCCGGGCGGATGCGGATGGTCGGCCTGGGCATCATCGTATTGGGCATCGGCATCTTCTCGCGGGATGCGCTGGCGGTGACGCCTGCACGGCCCGATGCCTGGATCGGCGACCTGCTCTTCGTGCTGATCGCCCTCCTGTGGGCGATCTTCGGGCTTCTCGCCAAGCGCTGGGGTGTGAGCTCGCTCGACGTCACCGCCGCCTCCTGCCTGCTCTCCGTGCCGCTGCTCGTGATCGTCGCCCTTGTGCTGCCCGTCCACATGATGCGGGCGCCCTTCGCCGAGCTGCTGCTGCAGGCGGTCTATCAGGGTGTGCTGGTTGGCGTGGTCGCGCTCTACCTCTACGCCCGCACCGTGGCGATGCTCGGCGCGGCGAAGGCGACATTGTTCCTACCGCTGGTGCCGATTGCGACCGCCACCTCCAGCGCGCTCTTCCTGGCGGAAAGCCCCTCGCCTACCGAGCTTGTCGGCATGGCGGTGGTGGTCACCGGGATGCTGGTCGCCTTCCGCTCGCCCTCGGTCGGTTGAGCCGCGGAAGCGCAGAAAGCGCCGTCAGTCGGCCGCCGCAGTAAAGCGGCCGGGAAGCTCAGCCCTGATGCCCCTTGGCAATGGGCTCGACATAGGTGAGAGCCATGTCCCAGGGGAAATAGATCCAGGTGTCCTGGCTGACCTCCGTGACGAAGGTGTCGACCGTCGGCACGCCGGCGGGCTTGGCATAGACCGTGGCGAAATGCGCGTTCGGCAGCATCTCGCGCACGACTCGCGCCGTCTTGCCGGTGTCGGTCAGGTCGTCCACGACCAGCACGCCCTTGCCCTTGCCGTCGCCGATCGCCTTGATGTTCGGCGCGATGTCCTTGAGCACCTTGAGCTCGGTCTGGTTGCGATAGTCGTGATAGCTCGCGACACAGACCGTCTCGATCATCCTGAGACCGAGTTCGCGGCAGATGATCGCCGCCGGCACCAACCCGCCACGGGTGATGCAGACCATCGCCTCGAAGGGGCCCTTGTCGGCGAGGCGCCAGGCCAGCGCGCGGGCATCACGATGGAACTGGTCCCAGGAAACCGGGAAAGCCTTGTTCGAGGACGGTTCGGCCATGGCATGCGCTCCGGGCTGATCGCGGCGCGAAGAACGCCGGTTTCCGACCGAAAAGCCTATCGGCGCGCGCCTGACAAGAGGCACGCGCCGAACATCCCCAGGCGAAGCCCTTTATTGCGGCTCAGAATTCAGCCCAGCCATCCGCTCCGCCGCCGGAAGCCACCTTTCGGCCGCGCAGGGGCGACCCGGCAGAAGGCACCGCGCGCAGCATCGGAGCTGCGGCATGAACAAGCTGTGCCATAGGCCTCGAATACTCGCCTCCGAGCCGGAAGGAGCCGGCCATCGTGCTCAGAGCCTCGGTCTCCTGCTGGAGGTCGCGGGCGACGCGGGCGCTCTGCTCGGCCAGCAGCGAGTTCTGCTGGGTGATCTCGTCCATATGCGCGACGGTGCGGGCCATCTCGTCGATGCCGTTGGCCTGCTCGGTCGTCGCCTGCGAGATCTCGCTGACGGTCGAGGCCACCTTCGACGCGGCGGTGACGATCTCGCGCAGCGTCGTGCCGGCATCCTTGACGAGCCCGACGCCAGCTTGAATCTGCTGCGTAGAATTCGCGATCAAGGCCTTGACGCCATTGGCGGATTCACTGCAGCGCGCGGCCAGCGCCCGCACCTCCGTCGCGACCACTGCGAAGCCCCGCCCGGCATCGCCGGCCCGCGCCGCCTCGACCGCGGCGTTGAGCGCCAGCAGATTGGTCTGGAAGGCGATCTCGTCGATCATCGAGATGATCTCGGAGATGCCGGACGAGGCCTGCTCGATCCGCCCCATCGCCTCGACCGCCTCGGTGACGATGGCGCCGCCGCGGGCCGCGACCTCGCTCGCCTCGTTGCCGAGTTGCACCGCCATCTTCGAATTGCTGGCGCTGTGCTTGACCGAGGCCGCGAGTTCCTCCGTCGTCGCCGCAGTCTGCTGCAGGCTCGATGCGTTCGCCTCGGTACGCTCGGCCAGTTGCTGACTGTCGGAGGTGATCTTCAGCGAAGCGCCGTCGATGCGCGCCGAGATGTCGCGGACCGAGCCGACGACATCCGCCAGCGTATCGAGCAGGTCATTGACCCCGGCGCAGAGCGTCGCGACCTCCCCGCTCTTGCCGTCCAGCGGCACGCGCCCGGTCAGGTCCTTGCCTTTGGCGAGCGCGATGACCTCGCTCGTCTCCCTGACGGCGGATTCGAGCTGCTTGCCCTTGAAGGTCGCGGTGATGTCCGTCGCGAACTTCACGACCTTGTACGGGCGGCCCTGAGCGTCGAGGATCGGGTTGTAGCTCGCCTGGATCCAGATCTCCCTGCCGCCCTTGCCGACGCGCCGGTACTGCCCGGCGTCGTACTCGCCACGGCCCAGGCGTTCCCAGAAGGCGCGATAGGTCGGTGTCTCCCGCTCGGCCGCATCGACGAACATCCGGTGATGCTGGCCCGCGATCTCGGCCAGCGAATAGCCGAGCACACTGAGGAAATTCTCGTCCGCATGCAGGATCTTGCCGGTCAGGTCGAATTCGATCACGGCCTGAGCCTTGTCGATCGCGGCACGCTGCCCTTCGAGATCGGCGAGGCGGTTCTTCTGCTCGGTGACGTCGAACGCGTATTTGATCACGCTCTTCGGCTTGCCGCCGGCTCCCATGATCGGGTTGTAGCTCGCCTGGATCCAGACTTCCTTGCCGCCCTTGCCGACCCGCAGATACTGCCCGCGCGAGAACTCGCCGCGTCCGAGATCGGCCCAGAACTGTTTGTAACTCGCACTGCCCTTTTCTTCGGGCGTGACGAACATGCTGTGATGCTGGCCTTTCACTTCGGCCAGCGCGTAACCCATGGCGGCAAGGAAATTGTCGTTGGCATCCAGGATCTTGCCGTCGAGGTCGAACTCGATCACCGCTTGCGATCGGTTGATCGCATCAAGCTGACCCGCAGCATGTCTGTTCGAGAAAAGGCCGGAAAAGAGCGACATCCATATCCCCCTTTTGGCGCGGCCCGCGCGTCAGGCTTCGTCTCGGGCGAGCGCCGTCATGAAAGCCGTCATCGAACTCTCGCCACGCGAAGACATGGCGAGGGAAGCCGAATTCTTTTCGACTACTCGCGAATCATTACATCAACTTGTTTATGAATGATGTATATGTAGTTAATCACATCAAATCACATCAAACAAGAACTTCCAATACGATTGGATACTATATCAAAGCAATGTTCGATGTGACAATTGAACCATGCCGTACAGCATCGGAGCCCAAAATAAGAGAAAATCCATTATTTTACTGAAATAATTCTATCATATATCTGTCATGATTTGGATTTGGATTTTTCAATCGCAATCATAGATTTCACGTCGGCTATCGCCGCTTCGAGTTTGTCTGCTTCGCGGGAGCGGACGACGATATTCGTGTCGGGCCCGGTATCCGACCAGAACGGGTAGGAGCCGATCGAAACCGCTGGATGGGCCTTGGCGATCGCCGCCAGCGGACCGCCGATATCGCCCTCGCGCAGGCCGGCCTGAACCGTATCCGACAGGACCTTCGTCCCCGTCCGCAATGTCGGGGCGACGACATCCAGCATCGCCTGCATGATCGCCGGAACGCCGGCCATCACATAGACATTCCCGATATTGAAGCCGGGAGCCTTGGAGATCGCATTGGCGATCAGTTCGGCCCCGGCCGGAATGCGCGCCATCCGCATGCGCGCCTCGTTGAGATCGGCCGGGGAGAAACGCTCCGACAGCATCGCGACCGCGCGCGGATCGTAATCGATGGAGACGCCGAAGGCGGCCGCGACAGCATCGGCGGTGATGTCGTCATGGGTCGGACCGATGCCGCCCGTCGTGAAGACATAGGTGAATCGAGCCCGCAGGGCATTCAGCGCCGCGACGATCTCGTCGGTAACGTCCGGAACGACCCGAACCTCGCGCAGCTCGATGCCGATATTGGTGAGATACTCGGCGATATAGCCGATGTTCTTGTCCTTCGTTCGCCCCGACAGGATCTCGTCGCCGATCACCAGGATCGCGGCCGTGACGATGGCGGCTGACGGGCTGGCTTCACTGGTGGTCATCGCGGCGCTCCTGGCTCTCGATACAAGAGCTAGAGCATCGGCCCAAAAAGTGGAACGCGGTTTTCGGGGAAATGCCGATACGAAAACAACGGGGTAAGACGTCGTCGCGCGGCGCCCGGGCAGCGCGGCGAACGCCCCGATGCAACGCGATCGCGCTGCTCAGGCGCGCTTGCGTTCGAAGACCAGATTGAGCCGCGTCTGGGCGACAAGCTTGTAGCCGCTGCGCGTCAAGAGCCCCGCGAGGTCGCTCTGCCAGCGCTGGCGGGAATCCTCGATGATGACGAAGCCGGGCCAGAGCGACTCCGGCGCATCGCGCAGGAACGGTTCGAGAATGATGTCCTCGGCCCCTTCGACATCGAGCTTGATCGCATCGATGCGCTCGTAACCCTCGCCTTGGACCAGCGCCAGCA